>JASHOI010000749.1 GCA_030041195.1 Streptosporangiaceae bacterium | reverse complement strand
TGCGGCGGCCCTCGGCGGTGATCCAGTCGCTGGTCCAGGCCGGCGCGAGCGCGGTGCGCACCGTGACGTCGGCGAAGCCGGCCCGGCCGAGCCCGGCACGCAGGTCCTGCGCGATCTCGCGCATGGCCGGGCAGCCCGAGTAGGTCGGCGTGATCGTGACCACCACCGCATCGCCCTCGGCGGTCACGCCGCGCAGGATGCCAAGGTCGGCCACGGTCAGCATCGGCAGCTCGGGGTCGGGCACCGCCGCGGCGGCCGCACGGGCGGCGCGCAGCCGCCGGCCGGTCACCACGTCGCGTCCGGGTGGGCACGGGCCAGGCTCTGCAGCTCGCCGACCAGATAGCCGAACGCCTCGGTGTGCACGCCTTCGCGTCCACCCCGGGCGTCCACCAGGGCAAGCGGCGTGGCCGCCGGGCGGTCCAGGGTCGCCTCGGCCAGCACGGCGTCAAGCACCGCGCCGAGGCTGTCCCGCAGCGTCTCCGGGGGCACGGCCACGCCGGCCAGCGCGCCCGCCACCGGGTCGGGCCGGAACAGCTCGTCGACCAGCGGCCACATCGCGGCCAGCGCGGCCTGCATCTTGCCGTGCGACAGCGCGGTCCCGTCGCCGAGCCTGATCACCCACTCGGCGGCGTAGTCGCGGTGATACGCGAGTTCCTTGGCGCCCTTGGCCGCGATCGCCGCGAGCACAGGGTCCGCCGACCCGGCCAGCTCGGCGAACAGCGCGAGCCGCCAGGCGGAGAAGACCAGCAGCCGGCCGGCCAGCTCGGCAAAGTCGGCGTCCAGGGCTTCGACGAACCGGACGTTGCGGAACTCGCCCTCCGCGCGGAAGAACGCGAGCTGGTCTTCGCCCCGGCCGCGGCCCTCGGCCCGGCCCGCCCGCTCCAGCAGCATCCGTGCCTGCCCGAGCAGGTCGAGGGCGATGTTGGCCAGCGCGGTCTCCTCCTCGAGCTCGGGCAGCCGGGTCATCCACTGCTGCAGCCGGTGCGAGTAGATCAGCGCGTCGTCCGCCAGCATCAGGCAGTACGCGGCCAGCGCCTCGCCGTCGACGCCGTCGGGCACCGTGGTGTCGATGCCCTCCAGCGGGTCGGTGAAGCCGCTGCCGAAGGCCCAGCGATGGTCCTCGGTCTCCTCGGCCAGGCTCTGGTAGGCGTCGAACTGGTCCTCGGTCACCGGGGCCGTCCCTGGCTACATGTGCGGCACGTCATCGGGGATCTCGTAGAACGTCGGGTGGCGGTAGACCTTGTCCCCGGACGGCGCGAAGAACGGGTCCTTCTCGTCCGGGCTGGAGGCCGTGATGTCCCGGGACGCGACCACCCAGATGCTCACGCCCTCGTTCCGCCGGGTGTACAGGTCGCGGGCGTGGCGCAGCGCCATTTGCGCGTCCGGGGCGTGCAGCGACCCCACGTGCACGTGGTTCAGGCCGCGCTTGCCGCGCAGGAACACCTCGTACAGCGGCCAGCCCGAGCGCACCTCATCCGGCCCGGCCGGCCCGGTCGGCCCGTTCCCGGCCCCGCGGGTCTCCGCCATCACGCGACCCCCTCGCCGGCCCGGAGCGCCGCCTTGGCCGCGTAGGCCGCCGCTGCCTCGCGAACCCACGCGCCGTCCGCGTGCGCCGCCTGGCGCCGCGCGATGCGCTGCGCGTTGCACGGCCCGTTGCCCTTGACCACGGCGATGAACTCCGCCCAGTCCACCTGCCCGAAGTCGTAGTGCCCGCGCTCGGCGTTCCAGCTCAGCTCGGGGTCGGGCAGGGTGACGCCGAGCTTGCGCGCCTGCGGCACGGTCATGTCCACGAAGCGCTGCCGCAGCTCGTCGTTGGTGTGCCGCTTGATGCCCCAGGCCATCGACTGCGCGGTGTTCGGGGACTGGTCGTCCGGCGGCCCGAACATCATCAGCGACGGCCACCAGAACCGGTTCGTGGCGTCCTGCACCATCGCGCGCTGCGCGTCGGTGCCGCGCATCATCGTCAGCAGCAGCTCGTACCCCTGCCGCTGGTGGAATGACTCCTCCTTGCAGATGCGCACCATGGCCCGGGCATACGGGCCGTACGAGGACCGGCACAGCGGCACCTGGTTGCAGATGGCGGCGCCGTCCACGAGCCAGCCGATCACGCCGACGTCGGCGTAGCTCAGCGTCGGGTAGTTGAAGATCGAGGAGTATTTCTGCCGCCCGGAGATGAGCTTCTCGGTCATGTCGGCGCGGTCGGCGCCGAGCGTCTCGGCCGCCGAGTACAGGTACATGCCGTGCCCCGCCTCGTCCTGCACCTTGGCGATCAGGATCGCCTTGCGGCGCAGCGAGGGAGCGCGGGTGATCCAGTTGCCCTCGGGCTGCATACCGATGATCTCGGAATGGGCGTGCTGGGCGATCTGCCGGATCATCGTGGCGCGGTAGGCGTCCGGCATCCAGTCCCGCGGCTCTATCCGCCGGCCGCGCTCCAGCGTCTGGTCGAAGTGGCCGCTGAGCTCTTCCGGCGGGCTGACGGTGGCCATGGCTTCCGCTCCCGAACAATTACCAACCGAATGTTCAGTAAGTTACTATACGCTCATGGCCGCCGACAAGACCACGAGCCGGCCCCTGGGGCGCGTCCCCAGGCCCGGCCTATTGACCGGCCTGAACGCTGCGCCGTCCCGCAGCCTGGAGCGCCCCGGCCGGCCTGGTCCGGGGCGGCCCGGGTACGACCTCGACACACTGCTCGCGGTCGCGGTCGAGGTGTTCAACGAGCGCGGCTACGACGGCACCAGCATGGAAGACCTGGCCCGCCGGCTCGGGATCACCAAATCAGCGATCTATCACCATGTGTCGGGCAAGGAGGAACTGCTGCGCCTCGCCACCAGCCGGGCTCTGGACGGCTGGTCCGCCGTGGCCGACCAGGCGCGAGCGCTGGACGCGCCAGCGATCGAGCGGCTGGAACACCTGGTCCGCGGGTCCGTCGGCGTGCTGCAGGCCGAGCTCCCCTACGTCACGCTGCTGCTGCGGGTGCGCGGCAACACCGAGGCCGAGCGTGCGGCCCTGAACCGACGGCGCGCGTTCGACCGGCTGGTCGCCGATCTGGTCGCGGAGGCCGAGCGGGACGGGGACATCCGCGCCGATGTGGACCCCGCGGTCGCCGCCCGGCTGCTGTTCGGCATGGTCAATTCGCTGGTCGAGTGGTACCGGCCGGCCGGCCGCAGGGCCGGCCCCGGGCTGGCCGACGCGGTGTGCGCTATCGCCTTTGACGGCCTGCGGGTGCGGCGGAGCCCGGCGGCTCGGTAGCCGGATCCAGCTCTTCGAAGATCAGCACGGTCTGGGTCGCCCGGATCTCCGGCATCTCCTGCAGCTTGGTGAGCACGACGTCGCGCAGCGACGCGGCGTCGTGGGCGCGGACCCGCACCAGGATGTCGTGCTCTCCCGAGATCAGCGCGACGTGATCGACCTCGGGCATGTTCAGCAGCTGGCGGCGGACCGCCTTCCAGGACCGCTGGGCGATGTCCAGGTAGACGTAGGCCGACAGCCCGTACCCGTACCGAACCGGGTCGACGAGCGCGGCGTAGCCGGTGATCACGCCGTCCCGCTGCAGCCTGGCCACGCGGGCGTAGACGTTGGCCCGGGACAGGTGCACCCGGCTTGCCAGCGCGCGCATGGACAGGCGGCCGTCGGCCCGCAGCGCCTCGACGATGAGCCGGTCGGTGTCGTCCAGCGGTGCCATGTGTCCACGCGGCTGCGCCGCCGGTGGCTCGCTCGGGGCCATATGACCATCGTATACGGCTGATATGCGCCATCAATCTCGTCTTATATTCAGTCGCTGGAAGTATGGCGGGCTGGGCGGGCATGCTCTGGAAAAGGAAGCACGGAAGGAGCTGCCGTGACGACCTTTGCCGGGACCGCCCGCACGGCGGCCGGCCAGAGCCTGCTGCCGAGCGCGGCGCCGCTGCAGCTGATAGATCCTGACGGCCGCCCCGGGCAGAATCCGGGCGGGCTGACCCTGCCCGAACCGCCGGTACTGCTCGACCTGCATCGCCGCATGGTGCTGGGGCGGCGCTTCGACCAGCAGGCCACCACGCTCACCAAGCAGGGCCGCCTCGCCGTGTACCCGTCCTCCCGCGGCCAGGACGCCTGCCAGGTCGGGGCCGTTCTCGCGCTGCGCGACGATGACTGGCTGTTTCCCACCTACCGCGACACGGTGGCGGTCGTGACCCGCGGCGTCGATCCCGTCGAGGCGCTCTCGCTGCTGCGGGGCGACTGGCCCTGCGGCTACGACCCGTACCGGTACCGCGTCGCGCCGCAGTGCACCCCGCTGGCCACCAGCGCGCTGCACGCCGTCGGGCTGGCCCACGCCGCCCGGCTCAAGCAGCAGGACCAGGTGGCGCTGGTGCTGATCGGCGACGGCGCGACCAGCGAGGGCGACACCCACGAGGCCCTCAACTTCGCCGCGGTGTGGCGGGCGCCGGTGGTGTTCCTGGTGCAGAACAACGGTTACGCGATCAGCGTGCCGCTGGCCAAGCAGACCGCCGCACCGACCCTGGCCGCCAAGGGCATCGGGTACGGCATCCCGGCACTGCTCATCGACGGCAACGACGCCGCGGCCGTCTACTCGGCGGTCCGCACCGGCATCGAGCGGGGCGCGGCCGGCGAGGGGCCGACCCTGATCGAGGCGATCACCTATCGCATCGAGGCCCACACCAACGCCGATGACGCCGCCCGGTACCGCGAAGCGGACGAGGTCCAGGGCTGGCTCACCCGCGACCCCATAGCCCGGCTCGAGGCTTACCTCACCGCGGCGGGCCTGATAGATGAGCCTGCAGCCCGGCGGCTGGCGGCCGAGGCCGAGCAGTTCGCCGACCGAGTTCGGGAACGCATGAACGTTGATGCCGACGTCGACCCCGCCGATTTGTTCGCCCACGTGTACGCCCGGCCCACGCCGGCCCTGGAGCACGAGCGGGCAGCGCTGCTCAGCGAACTGGAGGACCCCGGGCAATGACCGGCGTGCTGTCAGCGGCCGGGCAGACCAGCGGCACCAAGCCCGCCACCGCACCGGTGACCATGGCAGGCGCGCTGAACGCCGCCCTGGCCGACAGCTTGTCCGCTGACGACCGGGTGCTGGTCTTCGGGGAGGACGTCGGCACGCTCGGCGGAGTCTTCCGGGTCACCGACGGGCTCGCGGCCCGGTTCGGCGAGCGCCGGGTGTTCGACACGCCGCTGGCCGAGTCGGGCATCATCGGCACCGCGATCGGGATGGCGATGAACGGCCTGGTGCCGGTCGTCGAGATGCAGTTCGACGCGTTCGCCTATCCGGCCTTCGAGCAGGTCACCAGCCACCTCGCCAAGCTGCACAACCGGACCCGCGGCCGCGTGGTGCTGCCGATCGTGGTGCGGATCCCGTTCGGTGGCGGCATCGGCGGCGTCGAGCACCACTGCGATTCCTCGGAGGCCTATTACACCCACACCCCGGGGCTGCGCGTCGTGACGCCGGGAACCCCCTCGGACGCCTACCGCCTGCTGCGCCAGTCGGTCGACTGCCCCGACCCCGTCGTGTTCCTCGAGCCCAAGCGGCGCTACTGGTCCAAGGAAACGGCCGCGCTGACCACGGACGGCCCGGCCATCGACCGGGCGGTGATCCGCCGGCCGGGCACGGACGTCACGCTCATCACCTACGGCGGCACGGTGCAGACCGGGCTCGAGGCGGCCGGCGCCGCCGTCGCGGAGGGCTGGGACGTCGAGGTCATCGACCTTCGCTCGCTGTCGCCGTTTGACGACGCGACCGTGGCCGAGTCGGTGTGCCGCACCGGCCGCGCCGTCGTCGTGCACGAAGCGCCAGGGTTCGGCGGCTACGGCGCCGAGGTCGCCGCCCGCCTCACCGAGCAGTGCTTCCACTTCCTGGAGGCACCGATCCTGCGGATCACCGGCTTCGACGTCCCCTACCCGCCGCCGCACCTGGAGCACCTCCACCTGCCGGACGTGGAGCGGATCCTGGACGGCATCGCGCGGCTGCAGTGGGACGACGATGCCTGACTTTCTGCTGCCTGATCTCGGCGAGGGGCTGGAGCAAGCGGAGATCATCGCCTGGCGGGTCCAGATCGGCGATCACGTGGACGTCGATCAGCCGGTCGTGGAGGTGGAAACGGCGAAGGCCGCGGTGGAGGTCCCGGTCCCGTTCGCCGGCGCCGTGGCCCGGATCCACGCCGCGCCCGGCGCGGTGGTCGCGGTCGGCCAGCCCCTGATCACGATCACCGCCGACGAGCCGGACGCCGGAGAAACCAGCGGGAACGTCCTCATCGGCTACGGCACGACCGGCCCGTCACGTCAGGGTCAGCGCGCCGCCCGCCGTTCGCGCCGGGCGCTGAAACCGGTGCCGGCCGCCGCGCCGGCTCCCGTGCCCGCGCCGGCTCCCGTGCCCGCGTCGGCTCCCGTGCCCGCGCCCGGCCGGCCCGGCCCAGTGGCGGTGATCTCTCCCCTGGTGCGCAAGATGGCCCGTGACGCCGGCCTCGACCTCAGGAGCGTGACCGGCACCGGACCATCCGGCCTGGTGCGCCGTGACGACGTCCGCCGTGCGCTGACCGGGCATCCAGCGGCGCCGGAGCGAGGACCCGCTGACCCGGGCGAACGGCGGATCCCGCTGCGCGGCCTGCGCCGGGCAGCCGCGGACAAGCTGAGCCGGTCGCGTCGCGAGATCCCCGAGGCCACCGTTTGGGTCGACGTCGACGCCACCGGCCTGCTCGAGGCGCGGCGTGCGCTGAACGCGAACGCCGCGCAGCAGCCCGTGAGCCTGCTGGCCCTGGTGGCGCGCTTCGCCCTGCTGGGACTGCGGCAGTACCCCGAGCTGAACGCGCACATCGACCGCGACGAGATCGTCGTGCCTGGCCACGTGCACCTCGGGTTCGCCGCCCAGACCGGGCACGGCCTGGTCGTTCCGGTGGTCCACGACGCGCACCGGCTGTCCACCCGGGAACTGTCCGCGGCACTGACCGCGCGGACCGCGGCGGCGCGCGACGGCAGCCTCACGCCCGCCGACCTCACCGGCGGCACCTTCACCGTCAACAACTACGGCGTGTTCGGTGTCGACGGCTCCGCCGCGATCATCAACTACCCCGAGGTCGCGATCCTCGGCCTGGGGCGCATCATCGACCGGCCGTGGGTCGTCGACGGCCAGGTCCTGGTGCGGAAAATGGGCGAGCTGACTCTGGCCTTCGACCACCGGGTATGCGACGGCGGCACCGCCGGCGGGTTCCTCCGCTACGTCGCCGACTGCATCGAATCGCCGGTCGGCGCCCTCGGCGACCTCTGACCGCACCGCCCAGCCTGCCGCGCCGCCCGCTTAATGATCTAGGAGCCTGCGCGGCGGCATATGCCCGCGATCCTCCTAGATCATCGACATACCCGGCCCCGGGCAGAGAAGCCGGCCGCCGGTCCGCGGCCGGCCGGCTGGGCCGGCCGCCTACGATCGAGAATCCAGCCCCACGAACTGGTACATCATCGCCATCGAGGCCCGCAGGGAGCAGACGTGACAGCAGGCGGGGAAGCGCACGAGAGGCTCGCACCCGGTCCGGCCGGACCGGCCGGACCGGCCGGCCGCCCGGCTCCGCTCCCGTTCCGGCGCGTCGGCGAGTTGCGGGGGGTCACCGATGTCTCCGGCTGGCTGACCATCGACCGCGAGCATCTGGACGGCTTCGCGTTCTCGACGTACCTGACCGCCGGCGCGCTGGGCAGGTCGCTGCCGCCAAGCCCCGCCCACGATCTCGTCGACGGGTTCCTGCTGCTGTCCCTGGTCGCGCACGCGGACCTGGCGCGGCCGCTGCTCGACCCGGCCACCACGTACGCGTACAACTACGGCCTCGACCGGGTGCGCTTCACCCGGCCGGTGCACGTCGGCGAGTCGGTGCGGGTGAGCCGCAGCGTGACCGCGGTGCGCCTCAAGACCCCGTCGCGCGCGCTTGTGACCTGCGAAGGCACCGTCAACGTGGCTGACGCCGACCGCCCGGCCGTGGCCGCCACCTGGCTGGTGCTGCACGTTGACGCGCAGGCCGAGGCGATCCAGCGCGAGGCTGGCCGGTGACGCCGAAGGCCGGCCCGGCGCTGCCGACGCTGCCCGCCTACATCGATCACTACGCCTCGCTGGCTCCGGACCTCCCGGCGCTTCGCACCGACGGTGGCCCGGTCAGCTACCGGGCCCTGGCCGCAGCGGTCGACCGCACCGCGCGGGCGCTGCTTGCCGTCGGCGTGGCCCCCGGCGACCGGGTCGGCCTGCTGTCGACGCCGCGGCCGGCGTTTGTGGTCTGCTACCTCGCCGCCACCAAGATCGGTGCGATCTGGTTCGGCCTCAACCCCCGCCACACCGTGCCGGAGCTCGCTTATGTGCTCGGCGACGCCGAGCCGAAGCTGGTGCTGTCGATCGAGGAGTTCGAGGGCCGTCGGCTGGCCGGCGACCTGCGGCAGGCGGCGCGCGACGCTGGACAGGCGCACGCCGTCCACGTTCTGGGATCGGCCGGCCCGCTGCAGGCGGTCGACGAAGAGCTCGACGCCGCCGGTGCAGGCGTTGACCCGGCGGCCGTGGCGCAGCGCGCGGCCGAGGCAGACCCGCAGGACGTGGCGCTCCTCGTGTACACCTCGGGAAGCACCGGCCGCCCCAAGGGCGCGCTGCTGCGCCATTCCGGGCTGGTCCGGCTCGGCCGCGTCCAGACCGCCGCGTACCGCGTCGCGCAAGCCAGGACGATCGGCGACGGGCCGATCAACCACGTCGGGATGCCCGGAGACATCCTGGCGATGGTGGCGGTCTCCGGCGGCTCGCTGCGCCTGCACGAGCGATTCGACGCCGGAGCGACGCTCGCGGCGATCGGGCGCGGCGAGACTAACATGATCATGACTGGTGCTACGCAGCTTCAGCGGATCGTTGACCACCCGGACTTCGGGCACACGGA
>JASHOI010000748.1 GCA_030041195.1 Streptosporangiaceae bacterium | reverse complement strand
GGAAGCGGCGGTGACCGCCCGGGCCGCGCTGCCAGCCGCGGCGGCCGCCAGCAAGCTTGCGCAGATGGCGATCGTGATCAGGATGCTGGCGGCGCGCCGCCCCAGTGACCGGGCCATCGCGATGCCCTTTCCGTGACGCGGTACGCACCGCAACGACCAAGCGTTCAGGGTGTCCGACCTGCTGTCTGACCGTTCAGTCAGACAATATCGGTATAGGCTCGGAAACGTCCAGAACGAACCGGTGGGCTGAATGGCGAAGATTAATGGTCGATCCCGGTAATGGCCGCTAAACAATGCACGGCCGGGTCAGCTTTGGGCCGGCCCGGGCCGGGGGTTAGCCTGCTCCGGTCATCACCAGCCGAGCTGCCGGAGGGAACGCGATGCCGCCTATCGCCGTGGAGCGCTGCTACGCCGAGATCGAGGCGAGCACCGAGACCCTCGCCGGGCTGGTGCACGGTGCCGACCTGACCAGGCAGGTGCCGACCTGCCCGGAATGGACGTTGCGGCAGCTCGCCACCCACGTCGGCCGCGCGCACCGGTGGGCGGCCGAGATCGCGGCCACCCGGTCGGCCGAGTTCATCCCGTTCCGCCAGGTCCCCGACGGCCGGATCCCCGACGACCCCGCGCTGCACGCGGCGTGGCTGCGGGCCGGGGCCGCGCGGATCATCGGGGCGGTGCGGGAGGCGGGCAGCGATCCGGTGTGGACCTCCGACGGGCTGCGCCCGGCCAGCTACTGGGCCCGCCGGATGGCGCACGAGACCGCAGTGCATCGCGCCGACGCCGAGATCGCGATGGACCGCGAGCCGGAGTTCGAACCCGACCTGGCCGCGGACGCCATCGACGAGTGGCTCGGCTTCATGTCCGAGATCGTGGCACCCGACGCGCGCGTGGACGCGCTGCCCGACGGCGCGGTGCTGCACGTGCACGCGACCGATGACGGCGTGGACGGCGAGTGGCTGGTGCGCCGCGACGGTGACTCGCTGACCGTGCAGCCCGGTCACGGCAAGGGCGACGTCGCGCTGCGCGGCCCGGCGGGGCGGCTGCTGCTCGTGCTGCTGGGCCGGGTATCGCCGGACGACCCGCAGGTCGAGGTGCTCGGCGACCAGGCACTGCTCACCAGATGGCTGGCCAGGACCCCGTTCTGACCCTCGACGGCAGGCAGCCGCGAGAGCTCACAGCCAGCCTGCCCTGGCGAACGCGGCCGGGTCGCCGTCACCGCCCGGCGCCGTGGCGAGCTCGCCGTCCCGTACCTTCTGCAGCAGCCGGCCGACCGCGTCCATGATCTCCGGCAGGCAGTCGCGCACGGCCTTGGCGTCGGCCGCCGTGGCCTCGTCGCCGGGGATGCCTGCCCGCTCGAGCAGCCCGTCCAGATCGGCAAGCTGGTCGCCCACCCATTGCACCGGGCTGACGGTCAGGTCGGCGTCAAAAACGCGCCGCCCCGGCTCCCAGCCCCGGAACCGCGGGTGGTGGTGCGCCCGGTTCAGGCTGCCCGGCGGCCCGTCCACCGTCTCCAGCAGGTCAGCGCGCCAGACCGGCCGGCCCACCTCGATCGGCTGCGCCGAGTACCTCGATCCGCGAAGCTCGCCGCGGTCGAGCAGCCGGACCTCGAGGCGGACGCCGTGCTCGGCGCCTTCCTGGCCGGCGCCCGGCTCCGGATCGACGAAGTACAGGTCGCCGGCCAGCACGCCGATCCGGCCGAACCCGAACGCGTAGAGCATGGACCCTCCTCAGGACACGTGGCGCCTTCTTCGACCATCGTCCTACCGCGGGTCGGGCCGGTCCACGTTCCAGTGATGGGTGGCCGAGGTGATCAGGATCCCCTCCCGGCCGTGCCGCAGGATGAACCTGGTGATCACGCGCTGCCCGCCCTCGTTGTCGCCGTACAGCAGGTCGACCGTGAGCGGCTCGGCGTCCTTGATGGCCTGGTGCGCCTGCTCGTAGTCGTCGCCGCCGGGATCGCGGAACGCGCCCTGCCAGAAGCCGGTGTCGCCGGGCGCGACGTACAGGTCGCGGGTCTGGTTGGTGAAATCCTCCGGGCCCGGGCGGTCCTCGCCACGCAGGTCGCCCGGGTAGAATCGCCATCCGTGCAGCACGGCCAGCCCGTTGCCCGCATTGCGCAGCGACGCGGCGAGGTAGATGACCCCCTCTTCCTCCTGGGCGATGGCCCTGCCGCCGGGCACCACCAGGTACTTGCCGCCCGCGAAGAAGATCTTCTGGTCGGCGTCGTCCAGACGGGAGGGCACGAGCAGCGGGCGCATGCCGGCCAGCAGCGACCGCTCGGCCACCCGCGCGGCGCGGTTTGCCGATCGCACGGCGGCGAACGTGGCCACGGCGAGGACCAGCGTCCCGGCGCCGGTCGCGAGCGAAGATACGGTCGTCCAGTCGGTCACACCGCGAGCCTAGGCTTATTCGGTGAGCTAGTCGGCATCTGCCACCGCTGCTAGAGTGCCAAACGTACAATTAACGCCTAATGTCCCTTTCTCGGATATCTTCCACTGCAATTCTTGTGAGGTCGTATTTTGCAGAACGTGCTGCGGCAGTTCGTGGTCAACTCCGATGACGGTGCCGAGCCCGGCCAGCTCCTGAAGCTGCCGGGATCGGCGTTCACCGTCTCGGAGGCGGCCAGATCCGTGGCGCTGCGCCGTCTGTGGCTGGACACCTTCGACTGGCGGCTCTACAACTCCGGCCTCGCCCTGGAGCAGATCAGCAGCCGAGGCGCAACCGACCTGGTGCTCACCCGCCGGGACGGCACGATCCTCGCCGATGATCACAGCGCCGGCCGCGCGCTGAAGTGGCCGGGAGGGCTTGACGTGCTGCCCCTGGGGCCGCTGCGGGACCAGCTCGGCCCGGTTGTCGGCGTGCGCGCGCTGCTGCCGGTGGCCCGGGCGGTCAGCTCGGTGCGGGAAAACCGGGTGCTGAACGCCGACGACAAGACGATCGCCCGGATCACCGTGGACCGCATGTCGGTCACCTACCCGGCCGCCGGCACCGTGCCGCCGCGCGTCGCCGTGAGCCCGCTGCGCGGCTACCAGCCGCAGGCGCTGCGGCTGGTGGAACAGCTGGCCGCGATTCCCGGGGTCGCCGACGGCAGCCCGTCCGGGCTGGAGGCCGCGCTGGCGGCGGCGGGCCGCCGGCCCGGCGACTACTCCAGTAAGATCAATGTCCGGCTGAGCTCGCGCATGCCCGCCTCGGTGGCGATGGCGATGGTGCTGACCGCGCTCCTGGATACCCTCGAGGCCAACGTGAACGGCACGGTTCGCGACATAGACACCGAGTTCCTGCACGACCTGCGGATCGCGGTGCGGCGCACCAGGTCGGCGCTGAAGCTCGCCGGCGACGCGCTGCCCGAAGGTGTGGCCGGGCGGTTCCGCCCCGAGTTCAAGTGGCTGGGCGACCTGACGACGCCGACCAGGGACCTGGACGTCTACCTGCTCGGGTTCTCCGACATGGCCGCCAGCCTGGTCGCCGCCACGGCGGGCGACCTCGAGCCATTCCATGACCACCTGCGCCGGAGCCGGGCCGTGGAGCGGCGGCTGCTGGTCCGCGGCCTGCGTTCCGCGCGGTTCGCCCGGCTCAGCATCCAGTGGCGGCAGGCGCTGGCGGCCGCTGCGGCCACGCGCACCCGCCCCACCGCGGCGCGGCTGGCCGGCGGCCGGATAGCCCGCGCCCACCGCCGGGTGATCCGCGACGGCAGCGCGATCACCGCCACCTCGCCCCCGGAGAGCCTGCACGAGCTGCGCAAGCGGTGCAAGGAGCTGCGCTACCTGCTGGAGTTCTTCGGGTCCCTGTACGATCCCGGCGAGCACTGGCGGACGGTGCGCGACCTGAAGGCGCTGCAGGACTGCCTCGGCGAGTTCCAGGACACCCAGGTGCAGCACGAGGAACTCAGGGAGTTTGCCGAGCAGATGATGGCCGACCATTCCGCGCCCGCCGCCACCCTGCTCGCGATGGGCGAGATCGCCGCCGCGCTGATCTCGAGGCAGCGGCGGGCGCGCAGCGAGTTCGCGGGCCGGTTCCGTGACTTCGCCAGCCCCGCCAGCCAGGGCCGGCTCCGGGCCCTGATCGGGATCGCCGCGGCATGAAGACCTTCGCGATGTACAACATCAAGGGCGGCGTGGGCAAGACCTCGACCGCGGTCAACCTCAGCTACCTGGCGGCGCACCAGGGTTACCGGGTGCTGCTGTGGGATCTCGACCCGCAGGGCGCGGCCAGCTTCCTGTTCCGGGTCCGGCCCCGGGTCAAGGGCGGCGGCAAGGCGCTGATCCACGGGAAGCGGCCGCTGGACGACGCGATCAAGGCGACCGATTTCGACAACCTGGACCTGCTGCCCGCCGACTTCACCTACCGCAACCTGGACCTGGTGCTCGACGCGGCCAAGAAGCCGTCGCGCCGGCTCGGCAGCCTGCTCGCGCCGCTGAGCGACGAGTACGACGTGATCTTCCTGGACTGCCCGCCCGGCATCTCGCTGCTGTCCGAGAGCGTGCTGCACGCCGCCGATATGCTGCTGGTCCCGCTGATCCCGACCACGCTTTCGATCCGCACCCTGGACCAGCTGACGGAGTTCATCAGCGGCTTCGACGGCAGCAAGCCCGCGATCCTGGCGTTCTTCTCCATGATCGACCGGCGCAAGCGGCTGCACCGGGAGATCTCCGAGCAGCTGCCGGCCGACCGCGCCGACGTCGCGGCCGTCGCGATCCCGGCGCTGTCGCTGATCGAGCGGATGTCGGTGGAGCGCGCCCCGGTGACCGCGTTCGCGCCGCGCAGCGCGGCCGCCCGCGGCTATGCGGAGCTGTGGCAGGAGGTGCGCGAGCGCAGCAAGCTGCCGGACCCGCCGCCCGCCGGCACCTGGTGAGCCGGGACCGCTACCCGGCCGCCTTCCAGCGCAGCGGCAGCTCGTTGATGCCGTAGATTCCCTCCACGCCGCCCAGCACCGCCGGCCCCGCCGCCTCGAGCCCCGGCATGCGCGGCGCCAGGAAGGCCAGCGCCTCCTCCAGCTCGGCCCTGGCCAGGTTGGCGCCCAGGCAGTAGTGCGTGCCCGCGCCGAACGTCAGCAGCCGCCCGTCGCGCTCGGCCGTGATGTCGAACTCCTCACCGCCGGGCTGCTCGCGGTTGGCCCGCTCAGCGCAGATCGCGACGATCGTGCCGGCCGGGAACGTCACGCCGCGGTGCTCGAGCTGCCCGGTGCAGATCCGCGCGGTGAACGGCGTGATCGGCTCGGCCCTGAGCACCTCGTCGACGGCTCGCCGGGTCAGCTGCGGCTTGCTGCGCAGCAGCTCCCATTGCCCCGGATGCGCGGCGAACAGCCGCATCGCGTGCGAGAGCTGGGCCTGTGTGGTGTCGACTCCCCCGGCGATCACGTTGCCCACCAGGTTGACGCACTCGGCGTGGGACAGCCGGTCGCCGCGGTCCTCGGCCGCCAGCAGCGCGGTGATCAGGTCGTCGCCCGGCTCGGCCCGCCGCTGCTCCAGCAACTGCTCGACGTACTCCTGCAGCTCGACGACCGCGCGCTCGATCTCCGGCACCTGGCTGGCGAGCGCCTTGATGTCGAACTGCCGCTGCACCAGGCTGGACCACTCGTGCAGCCTCGGTGCGTCGTGGTCCGGGGCGCCGAGCACGGCGGCGATCGTCAGCGACGGGTAGGGCTTCGCCAGCGCGGCGACGAGGTCGCAGCGCCCTCCCGCGGCGACCTGGTCCCAGAGCTGGCCGAGGAAGTCGCGCATCGCGGGCCGCCACCGGTCGGCGGCGCGCGGGGTGAACGCCGGGCCGACCAGCGCCCGCAGCCGCCGGTGCAGGTCGCCCTGCTGGTTGAGGATGTTGGCGTCGATGTGGTCGCGCAGCGGCCCGCTGGTGACCCCGAACACGTCCGCGATCTCGCGGCCGGGGAACGACGCCTGCCGGGAGCGCAGAAAGAACTCGCCCGCCTCACGGTCCAGCACGATGAACGCCAGCGGGGAGCTGGCCAGCCAGGCCCCCTGCTCGCGCACCTCGGCCAGCAGCCGGTGGTACCGGTCGCCGGCGAGCTCGTCGGAGTCGAGGTCGATGGTCGGCAGGTCGAGCTCGGTCACCAGGGTCATGGGGGCATCCGTCCCAGAACGCTCAGTCCAGCTCGCGGATGAAGCCGATCATGGCCTTGCTGACCTCGTCCGGCCGCTCCTGCTGGGTCCAGTGGCCGCAGCCGCCGAGCAGCACCGGCTCGCGAAGCTGCGGCGCGTTATCGCGCAGACGTGGCAGCCCGTCCCGGCCACCGAGCAGGACCAGGTCGCGGTCGCCGGCCACGAACAGGGCCGGCACCGTGACCGGCGCGTGGTGCCAGGCGGCGGTGAGCTCCCAGCTGCGGTCCAGGTTGCGGTACCAGTTGAGCGGGCCGGTGAAGCCGACGTCGGCGTACTCGGCGGCGAACGCGTCGATGTCGTCACTGGTCAGCCACGCGGGCAGGCCCGACGAGGGGGGCTCGGCGCAGATGTCGAGGAACCCGCCGCCCGGCGGGACCACCGGCACCAGCGCCGGGGCGTCGCCCGAGGCCGCGTACAGCACCCGGGTGAAGGTCTGCCGCAGGTCCCTGGCCAGCTCGGCGTCGGCAACGCCCGGTTCCTGGAAGTAGATCATGTAGAAGCCGTCCCCGGCCGCCTCGCGCAGCGCCGCGATCGGGGGCCTGCTCCCCCGCGGGCGGTACGGCACGCTGAGCCCGATCACCCCGCGGACCCGGTCCGGCCGCAGCAGCGCCGTGTGCCATGCCACCGGCGCGCCCCAGTCGTGCCCGGCCACCACCGCCCGCTGCTCGCCGAGGGCGTCCATGAGCGCGATCACGTCCCCGGTCAGGTGCAGCATCGTGTACTTGCCGGCGTCCTCGGGCCCGCCGGTCCGGCAGTAGCCGCGCTGGTCCGGCGCTACCGCGTGGTACCCGGCACCGGCCAGCGCGGTGAGCTGGTGCCGCCAGGAGTACCAGCACTCGGGGAACCCGTGCAGCAGCAGCACGAGCGGCCCGGAGCCGGCCTCGGCCACGTGCATCCGCAGCCCGCGCGCGTCCAGGTAGCGGTGGCTCACCCCGGTGATCCCGGGCAGGTCGTCGTGGCGCATGATCGGAGGATAACGGCGACCGGAAGCGCCAGGAAGACCCGCGGTGCCCGGTTCCGCCCAGCCCGTCCGTAGCGTGCGCAGGGTAACAGGCCTTTATCACGGATTGCAGGTACACGCGAGGTCAGCACGGTCCATGCTGTATCCCAGGGATATCACCTGGCTAGGGGGAATTAGTGGGCCGCAGGCTGATTCGGCTGGAGATCCCGGTCTTCCCGGAGAAACGGATGTTTCGCGTCCATGATCCGTCGGTCGACCCGGATGCGCCGGGCAGCCCAGCACCCAACGGCTCGCTTATCAGCACCAACCGCGAGCAGATGCTCGTCGCCTGCGCCCAGGAACACGTCAACGTCCAGCTCACGATCGAGGAATGGGAAGACGCGCCGCCTCCGTTCAGCGACGGCTACGAGGATGAGGCGAAGTGCGTGCTGTACCTGCGGGGCAGGCTGAGCATCAACGACACCGGCCGGGCCGACTCAGCGGTGGACGGCATCCGGCTGGCCGGCGGGGTGGGCGACTACGGCGTGCACGTGTACACCCGCAACCGGGCCGAGGCCCTGCGGCGCTACGCCGCCCTGTTCGAGACGGACGTCGACCCGCTCGGCGACGACTTCCAGCAGGCGAAGAAGCGGCTCGAGGGCCTGGAACAGTACCTGATCCAGCTCTGGCGCGAGTCGTAACACCCGGCCAGGTCCCAGACGCCGGTCAGGGCGTGGTCGGGCTCCCGGTGTGCCGGGAGGACGGGGTCACCGACTGGCTGCTGTGTGACGGTGCGGGCTTTGCCGAGCCCTTGGGATCGAAGCTGGTCCGGAACGGGGTCAGCGCGTAGATCGCCAGCGAGACCGCGGCGATCGCGATCAGCACCAGGAACGACAGCACGACCCGCGCGCGCCGGGACCGCATCAGCGCGGCTACGCCCGGGCGCCCGAACGATGTCAGCCTCGATGCCAGCAGGGGATCGTCATCGGCAAGCTTGCGCTCCATCTCATCGAGGATGCGCTGCTCGTCCATGGACAGGGCCATGGCCACCTCCGCACCACGTCCGCGCCACCGCTGCCGGGACAGCGGTAGGGATCCACTCCCTACTATCCCCCGCTTGAGTTGCTTTTACCCTCGCTTTGCCGGCGGAGAGTGAACTGTATCCCGTCCGGCGCCCGCGCGACACACGATCGAACGAGGGCTCGATCAGTTTGAGATAGTCGAACAATTATTCTAGCCTTAACGCTATGCGGTGGGACAGCCTGCGCCTCGACGCCGGTCAAGCCGACGGGTCACCAGGGTCCGGCGCGGCCGCGCCGGCCCTGTTCGAGCGCGGCGCGGTGGCGCGGACCTTCGACACACCCGGCTTCCGCGGCATGACCTTCTACGAGGTGCACGCCCGGTCGATCATCAACCAGGTCCCCCCGGCGTCGCGGATGGCCTTCCGCTGGACGATAAATCCCTATAGGGGCTGCTCTCATGCTTGTTCCTACTGTTATGCTAGGAATAGTCATAAATATCTTGATATGGATGCCGGGCACGACTTCAACTCGCGGATCGTGGTCAAGGTGAACGCGCCGCAGCTGGCCCGCAAGGAGCTGGCGGCGCCGAAATGGCAGGGCGAGCACGTGGCCATGGGCACGAACGTCGACTGCTACCAGCGCGCGGAAGGCCGCTACCGGCTGATGCCGGGCATCATCGAGGCGCTGCGGGACGCGGCCAACCCGTTCTCGATCCTGACCAAGGGCACGCTGATCCTGCGCGACCTGGACCTGCTGGCCGAGGCCGCGGAGGTCACCGACGTGGGGCTCAACGTCTCCGTCGGCTTTGTCGACAAAGAGATTTCTCGATCCGTGGAGCCGGGAACGCCCAGCCCGGAGCGCCGGCTGGGGGTCTGCGCCGCGCTGAACGAGCGCGGGCTGCGGTGCGGCGTGCTGATGGGCCCGGTGCTGCCGTTCCTCACCGACTCCCCCGCCGAGCTCGAGCGGACCGTGCGGCTCGCCGCCGAGGCCGGGGCCGCGCACGTCACCCCGATCGTGCTGCACCTGCGCCCGGGTGCGCGCGAGTGGTTCCTGAAATGGCTCGGCGAGAACTTCCCTGACCTGGTGGACGCCTACCGCGCCATGTACGGCCGGGGCGCGTACGCGCCCAAGTCCTATCAGGCACAGATCGCCGATCAGGTCAGGGAACTGGCCCAGCGCCATCGGGTCGGCCAGGCCACCCCCGGGCAGGCCCGCCGCATCCAGCCGCGAACCCCCCAGCCGCGGCACGGCCCCCAGCCCGAACCGCCGGAGCCGGTCCAGCTATCCCTGCTGTGACGCCACGACTCGGCTGCCGCCGGGCCCTTAGGCCGCCGGCAGCACCGGCAGGCCAGCGGCCTGCCAGGCGCGGAACCCGCCGTCGAGGTCGGTCGCGCCGCTGATGCCGAGATCCTGCAGGGCGGCAGCGGCAAGGCTGGATGTGTAGCCCTCCGAGCAGACGACGATCACCTGCAGGTCGTAGTTGGCCTGCGGCAGCCTGGCGTCCGAGGCGGGGTCGAAACGCCACTCGAGCACGTTGCGCTCCACGATCAGCGCCCCGGGTATCTCCCCCTCGGTGCCGCGCTGGGCGGCGGGGCGGATGTCGACGAGCACCGCGCCCTCGCGGGCCGCCCGCGACGCCTGCACCGGGCTGAGCCGGTCCAGCCGGGCTCTGGCCTCGGCGAGGATCTGATCGATGGTGCGGCTGCCCGGCGGACGGGACGCCGGCGGCGTCACCAGTCCTGCTCCGCCTGCTCGGTCCCCGTCTGGACCAGGCCCGATTCGGTGAGCTCAAATCGCCGCATCGCGGTGAGCGGCGGGGAGTAGGCGTGCACCGAGATGGCCGGCTCGGCGAAGGGGTTGACCACATCGTGCGCGTAGTGCGGGCCGAACGCCCTGACGCTGCCCCGCGCGACCGTCAGGTTCCGTACCAGCGGGCGGTTGCCCGCGGCCACGGTCCGCTCGCGCAGCTGGCCCTGCGCCACCGCGAACGCGCCGGCCGCATGGCCGTGGTCATGGAAGCCGGTGCTCTGCCCGGGGAGCCAGGACAGCAGCCACACCTCGTGATCGTCGGCCAGCTCGAGGCGCTGGTACCAGCGCCTCGCGGCCTCAAAGCGCACCAGCTCGCCCCAGCCACCCGGCCGCGCGGCCAGCGCGGCGACGATCTCCCCCAGGCGGGCCTGGCTCAGCCGCGCCGGGGTGGGGCTGGTCCGGCCGGGGCGGCTCTGCCCCGCAAGCGCCGTGTCGTTCACGAGTGTCATCCTATTTCACCCATCGTTTTAGTCGGGATAGCGCCTCGAAAGCTATCACGTTCCCCACCTGTCCCGGTAGGCAGACTCACCGGTTACCTGCGGCCGTTACCGAGACGGAATCGGGCCGAAGCCGCCGCCCCTCGGCCAGACGGCAACTTTCCCGCACGTAAAGTTGTCTGCCGTGGTAGCGCAGCGCGATGAGCCAGGCCAGCCGGCGTCCGACCGACCTGTGGTGCGGACGGTGCCGGTGGCCGGCCCGGGTGACCTCCTGGCCCGCCTCCCGCACCCCGGATCGGTTGCCTGGATCCGCCGCGGCGACGGGCTGGCGGGCTGGGGTGAGGCGGCCAGGATCAGCATCCCGGCGGGTGAGGACCGGTTCACCGCGGGCGAGAAGTGGCTGGCCGAGTTCTTCGACGGCGCCGAGGTCACCGATGAGGTAGGTCTCCCGGGCTGCGGGCCGGTCGCGTTCGGCAGCTTCACCTTCGACCCGACATCGGACGGCTCGGTCCTGATCGTCCCCGCCGTGGTCATCGGCCGCAGCGCGGGCCGATCCTGGCTGACCACGATCGGTGACCCGTCCGCGTCGCAGGAGCCGGTCCGGCCGGTGCATGCGCCGACCGAGCTGCGCTGGTACGACGGGAGCCTGACCGCGCCGCAGTGGGAGCACGCCGTCAGCCGGGCCGTGGCGAGGATCCAGGCCGGCGATCTCGGCAAGGTCGTGCTCGCCAGGGACCTGTACGCGGCGGCGCCGGACGACATCGACGCCCGGGTGCTGCTCGCCAGGCTGGCCGCGCGGTACCCGGACTGCTGGACGTTCAGCTGCGCCGGGCTGATCGGCGCCACGCCGGAGCTCTACATCAGGCGGGAGGGCGCGGCGGTCAGATCGCTCGTGCTGGCCGGGACCACCCGGCGCGGCCGCACCGCGGCCGAGGACGCCAGGCTCGGCGCCGCGCTGCTGGCGTCGGCCAAGGACGTCGAGGAGCACCGGTACGCCGTGGCCGACGTGCGCAAGGCGCTGGCGCCGTTCTGCGACCGGCTGGACGTCGACGCCGAGCCGTGGCTGCTCCGGCTGGCCAACGTGCAGCACCTCGCCACCCACGTGACCGGGCACCTCGCCGTGGCGCGGGAACCGGGGGCCAGCGGCATGCTGGGCGAGCATGCCTCGGCGCTGGCACTGGCCGCCGCGCTGCACCCGACCGCGGCGGTGTGCGGCACCCCGGCCGGCATCGCCATGGAGCTGATCCGCGAGCTCGAGGGCATGGACCGGGGGCGATACGCCGCCCCGGTCGGCTGGGTCGACGCGCACGGCAACGGGGAGTGGGGCATCGCGCTTCGCTGCGCCGAGCTGGATGGCCGGCGGGCCCGGCTGTTCGCCGGGTGCGGGATCGTGGCCGACTCGGATCCGGAGGCCGAGCTGGCCGAGGCGCAGAACAAGTTCCGCGCGATGCACGACGCCCTGGAGGCCTGACCAGCCCGGGACGCCAGAGGACCTAGGCGCCGGCGGCCGCGGCGGCGCAGGCCTCGCGCAGCCGCCCGCGCAGCTCCGCCCCGGCCGCGCGGTCGGTGCGCACCTCCACCACCCGCAGCCCGTCCCCGCGCAGCGCGTCGGCCAGGCCGGATGCCTTGTCCAGGAGCTGATACGGCAGCCCGGCCGCCCGGGCGAGCAGCCCGAGGTCGGTGCCGTGCGGGGTGCCGAACAGCCGCTCGAACGGCTCGGGGAACGCCGCCGGCTCCAGCGTCGAGAAGATGCCGCCGCCGTCGTTGTTGGCCACCACGATGCACAGGTCCGGCCTGGGCTCTGCGGGCCCGAGCATCAGCCCGGCAGCGTCGTGCACGAAGGCCAGGTCGCCGAGCAGCGCGGCGGCCGGGCCACCGCCGGCCGCCTGGTGTGCCAGCGCCGCCCCGATGGCCGACGACACGAGCCCGTCGATGCCGCTGGTCCCGCGGCTGGCGAGCACCCGCAGCCCGGCGCGCGGCACCATCTGCTGGTCCAGGTCCCGCACCGGGAGGCTGGACCCGGCCCAGAGCAGCGCGCCGGGCGGCAGCGCCGCGGCCAGGTCACGGGCCACCCGCGGCTCGGTCGGCAGCTCATCCGCGTCGAGTATCTCGTCCGCGGCGCGGCGCGCCGCGGCGTCGGCCCGCTGCC
>JASHOI010000747.1 GCA_030041195.1 Streptosporangiaceae bacterium | reverse complement strand
TGCGGGCCCGCCTGGCGGCGCAGGGGGTCCCGGTCTGGCTGGACACGCCCATGACCGGCCTGCGGGTGGACGGCGGCCGGGTCACCGGCGTGGTGGTGACCGCCGACGGCCGGCCGGCGGTGGTGCTGGCGCGCCGCGGCGTGCTGATCGCGTCCGGCGGCTTCGAGCGGAACGAGGAGATGCGGCGGCGCTACCAGCGGCAGCCGATCGGCACCGAGTGGACCACCGGGTCGGCCGGGAACACCGGGGACGGGATCCGGGCGGGCCAGGCAGCGGGCGGCGCGCTCGACCTGATGGACGACGCCTGGTGGGGGCCCACGATCCCGCTGTCCGGCGGCCCCTATTTCTGCCTGGCCGAGCGCAGCCTGCCCGGCTGCATCCTGGTCAACGGCGCCGGGCAGCGGTTCGTCAACGAGTCGGCGCCGTACGTGGACGCCGTGCACGCGATGTACGACGCGCACTCCCCCGGCAACCCGCACATCCCGGCGTGGCTGGTCTTCGACCAGCGTTACCGCAACAACTACGTGTTCTGCGGCCTGCCGCCGCGTAAGCCGCTGCCGCGGCGCTGGTACCGGGCAGGCGCGGTGTTCCGCGGCGACGACGTGGCCGGGCTGGCCGGGCAGATCGGCGTCGACGCCGAGGGTCTGGTCAAGACCGTGGCCAGGTTCAACGAGTTCGCCGAGGCCGGGACCGACGAGGATTTCCGGCGCGGCGACTCGGCCTACGACCGCTATTACGGCGACCCGCGGCGCCGGCCGAACCCCAACCTGGCGCCGTTGGCCCGGCCGCCGTTCTACGCGGCCAGGATCGTGCCCGGCGACCTGGGCACCAAGGGAGGCCTGCGCACCGACGAGCACGCCCGGGTGCTGCGTGACGACGGCAGCGTGATCCCCGGCCTGTACGCGGCGGGCAACGCGAGCGCCTCGGTGATGGGCCATAGCTACGCCGGCGCCGGGGCCACCATCGGCCCGGCCATGACGTTCGGCTACCTGGCCGCCCTCGACATGGCGCGCAGTTCCTGACCGGCGAGATCGCCGCGCGGGCCCGCGACGGCGGCGGCTCGGTGACTCGGGGCGCTGGC
Source organism: Streptosporangiaceae bacterium (assembly GCA_030041195.1). Next base: position 1,661 of record JASHOI010000747.1, on the reverse strand, counting down.
GTCGTTACATTGGCTTGGTGATGTCGTACCTCTCCCTTTCCCGGCGCCTCGAGAAGCAGCTCGCGACGGCGTCACCGGGCGACTTGGTGCCCTCCGAGAACGAGCTGGCGCGCTTCCACAACGTGAACCGGCTGACCGCGCGCGCGGCGCTGCAGGAGCTGGAGCGCCGGCACCTGGTGCGCCGGATCCAGGGCCGGGGAACGTTCGTGGTCCGCCGCCTCGACTACCGGATCTCGACCGATGGGCCCGCCTCGTTCACCGAGATCGTGCGCAGCGCGGGGGGCAACCCCGCCACCACCACCGAGGAGACGCTGGTCCGCCCGGCGACCGCCGCCGAGGCGCGATCGCTGGCGCTGTCGCCGCGCGCCAGGGTGGTGGAGCTGCGGCGGCGGCGCTGGCTCGACGGCGAGCCGGTCGGCGTCGGGACCAGCATCCTGCCCGCCAGCCTGGTGCCCGGGCTGCTGGACAAGCTCGGCCCGGATGGCTCGCTCTACCGGGCTCTTGCCGAGGAGTACGACCTGCAGCCGCGGCGCGCCTGGTTCCGGTGCGAGGTGGAGGCCGCGCCGGAGGCGGTGGCGGACGAGCTCAAGCTGCGGGGCCGCCCGGACCTGTTCCACAACTGCGGGCGGCTCGAGTCCGAGCGGCTGCACATCCCGATCGAGATAAACGACGGCTGGCTGCGGACCGACCTGTTCAACGTCGTCATCGAAGTAGGAGATTTCCAGTAGCGCCTCGCCGTTATTAGGTTGACACGCTCACGCGGCAACTTGTATAGATAACTTAGACAAGCTAGCCGCTGCGCCCGCGGGCCAGCCCACGCGAGCGACCGGAGCGAGGTCATGTCTGCTGGAGAAACGGGGCCGCCCGCGGAGCCGGCAGTCCGGCGGCCCGGCCCGCGCGGTGACCGCGACGGCGAGCCGGAGCCGCTGACCCCAGAGGGACGAGCGGAGTTGCTTGCCGCCGCCGAAGAGAACGACCTGATAGAGCTCGCCGACCGCTGCCTGGACGGCGCACCGGACACCCGGGTGAGCGTCGCGCCCACGGTCGGGACGATCCCGCTGTGCGTCCGGGAGCCGGTGGTCGGCGAGCGGTTCATCCTGGCCGACGTGCTGGCCACGCACGCCGAGGTGGAGCACCGGGGCCAGCGCGGCTGGGCGATCCGGCTCGGCGACGCGAAGGCAGCGGCGCTGGCCGCCGCGATATGTGACGCCGAGGCCGCCTCGGGCTCGGGTCTGGCGGCCCAGGTGGAGCAGCTGTGCCGCCGCACCGACCGCGACCGCGCCGCGCAGGCCGCACGGGAGTGGGCCGAACTGGCCCGCACCGAGGTGCACTTCCAGGAGCTCGAGTCATGATCGACGCGGCCTCCGAGCGGCTCAGCCCGATGACCTCCCAGGCGGTGTTCCGGGTGCTGCTGGACACGCTCGCCCGGCCCGGCACCGTGCGCCGGCTACCGCAGCTCCCGCATCCCGGCCCGGGACCCGGGATCGTGCCGCTGGCCCTCGCGGTGATCGGCTCGACGGTCGCCGTGGTCGGTGACCCGTCCTGGCAGGAACGCATCTGCCGGGCCACCGGGGCGACCGGGGCAGACGTCGCCGAGGCGGCGCTGGTCGCGGTTTGCGGGCGGCCCGGCGCCGCGACCGTCTCCCGGCTGCGGCGCGGTT
>JASHOI010000746.1 GCA_030041195.1 Streptosporangiaceae bacterium | reverse complement strand
CCGGCCGGGGTGCTGGCTGGTCGCCGGCCGAGCCGGCCGGGTGGCCAGCGAATGAGCGCAGCGAGCCCGCCGGCGGGCTGCCCCAGGCGGGGCCGAGATCCCCGTCGGGGACGTGGCCGCCACCCGAGCAGACCGAGCAGTGGAGCCCCGAGCCGGGCTGGCCGGCGCCGGATCCGCCCGGCTGGTCCGCCGAGCGCGGCGACGTGCTCAACCCGCTGCCGCCCGGCCGGGGCAGCAGGCACCGTCGGTCCGAGCCAGACGACGACGAAGGGACGCCTGGCTGGCCGGTCCCGGAGCGCGACTGGCGAGGTGACGCCCGGTGAGGCGTTTCGTCGCGAACAGGTACCTGCTGGCGCTGCTGGTGGTGATGGCGGTGGCGGCGGAGTTCGGCCTGGCCAGCGTCAGTCATTCCGCGGCGCTCTCGGCCGGTCAGCGGGCGTCCGGCCCGTCGAGCCTCGCCGTGTCCACTGTGGTCAGGGCTTGCCCCGGGCCGGGCTCGGCGGGCGCGACCGCTTCCGGTGTCGCGCTGGCCGCGGCCTCGACGGGCTCCGGGCGCGCCGAGGTGACCCGGCTGACCCCCGTCGGCGCCGCGACCGCACCGGCCCCGCTGCGCGTTCTCACCCAGCCAGGCCGGCTGGCGCTGCTGACCGTGCCGCAGGCTCCCGTTCTGGCCCGTGGTCTGGCGCGGCAGTCGACCACGGCCACAGCCGCCGGAGTGCCCACTGGTGCGGCGCGGGGCGGGGTGATGATCCAGGCCAGCGGCTCCATGGCGCGGGGACTTGAGGCCGAGCAGACGAGTGCCGGGGGACTGGCCACCGCGGAGTGCCAGGGCCCGGGAACCGACTTCTGGTTCGTTGGCCCCGGGCAGAAGTCGGTCGCGAACATCCAGCTTTACCTGATGAACACCGACGCCGAGGCCGCCGACGCCACCGTCAGCGTACTGACCGACAGCGGCCCGATCATCGGCAGCACGGACGCTGGGATCGAGGTCCCGCCGCACGGGATCGTGGTCCAGTCCCTGGCCAAGCTCCTGAAAGGATCCCGCGTGGTCGCGCTGAACGTGACCACGAGCGTGGGCCGGGTGGTAGCGGCGGTACTTGACACCTCTAACACCGGCGAGCCCGGCGCCTGGCTGCCGACCGCGCAGCCGCCGGCGACCACCCAGGTGCTGGCCGGCCTGCCGGGGACGCCGGGCGGGCGCGAGCTATACGTCGCGGTGCCTGGCTCGGGCAACGCCGAGATCAAGGTGACCGCGGTCACCGCCAGGGGGTCGTACGTGCCGACCGGCGGCAGCGGGATCGACCTTCCCGGGGGGTCGGCGGTCGGGGTGTCGCTGCCGTCGCTCGGCGGGATCCCGGCGGCGATCGTGATCTCCTCCAACGTGCCGGTGACCGCCTCGATGAGCGCGCCCGGCGGTGCCGCCGGGGCGCCGGGCGTGTTCACCGCCGCGACCACCCCGGTGCAGGAGCAGGGCGTGATCGCCGGCAACCCGGTCGGCTCGGCCGGCTCGTCGGAGCTGGTCCTGTCGGCGCCGCAGGGCGCGGCCCGGGTTCAGGTCTCGGAGCTGACGGCCTCCGGCCAGGCGGACGTGACGATCGGCACGGTGCAGCTCGCCGCCGGCCACAGCTCGGTCGTCTCGCTCCCCGTCCCCCGCCAGGACGGCCGGTCCTCCCCGTTCGCGGTCGTGATCACGCCGCTGACCGGCTCGGGGCCGGTCTACGCCGGGAGGGTGGTCAGCGCGAACGGCTCGGTGCGGTCCATCCTGGCGGTTTCGAGCGCGCTGACCTCGGTTCCGCTCCCGGCCGTGAACAACTCGGTGACCACGGCCCTGCCCTGACCGGCGGGCGAGCGCGGCTCGTCCTTTCTAGTCCTCGTCCGGGTAACCGGGGTCGACCGCCTGCGGATCAACGCCGAGCAGCCGCGCGAACTCCTCGACGACCACGTCCAGCACCAGCTCGCCCAGGTCCTCCTCGTCATCGGCGCGGGCCATCAGCGGGCGCCGGTACAGCACGATGCGGGCCGGCCTGGCGACCCGGTCCAGATCGTCGCCGGGAGGGGAGGCGGGATCCAGCCGGGCCAGCGGCACCGGTTCCGGGTCATCGTCGGGAAGGTCGGCGGGCGGGATCTCCTCGACGGCGAACTCCACTCTGGCCAGCTCCGCCTCCCACCGCGGCTCGAGCTGCGCCACGGCATCAAGCACAAGATCGTCGAAGCGCTGCGCGCGGCTGCGGTACAGCGGCACGTCCTGCGGGGTGAGCGTGCCGCGCAGGCCCCGGCCCCGGGAGTCTCGCCGCCTGATCCGCGCCGCTCGCGGCCGGTCGCCGCCATCATTCACAGTTACCGAGCGTATCCGGGTTGGGCGGGCCACCGAGGGCAGTCGAGACACGATCGTGCAGAGTGCCCCGGGTAATGGCGTTACTGCCCTCGGATCGATACCGTCAGCCGTTGTGAGCGATCTACGCGAGCCTGCCTGTCGCGGGACGCGCTCGCCCGCCGTCGGCACGGTCGTGAGGGAGGCGGGCCGTTGAAACCTCGTCGCTGCAGTCGGCCAGCGTGCAAGCAAACTGCCGTGCACACGCTCACCTACGTCTACCGCGACTCCACCGCGGTTCTCGGCCCGCTCGCCGCGTACGTCGAGCCGCACTGCTACGACCTGTGCGCCGCGCACGCCGACCGGATGACCGTGCCCATCGGCTGGGAGGTGGTCCGGCTGCCGGACGGCCCGGTCGAAGAGCCCGTCGACGACCTCGAGGCGCTGGCCAACGCCGTCATGGAGGCGACCACGAGCGCCCCGGGTGAGCCGGTCGGCCAGGGCGTGGAGGTCGGGCGGCGCGGGCACCTGCGGGTGCTGCGTTCCTCGCCGCAGGACACCGGGCGGCTCCGCTAGGGCGCTCTGCCCGGACGGGCACCCTCCCCGGCGCTGCCGGTAGGCTCGGGTGTCCGTCCATCGCGGCGCAGCGCCGCGACCGTTCAGCGCCGCGCGGGAGGCATGGCCCAGTGGCCGAGTACGCGAAGATCTTCAAGGCATACGACATACGCGGGATCGTGCCCGACGAACTCGATGAGGGCGTCGCCGAGGCGGTCGGCGCGGCGTTCGCCCGGATGACCGGCGCCCAGGCCGTTGTGACCGTGCACGACATGCGCACCTCCTCGGCGCCTCTCGCCGAGGCGTTCGCCGCGGGCGCGGCCTCCCAGGGGACCGACGTGGTTTCGGCCGGGCTCGGCTCGACCGACATGCTCTACTACGCGAGCGGCAGCCTCGGCATCCCCGGAGCGATGATCACCGCCAGCCACAACCCGGCGAAGTACAACGGGATCAAGCTGTGCCGGGCCGGGGCGCGGCCGGTCGGCGCGGACACCGGGCTCGCGGAATTGCGCGCGACGGCGGAGGGCGGCATCCCGGCGGCGCAGGGCGCCCCGGGCACGGTCACGGCGCGTGACCTGCTCTCCGGTTACGCGGACCATCTCAAGACCCTGGTCGACCTGTCCGGCATCCGCCCGCTCACGGTGGCCGTGGACGCGGGCAACGGCATGGCGGGCCACACGGTGCCGAAGGTTTTCGAGGGGCTGCCGATCAGCCTGGTGCCGCTCTACTTCGAGCTTGACGGCACGTTCCCGAACCACGAGGCGAACCCGATCGACCCGAAGAACCTGATCGACCTGCAGCAAGCGGTGGTCGGCTCCGGCGCGGACATCGGGCTCGCCTTCGACGGCGACGCCGACCGGTGTTTCGTGGTCGACGAGCGCGGCGAGATCGTCTCGCCCTCGGTGCTGACCGCGCTCATCGCGGTGCGGGAGCTCGCCAGGGAACCGGGCGCGACCATCATCCACAACCTGATCACCTCGCATGCCGTTCCCGAGATCGTGTCCGCTCATGGCGGCACCCCGGTGCGCACCCGGGTCGGTCACTCGTTCATCAAGGCCGAGATGGCCACGACCGGCGCGATCTTCGGCGGCGAGCACTCCGGGCACTTCTACTTCCGCGACTTCTGGTTCGCCGACTCCGGCATGCTCGCCGGCCTGCACGTGCTGGCCGCGCTGGGATCGCAGGACGGGCCGCTGTCCTCGCTGCTGTCGGAGTACGCCAGGTACGAGGCGTCCGGCGAGATCAACAGCGAGGTCGGTGACCAGAAGGCGGCCACCGAACGGGTGCGCGCGGCGTTCGCCGGCCGGGACGGGATCACCACGGACGAGCTGGACGGGCTGACCGTCGACTCCGGAACCTGGTGGTTCAACCTGCGCCCGTCCAACACCGAGCCGCTGCTCAGGCTCAACGTGGAAGCGCCAGACGAGGCGACCCTGACCGACGTCCGTGACCAGGTCCTGCGTATCGTGCGAACGCCCTAGGAGATGCCGTGAAGATCGATGACTGGCTGCTGGAGATCCTGGCCTGCCCGAAGTGCCACGCACCGGTGCGCGTGGACGAGGAGGCCAGCGAACTGGTGTGCACCAACGCTGAGTGCGGCCTGGCCTACCCGGTACGTGACGACATCCCTGTCATGCTCGTGGACGAGGCGCGCGACCCTGCCGCAAGCTAGCCGCTGCGCGTCGTGAGCGGCGATCAGCGGCCCGGGGGCGGACCCGACCAGCCCGGGCACCCGGCGACGGCCACGAGTCATGGCTCCGGCAAGCGCGCGGTGATCGCGGCCTTCGCGGCCAACATCGGGATCGCCGCCACGAAGTTCGCCGCGTTCCTGATCACGGGATCGGCGTCGCTGCTGGCCGAGTCGGTCCACTCCGTCGCCGATTCCGGCAACCAGGCGCTGCTGCTCATCGGCCGCAGCAGGGCGCTGCGCGCCGAGACCGAGGAGCACCAGTTCGGCTTCGGGTCGGAGCGCTACTTCTACGGGTTTATCGTCGCGGTGGTCCTGTTCACGGTCGGCGCCGCGTTCTCCGTCTACGAGGGCGTGGAGCGGATACTGCATCCCGAGAAGCTCACCTCGCCGGTGGTGGCCCTTGTGGTGCTGGCCATCGCGGCCGTGCTCGAGGGATTCTCGTTCCGCACCGCGATCAAGGAGTCGCACCAGGCAGGCGGGCCTGGCGCCTGGCAGCGGATCATCCGCTTCATCCGCCGTGCCAAGGCCCCGGAGGTGCCCGCCGTCCTGCTCGAGGACTCGGCCGCGCTGACCGGTCTGGTGTTCGCCTTCCTCGGGGTGGTGCTGACCTGGATCACCCGCGACGACCGCTGGGACGGGGCCGGGTCGCTCGGCATCGGGGCGCTGCTCGCGTGCGTGGCGGTGATCCTGGCGATCGAGACCAAGAGCCTGCTGATCGGTGAGTCCGCCAACACCGAGGTGGAACGCGCGATCGTGGCGGCACTCGAAGACGGCCCCGAGGTGGAGCGGGTCATTCACCTGCGGACCCTGCACCTGGGTCCGGAGACGCTGCTGGTGGCAGCGAAGATCGCGGTCAGCCGCGAGCAGAGCGCGTCCGCGGTCGTGGCAGGCATCGACACGGCGGAACGCAGGGTACGCGCCGCGGTGCCGATCGCTGAGCTGATCTACCTGGAGCCCGACGTGTACCAGGACTCGCGGGCGGACCTCACCGACCCCGCGATCCGGGCCGCCCGCCGCTCATCGCCGCGCCCGGCCGTCCGCGCCACCCCCCGCCCCGCCCCCCGCGACCCCCCTCCCGGCTAGGACGTGCGATAGTCATAGCCGCCAAGCCCGAAACTCGCGGCCACGCCGAAATCAGCGAAGCTTGCCCGTTGAAGCCGGGGCGTACGGGGCAATCCGGGGCGTCCTGCCGCGGGTCGTCTGGCAGTGCGAATGATGCCGCCGGCCCGGCGCTGTCGTCCCAGTGCCCGTCGGTCAACAAGTCGTTGCTTTACGTTAAAGCGCGCTGACGCCTGGTGAACGGACGCCGCTGAGCCGCCCAGCTGATCCGAATCCAGGTCCGCTTTAGCCGCGCCAGCCCCCGCTTTCCAAGATCTTGGTGCCTGAATACCGCATAGCGGTATTAATCAACCAAGATCATGGAAAATCTCGCATACTAAGATCAAATTTGCGTGTTGATCATCTGCGGTGTCCATTGGTGTGAGCGAGTCGGTGACACCAAAGGCCGTCTTTGACCGTGACGGGGATCCCGGGCATGTGTTGCGATGATCACGGTCTGGCGAGACGGGCGGGCGCCCCGGACAGCGGTTGGCGACGGGCACGCGGGGGCGCGCCGGGACGGCGGGGCATGGACAGCAGGCGGAGGGCGCGCTCCTGCTCGAAGTCCAGGGCGCGGGCGGCGGGGGCCGGGATGCGGCCGATCCGCCGGCCGAGCTCGGCGACCTCGGCCCGGACCGGCGGCTCGGCCAG
>JASHOI010000745.1 GCA_030041195.1 Streptosporangiaceae bacterium | reverse complement strand
CGCCGTCACGCCGGCCAGCCGCGCGGTCGCGGCCAGCTCCGCGGCCGGTACCCGCGGCGCGGCGACGGTGACCGCGGCATCCGCGCCGCGCTGCGCCGCGAACGCGTGATCGAACGGGGCGTCCGAGTCCACGAGCAACCCGGCCGCCAGCGTCGAGGCCGCGGTGGAGGCCAGCAGCACCAGCCCGATGACCAGCGTCTGCACGCGCCTGTTGGCCAGCCCGCCGCGCAGCGCGGTCCGGACCGCCCTCATGCCGCAGCGCCGGCGGTTGCGACCTGGCCATCCACGATGTGGATGACCCGTTTCGCGTACCGGGCGGCCAGCGCCGGATCGTGGGTGACCAGGACCAGGGTCTGGCCCGAGGCGTTCAGGTCGAGCAGCAGCTCGCCGATCTCCTCCCCGGCGGCCGTGTCCAGCGCCCCGGTCGGTTCGTCGGCCAGCAGCAGCGGCGGCCGGTTCACCAGCGCCCGCGCGATCGCCACCCGCTGCCGTTCGCCGCCGGACAGCCGCGCCGGGTAGGCGTTGCGGTGGCTCCCGATCCGCAGCGCGATCAGCAGCTCATCCAGCCGGGCCCGGGCCCTGGCGGCCGGCACCCCGGCCAGCTGGGCCGGCAGCAGCACGTTGTCCGCGACCGTCATGTCGTCGAGCAGGTTGAAGAACTGGAAGATCATCCCGACCTGCCGCCGCCGGAACCGCGCGGCGCCGGCCTCGCTGAGCTGGTCGATCCGCTGGCCACCGACCCAGACCATGCCGCCGGACGGCCGGTCCAGCCCGGCGATGAGGTTCAGCAGCGTTGACTTCCCGCTGCCGGACGGCCCCATCACCGCGACGGACTCACCGGGCGCGACGTCGATGGTGACGTGTGCCACGGCGGGGGTCTTTGCGTCTTCGTAGCGTTTCGTTACGTCCGACAGCCGCACCATGGTGTCCATTGGGGTCACCCGGCGTTCGGTGTCTGTGCGTCTGCCCGGTCAACGGCCACCTGGCAGACCCGGAACGCGGCGTGCAGCGCCGGCGACTTGGGGTACAGCACGCCCGCGCCGGTAACGGTGATGTTCATCTGGCCGTCGCTCAAGGTCACGGCCGAATCGGGGAAACCCGCGAAGCCATGCGTGCGCATGCACCGGGTCAGCACCCTCCCGAGCGCCTGAGCCTGCTGGCTGCTGCCGGAACTGCAGGCGGCGGCGAACACGACCGCCGCGGCGAGCACGGCCGCGAGGCGACCCAGTTGCCGCGGCGGGCGCCATCCGGCAGGCCGGCCGATCGGACCGGGCTGGTTTTTCATGTGGTCTCCTAACCCCCGTGGCTTCGGTAGACCTCATGCTTGCCGGACCGGTGTGGCGTCTTCGTGTCCTGCGGCGGCGGGCAAGGTCACCCGCACCGCGAGCCCGCCGCCGGGGAGGGCCCGCAGGCCGAGCTCGCCGTCGTGGGCGGCGACGACGGCGCGCACGATCGACAGGCCAAGGCCGGAACCGTGACCGGTGCGCTGCTGACCGGCCCGGCGGAACGGCTCAAGCAGCCGGTCCAGCTCCTCGTCGGCGATCAGCGGACCGGTGTTGGAAACCTCCAGGACCGCGTGGTCCCCATCCGTTTGAGTGCCGACGGCGATCCAGCCGTCTGGGCAGTTGTGCTTGACCGCGTTGTCGACGAGATTGCCGGCGAGCTCGCCGAGCAGGGACGGGTCGCCGTAGGCGAGCGCCTCGTGCAACCTGGGGCGGATGGCCAGGCCGTGCGCGCGTGCGGCCTCCGCCGCCGCGCCCAGTGCCCGCCGTGCGACCTGATCGAGCGGCACCGGCTCCCGCTCCCCGGGAGGGAGCATCCCGCGGGTGAGGGTCAGCAGCCGCTCCAGCATCCGCTCGGAGCCGAGCACGGTGCCGCGCAGCCTGGCCGCGGTGTCGCGAACCTCGGCCGGCGACGGCGGCGGGCCGGTAAGCAGCAGGTCGAGCTCGGCACGCATCACGGCCAGCGGGGTACGCAGCTCGTGCGCCGCGTTGGCGGCGAACAGCTGCTGGCCGATGAACGCGGCCTCCAGCCGGGCCAGCATCGCGTCGAAGGTGTCGCCGAGCTCGGTGAGCTCATCGCGTGGGCCGGCCAGCGCCAGCCGCTCGTGCAGGTCCTCGCCGGTGATCCGCTGCGCCGTGTCGGTGATCCTGCGCAGCGGCCGCAGCATCCGCCCGGACACCAGCCATGCCAGCACGCAGGCGATCGCGACCAGGACCGCCAGCAGCACGGCGTACTGCACGAGCAGAGCAGGGAGGCCCGATCCATCGTTCAGCGCGAAATGGTGATTGCCGACCACGATCGTCACCACCCGGTGCTGACTGACCCCAGCGGTCGCCGAACGCTTTCGGCCGGCCCCAGGCGGGCCAGACTCAATGATGCGGATCACCGGGGCGTGGATGCCGAAGAGAAGGAGCAGGAAGCTGGCCGCGAGCAGCACCGCCCCGGTCAGCACGACCAGAGCCGCGAGCAGCAACGCCAGCTTGGCCCGGACCGTCGGGCGGAACGGAAGCCTCACCGCACGATCCGGTAGCCCGAGCCGATCAGGGTCTGGATCGGGTCCGGCTCGCCCAGCTTGCGGCGCAGCTTCTTGACCGTGGTGCGCACCGCGGTGGTGAACAGGTCAGCGTTCTCGTCCCACACCTTCTCCAGCAGTTCCTCGGCGCTGACCACCCGTCCCCCGGCGGCCAGCAGCACCTCGAGCACGCCGAACTCCTTGCGCGCCAGTTCCAGCGGGCGGCCGAACCGGCTCGCCGAACGGGTGGCCGGGTCCAGGCGAATCCCGGCCGCCTCCAGCACCGGCGGCCGCACCGCCGCCGGCCGGCGGGCCAGCGCACGGACCCGCGCGATCAGCTCGACGAAGTCGAACGGCTTGGCCAGATAGTCGTCCGCACCCAGCCCCAGCCCCTCCGCGGCACGGCGCGGCCCGCCCGCCGCGGTCAGCATCAGCACCCGGGTCTCCGCCCCCTGCGCGCGCAGCCTGCGGCACAGCTCGTCACCGTGCAGCACCGGCAGGTCCCGGTCCAGCACCACGACGTCATAATCGGACGCCCCGAGCTTGAACCAGCCCTCGCCCCCGTCCAGGGCGACATCGACCGCGATCCCGTCCCGGCGCAGACCCCGCGCCAGCACGCCAGCCAGATCCTCATGATCCTCGATCACAAGCACCCGCATACCGCTCACCCGCCCGCGATGGCCGCCGCCCTCCTCGCCCGAGCATGACCCGTCCCGCCCATTGTCGGCCACCACATGTGGCCTTCTCGTGTCCTGCCGTGGCAGGACCGTCAAACGTGCCGGGGCCGTGGGTTGCCCCACGACCCCGCACACCGGACCGGCCGGCGGTCATCCCTTGTAGAGCGCTGGCGTCCCGTTCGGGCTTATCGTTTCCATCGCCGCGAGCACCTGGGAGATGTTCTCGTAGTTGGACGGCGTGCGCGCCCACACGATTCCCAGCGTGTTGATGTCCAGGTGCTGGAGCTTGCGCATGACCGCGGTCTCGTTGGTGGTTCCGGCCGACTTGATCGCCCACTGCACCTCGAGCCCGGCGTCCCAGCCTTCCTGGCTGTTGTCGAGCTGGTTGTCGCTGGTGTACCCGGCGGCGCGCATGCCGGCGAAGTACGCCTTCAGGCCGGCCGCCGTCTGCTGCTCCTCGGACCCGGTGCCCTGCTCGGCCGCGGTCAGCCAGTCCTCCATCGAGCCGAGGACGTAGATGTTCTTCATCACCGAGGCCCCGCCGGCGGCGGAGATGAAGCTCGGCAGCTCGCACGCGGAGCACTCGCTGATCGGGATCGTCGGGTTCTGCGCGCGGATCGCGCGGATCGCGGTGATCGAGTCGGTGCCGGGCACCAGGCCGAACAGGATGATCTGCGGCTTGGCCGCCAGCAGCGCGAGCACCTGCGGGGTGACGTCCGTGGCGCCGACCTGGTCGATCTGCGTGGAGACGAGCGTGAAGTGGTACTTGGCGGCCAGCGACTGCACGGTGGCCTTGTTCGCCAGGCAGACCGAGCCGCAGTTGTCCTCGAGCAGCGCCACCCGGGTGTAGTGGCGCGGCACGATGAGCTGCTGCACCGAGGCGAGCTGGTCGTTGTAGAACACGTCGTAGAAGCCGGGGAACCCCCAGGAGTTCAGCTCGCTGGCCGGGTACCCGTTGGTCTGCCAGCCGGACGAAAGGCTGATCAGGATCGTGTGGTACGAGATCGCAATCGGCAGCGCGGACTCGGTGTCGGCACCCGATTCCGGCCCGATGATGAAGCTCGCGTGGTCGGACAGGATGCACTTGCGCGCGATGAGCTCGGACTGAGCCGCCGACGAGTCGTTGTTCACCGTGATGTAGTCGACCTTGTGGCCGAGGATTCCGCCGGTGGCGTCGACGTGCTTGAAGAACGCGGAGGCCCCCCAGTTGTCGGTCTGCCCGATCTGTGCGTACGGGCCGGAGAGCGCCAGATCACCGCAGGCAACGATCGGGCTGCTCGCCGACGCGCCCGAATTCCCGGATGAGCTGCCGCAGCCGGCGATGGCCATGGCGGCCGCGGCGATCAGCGCCAGCGGCGCCAGGACCCGTCTTTTCATGAGCTTTCTTGACATGCGACCCTCCATTACTGGCCGATCAGCAGCGAATTCACCACTGCCGAGTTGCTGAATTCCGTTGGGCTGCCCTCGAAGACCAGGCGGCCGTAATCGAGCACGAAAATCCGCTCGGTGATCTGCGCGACCAGGCCGAGATCGTGCTCGACGACAAGCACGCAGGTTGCCTCGCCGAGCGCGTGCAGAACCCCGGCCAGGCGGTCGCGCTGCGGCTCGCTGAGCCCGGCGGCCGGCTCGTCGAGCAGCAGCAGCCTGGGGCGCGGCGCGATGGCCCGGGCGAACTCCACCATCCGCTGGCTCTCCAGCGTCAGCGACGACACGTCCCGGCCGGCCAGCCCGCGCAGCCCCAGGTAGTCGAGGGCCTCGGCCGCGGCGTCCCTGGCGTCGTCGAGCCGGCTGCGGGCGATCCCGCGTACGATGCTCGACCCGTGCGAACGCAGGCACGAGACCGCGACGTTGTCCAGCACGGTGCGGCCCGCGATCAGGTGCACCGCCTGGAACGTGCGGCTCACGCCCAGGTGGAAGCGCTGCTGCGGAAGCAGGCCGGTCACGTCGGTGCCGCCGAGCAGCACCCGGCCGGCCGACGGGGCCACGGTTCCGCCGATGACGCCGAGCAGCGTGGACTTCCCGGCGCCGTTCGGGCCGCACAGGCCGTAGCGGCCGCGGCCCGGGAGCGTCAGGCTGACGGCGTCGAGCACGTGCAGCCCGCCGTAGTCCTTGCTCACCGCGGAGCACTCGAGCAGCGGTGCGCCCGGTGCGCCCGGCTCGCCCGGCCTGGTCTG
>JASHOI010000744.1 GCA_030041195.1 Streptosporangiaceae bacterium | reverse complement strand
CGCGACCCCGGCCGCGCCGGTGGCCGGCAGGGCGTCCCGCCACGCCGGGTCGCGGGCCGGCCGCGCGGCGGCGAACCCCATCGCCAGCAGCGCCACGATGACCGTGGCCGGGGCCAGCACGTACTCGAGCAGCTTGTTGGGGACGATCTGGTAGTAGACCCCGGTTGGCGGCCAGGCCTTGCTGAAAGCGGCGCTGCTGAGGGGGTCGCTGCCGAAGATGACCAGGGACACGATCGCCAGCGCGGTCAGCAGCAGCCGGGCGGCGAACCTGCTGATGATGTGCTTGCCGACGAGTTCGGCCAGCCCGAGCGCGAGCGCGAGCGGAGCCAGAAGCTGGGCACCGATCTCCATGGCCCGGAACGCGATCGGCCCAAAGCCGATCTTGAATCCGAGCGCCATCGCACCGAGCGCCACGGTGAGGCCGAACACCGCCACCGTCCAGGCTACGAGCGCGGCATTGGGGAGCCGAATGCACTTGGCAACCAGCAGGCCTGTGCCCGCGGCGCCGATGAGCGCCCCGGCGATCGCAGCCAGGAAGTGAATAGACATTGCTGACTATGGTGCCCGACGCACGGCGATGATGCGACCGGAGTCCTGGTCAGCGGCGACTGGGCGGCGTTCCCGCTCGTCCGCCGGCCGCACCGGTAGGCTCACAGGCATGAGGCGGCTGTCGGGACGGCTCCCGCGCATTGAGGCGGCCCTGGCCGGGCAGGCCTCCGCCGCAGCCGCCGAGGTCGAGCGGCCGGCGCCGGTGCCCGACCCGCTGGCCGGGGCGTTCTTCGACGTGGACAACACCCTGATGCGGGGCGCATCGATCTATCACTTCGCCCGCGGTCTCGCCGCCCGCAAGATGTTCGGCGCGCGTGACCTGGCCCGGATGACCCTGGGGCAGGTCTATTTCCGGCTGCGCGGCGCGGAGAACTCCGACCACATCGACGCCGCCAGGCAGGCCGCCCTGGCCTTCGTCGCCGGGCACAAGGTGGCGGACATCGTCCGGCTGGGCGAGGAGATCTACGACGAGTCGATGGCCGACCGGATCTGGGCGGGCACCAGGGAGCTGACCCAGCGGCACCTGCAGGCCGGCCAGCGGGTGTGGCTGGTCACCGCGACCCCGGTGGAGCTCGCCAGCATCCTGTCCCGCAGGCTCGGCCTGACCGGCGCGCTCGGCACGGTCGCGGAGACCAGGGACGGGGTGTACACCGGCCGCCTGGTCGGCGGGCTGCTGCACGGTGAGGCCAAGGCCGCAGCGATCCAGGCGCTCGCCGTACGCGAGGGCCTGGACCTGGCCCGGTGCTGGGCCTACAGCGACTCGCTGAACGACATGCCGATGCTGACGCTCGTCGGCCACCCCAACGCGGTCAACCCGGACCTCGGCCTGCGCGCCGAGGCACGCAGCCGCGGCTGGCCGATCTACGACTTCCGCTCCGGCCGCAAGGCCACCATGATCGCCTTGCCGATCGCCGCCGGCGCGGGAGCCGTGGCCGGCGGCATGGCCGCCGGAGCGGCGGTGCATCGCCGCCGTTCCAGCGGATGACTAGGCTATATGTCTTGACAGATATATAACCCAATCCGAATACTAGCCTCATGGTCTTCGAGGTGCTGGCCGACGGCAACCGTCGGCGGATTCTGGATCTCCTCCTGGAACGTGAACGCCCCGTGCATGATCTGGTCGGCTTGCTCCGGGTCAGCCAGCCCGCCGTGTCCAAGCACCTTCGGGTGCTGCGGCAGGCGGGCCTGGTGACGTCGCGGGTGGACGCGCAGCGGCGGCTTTACCGGCTGCGGTCCGAGCCGCTGCGCCAGCTCGACGACTGGCTCGCGCCCTACCGGGCGACGTGGGCGTCGCGCCTGGACGCGCTGGAAAGCCACCTGGAGGAGATGACGTGAACGGCGAGCTCGAGCAGCATGGCGACCGGTGGCGGCTGCGGTTCACCAGGGAGCTGGCGCACCCGGCGGAGAAGGTGTGGCGCGCGGTCACCGAGCCCGCGCACCTGGACGCGTGGTTCCCGCAGCGAATCGTCGGCGAGTGGCGGGCCGGCGCGCCGCTGAAGTTCGAGTCCCGCGGCGGCGAGTTCCCGTCCTTTGACGGCGAGGTCCTGGCCGTCGAGCCGCCGTCGCTGCTCGAGTTCCGGTGGGGCACCGACGTGATCCGGCTCGAGATCGTGCCGAACGCCGAACCGGCAACCGGATGCACGTTCCGGCTCAGCGACGTGTTCGGCGAGCTCGGCAAGGCCGCGCGGGATGCGGCCGGCTGGCACACCTGCCTGGACTTCCTCGTGCATCACCTGGCCGGCACCGCGGCACCGTGGACGACCGGTGAGCGCTGGGCCGAGGTGCACCCCGGCTACGTCGAGCGGTTCGGCCCGGCCGCAGCGACGATCGGGCCGCCCGCCGGCGCTTAAGTGAAAGCGGGGCCGCGATCGGCGACGAGCTCGTCGACCTTGCGCTGGATCATGTCCCGCACGTGGTCGGCCAGGCAGGAGACGTCCTGGTCTGGGCCGGCGCCGTTGGTGCCGGTGCCGTCCGTCGGCACCGGCGGGCAGAACTCGATGATCCAGTTGGACGGCAGCGGAACGGCGCCGATCGGCCCGAGCCACGGGAACAGCGGCGTGACCGGGAAGTACGGCAGCCGGAATAGCCGTGCCATGGACCGAGAGTTCGCGATCATCGGGTAGATCTCCTCGGCGCCAACGATCGCGCACGGGATGATCGGCACGCCGGCCCGGCGGGCGGTCGCCGCGAAGCCGCCGCGGCCGAACCGCTGCAGCTTGTACCGCTCCGAGAACGGCTTGCCGGTCCCCTTGAAGCCCTCCGGAAACACGCCGACGAGCTCGCCATGTGCCAGCGCCCGGTCGGCCTGCTCCGGATCCGCCCTGATGTGCCCGCTGCGCCGGGCCAGGTCGGACAGCACCGGCAGCTCGTAGACCAGGTCGGCGCTGAGCACGCGGAGGTTGCGGTGCTGGGGGTGCTCGTCGTACAGGCCGGTCTGCAGCATCAGCGCGTCGAACGGGAGCACGCCCGAGTGATTGGCCACGACCAGGGCCGCGCCCGATCCTGGCACGTTCTCGAGGCCGCGCATCTGGACCCGGAACCACTTGCGGTACAACGGCCGGAACAACGGCATGAACACGTTGGCGTGGAATTCCGGGTCGAACCCGGAGTCATCGGTCTCGTGGTCGCCGACCAGCCGATGCTGGACGAACTCTCCCGCGCCGGTGATCCACTTCTGCCAGCCGTCAACAGGCCCTGGCTGGCCCATGTGACTACATCTCCCTTCGCCTCCGGGCCCCCTCCCACCTCCCTATACCCTTTCGGGGGGTTGCCCTTCGGCGGCGGCGCTACTTCTTGTTCCTGCGCTGGACGCGCGTCTTGCGCAGCAGCTTGCGGTGCTTCTTCTTCGCCATGCGCTTGCGGCGCTTCTTGATGACTGAGCCCATGAGTCCACCCTTGCTCTGCGTCTGGTTAACGGGCATGCACACGCGCACACCCGCCGCGCAGCGGGTCGAGCACACGCCAACGTCAAAGGGTACCCTCGGTGACGGCTTCCGCCATCATCCGGTCGCCCGCCCCGGGGCGCCGGATGACTTCCCCGCTGCTTAGCTCGCTGCGACGAAAGCGTCCCGCAGGTACTGGTTGACCGCCTGCTCCGGAACCCGGAACGAACGGCCTACCCGGATCGCCTCCAGCTCACCGGAGTGAACAAGGCGGTAGACGGTCATCTTGGACACGCGCATGATCGTGGCCACTTCGGCCACGGTCAGGAACCTTACGTCGCTGAGCGATGTTGCGTCTGCTGCCATTGATAGCCCTCTTCCGGCCTGCTGTGTGCGCCTAGCGAGATTCGGCGCACCAGTCACGCCCGTCTCCAGCGTAAGTCCTGTACGGAAAAGGGCAACCCCACCGTGGGGGGTCAATTCCACTATGTCACCAACGCCATTTCACGAGGCCGGGCGCGGGGCGGCTCAGCCGCTGGCGAGCTCGCGCCCGCGGTCCCTCGCCGACTCGATCGCCGCCAGGAACGCGGCCCTGACTCCGTGCTTCTCCAGCTCCCTGATCGCGTTGATCGTCGTGCCGCCCGGCGAGGTCACCGCCTCGCGCAGCAGCACCGGGTGCTCGCCGGAGTCACGCAGCATCGTCGCCGCGCCGTACACGGCCTGCTTGACCATCTCGAGCGCGGTCGACCGCGGCATCCCGAGCAGGATCCCGGCGTCGACCATCGCCTCCACGAGGAAGTACACGTAGGCGGGACCGCTGCCGGACAGCGCGGTCGCCGCGTCCTGCTGTGACTCGGGGATCCGCAGCACCTTGCCGACCGGCCGGAGCAGTTCCTCGGCGCGCTTCAGGTGCGGTTCCCTGGCGTGCGAGCCCGGCGAGATCACGCTCATCGCCTCGTCGACCAGCGCGGGCGTGTTCGACATCACCCGGACCACCGGCACGTCCCCGGTCAGCCTGCGCTCGATGAACGACGTGGGAATGCCGGCCGCGATCGAGATCACCAGCTTGTCGTCGGTCACCGCCGGGGAGATCTCGGCCAGCAGCGCCGCCATGTCCTGCGGCTTGACGCTGATCACGAGGGTCTCAGCGAGCGCGGCCGCCTCGGCCGCGCTCAGCACCTCGATGCCGTAGGCCTCGTGCAACTGCGCGGCGCGGTCGCTGCGGCGGGCCGCGGCGACGACTCCGGGCGGGGCCACCACGCCGGACCGCAGCAGACCGGACAGCAGCGCCTCGCCCATCTGGCCGGCGCCAAGGACAGCGATCATCCAACGGAGCCTACCGGGATCCCCACCCGCCTCCCCGTCCCCCTTCACGCCTCCCCGTCCCCGTCACCGCCGCGACGCGAGCGAGCGCAGGAAGAACGCCAGATTCGCGGGGCGTTCGGCGAGCCGGCGGACCAGGTAGCCGTACCAGTCGCTGCCGTACGGCACGTAGACCCGCACCTGGTCGCCGGCGCGCGCCAGCCGGAGCTGCTCGGCCGGGCGGATGCCGTACAGCATCTGGTACTCGAAGCTGCTCTGGCGCCGGCCGGCCGCCCTGGCCCGCTGCCCGGCGATGCCGATCAGCCGCGGGTCGTGCGTAGCGATCATCGGGTAGCCCGGCCCGTCCATGAGCACCCGCAGGCACCGTGCGTAACACCGGTCGACCTCGGCGCGCGCCTGGAACGCCACGTCTGCGGCGGCGCTGTAGGCGCCCTTGCACAGCCGGACCCGCGACCCGGCCACCGCGAGCGCCCGGCAGTCGTCCGGGCTGCGCCGCAGGTACGACTGGATCACGCAGCCGAGGTTCGGGAAGTCCGTCCGGAGCTGCGCCGCGATCCGCAGCGTCGGCTCGATCCTGGTGTGCTCCTCGGCGTCGAGCGTCACCGTCGTGCCCGCTTCGCTCGCCGCCGCGCAGATCCTGGCAATGTTCTCGCGGGCCGTCTTCTCGCCGTGCTCGGCGAGGTCCAGCCCGACCGCCGTCGGCTTGACGGAGACCTCCGCCGCGCCGCGTGCCGACATGCCGCCAGCGTCGAGCCGGCCGAGCAGCCGCACGTACTCCCCGGTGACGGCGGCGGCCTGCTCCGGGTCGAGGGTGTCCTCGCCGAGGTAGTCCAGGCTGACCAGCAGGCCGTCGTCGAGCAGCCGCCTGGTCACGGCCAGCGCGTCATCGGCGCTGTCCCCGGCCACGAATCTGGCCACGACGCCCCGGGTCACCGGGGCTGTGGTGACGATCCGGCGGATCTGTTCGCTGGCTGACGCGGCCAGCAGCGCACGGCGCAGCACGGCGATGACCTCCCGGGGGCGGCCGGAACGGCGTTGTTCCTGCGGGCCCAGGCTACTCGCGTGACCGGATCTTCTCGCCCAGCCCGCGCCGCAGCGTCACGGTCACGTTCGCGCCGGCGTCCGGCGGCACGATCACCTCCTGGGCGGCCGGAATGCCGTCGGCCAGCAGCGTGGCGTCGACCGGGACCGTCCGCTTCACCAAGGCAAGCGCGATCGGGCCGAGCTCATAGTGCCGCGCTGCGGACCCGACGAAGCCGACGCCGGCGCCGCCGGCCACGACCGGGTCGCCGTGGGCGGGCAGCCGGTCCTCGCTGCCGTCCAGGTGCAGCAACACCAGGCGGCGCGGCGGGTGGCCGAGGTTGTGCACCCGCGCGACGGTCTCCTGCCCGCGGTAGCAGCCCTTGTTCAGGTGCACCGCCGTTTCGATCCAGCCCACCTCGTGCGGGATCGTCCGGTGATCGGTGTCGAGCCCGAACCGCGGCCGGTGCGCGGCGATCCGCAGCGCCTCGTAGGCCCACGTGCCCGCCAGCTTGGCGCCGCGCTCCTGCAGCCCGGCTGCCGCCTCGCCGAGCCGGCCCCTGCTGACGATGAGATCCGCCCCGAACGCATACGTCGCGGCCACTGCGGCGTCGCCCGCCCAGCCCGGGCCGACGGCCGGGCCCATGACGGTCAGCACGGCGAACTCGTCCGTGACGTCGGCGGGCTCAACGCGGAGCATGAACCGCATCGACTCCAGGAACTCGGACAGCGGCGCCGCGGTGTGCGGCTCGACGTGCGCCCACAGCGCGCTGCCGTCGTCGGTCAGGATCATGTGGTGCTCGATGTGCCCGCTCGGGCTGAGGATCAGCGCCTCGGCCGTATTGCCCGGCTCGAGCTTCTCCAGGGCCTGGGTGCTGAGGCTGTGCAGCCAGGACAGCCGGTCCGGCCCGGTGATCCGGATCACTCCCCGGTTCGACCGGTCGACCAGGCCAAGCGCGCCGTCCAGCGCGCGCTGCTCGGCGAACGGGTCTCCGTAGTGCGCGGCGACCCCGGCGTCCGGCCCGTCGGCCGGGACCGCACCAGGGGCAGCCAGCAGCGTGCTGTTCTCCTGCGGGCTCTGCATGCTAGCCAGGCTATGCGCTGGGCCGGCAGTCGCGGCAGGTGCCGAACACGGTGAGGTGTCCGACGTCGGTCACGAAGCCGTGCTCTTGGTCAAGCGTGGTCACCAGCGGCTCGGCGGTCTCGGGCGGCAGCTCGGTCACCCGTCCGCAGTCGCGGCAGACCAGGTGCACGTGCTGGGATTCGCCCGCTATGTGGTAGACCGGCGCGCCATGCCCGAGGTGCGTGTGGGTTACCAGGCTGAGCTCCTCCAGCAGCTGGAGCGTGCGGTAGATCGTGGAAACGTTGATTCCGCTGGCCTTCTGGTGCACCTCGGCGAAGATCTCTTCCGGTGACGCGTGGTTCAGCTTGGTGACGGCCTCAAGGACGAGCTGGCGCTGCGGCGTCACGCGATGGCCGCTGGCCCGCAGCGCGGCGTCCCACGTCTGCGACATGAACTGAGTCTAGGCGAGCCCCGGGGATAACGCGCTTGCCTCGATGGCTGGCTCTGACATAGCGTTCTGGCTAACGCGGGAAAGGAGGTGGTCCAACAGTATGCATAGATGTCGGACTCGCGAGGTGGCTGTCAGCTAGCCGCCGTCCCGTGTAGCTCTCCCGCTACCAGCGGGGGCGCGCACCGGCCACGGGCCCGCTCCGAAGGGGTGGGCGTGGGATACCGCAAAGCGGCGGCCGGCTAATACACGGCAGACACCGGACCCCCGGGCTGACCGGCCTTGTCCAGCCGGTCCCCGCAGCGGGTTGCACCTCCGGCCTCGCGGAACGCGACGAGACTCGCGGCGCGCACGCGCCCCGTGATTGTTGCCGTGACGTGATCTCAGGCTGGATGCTGGTGCGCCCCTGCGGGAGACGCCCGGGGGCTCATATTTTCTGGGCCCTGTCAGGGCTCACCCGCCTCTGTCCCTGTCCGGCGTCGGTGTCGTCGGCCGGGTGCTGTCGCCCTGGGCGATGCAGCGCACTTAACGCGGCGATGGCTGACGCATGACGCGAGGCAGAGACATTCTGTGCTGCACCACCAATCCCACCAGCCCCAACCGCCCAGCCAAGATCCGCTCAGCCATTCGATTTTCAGCTCTCCCGATCGGCCGGCCCAACCGTGCCAGGCAACCGCATTCCAAGCCCGCACGTGGATGCGCTCTAACCTCTCGTCGGGCTCTTGGCGACGCGCTTGAGCTGGGCCGAGGCGTGCGGCTGGAGCGGCTGGCCAACCGCGGCCATGTCGTAGGCGTAGCCAAGGTCGGTGCCGATCAGGCCGTATAGCCTGCGGCCGGCCGTGACCTCCTTGGCGGTCGACGTGCGCACCACGGCATCGGTCGCCATCTCGATCTTCGTGCCGGTCACCTCGCCGAGGTAGATCTCGCAGATTCCGGTCGGGTGCGCCAGCAGCACTTCCAGCTGGCCGTCCGGCTGCGGGCGCCAGTACCCGGTTTCGATGGCCAGCGGCCGGCCGATCTGCCCTTCCTCGTCCAGCAGCCAGGTGCGGCTCGAGTAGATCAGGAACGGCTTGCCGTTGTGGCTGAACGTGATCTCCTGCCCGAACTGGACGCTCTCGATCGTCGGGTAGCCGACCACCCCGGCTCCCTCCCAGCGGCCGAGCAGGAAGTGCAGCGGGGCCAGCGCTTCGTGCTCTGCGGGCTGCTGGTTTCCTGGATCGTTCACCGCTTCCTGCCCGGTGAGCCGATCCGGAGGAGCCTGGCCGCGAGGACACCGCAAAGCACCGTTACCGCCGCAAAGGCCGCAACGAGCACGAGCCAGCTGAACCCGCCCTGCATACCCCGGAGTGTACTGGTCCGGGGTGCTGCGGCCCGGTTACCCGGTCGGCGTGGCGAGGCGGCAGGCCAGCAGCGCTATGTCGTCGTGCGGCGCGTGGCCCACGTGCCGGACGATCTCGTTGCTGAGCCGGTCGACGAGCGTGGCGGGATCGGGCTCGCCGCTCAGCGCGCCGCATTCGGCGAGCGAGAAGAACTCCCCTGCCTTGTTCCTGGCCTCGCTCGCCCCGTCGGTGTAGAAGAGAACCTGCTCGCCCGGCCCGAACGGGATCGTGACCGTGACGCGCGGCTCGCCGGTGAGATGGCCGAGCCCCAGGGGCAGGCCGCCCTCGTCCGGACCGAGGAACCGCGGCCTGGCCTCGCCAAGGAGCAGGGGCGCGGGATGGCCGCAGCTCAGCAGGTCCATCTTGGCGCCGTCGACCGGAAAGTCGGCGAGCACGGCGGTCACGAACTGCTCCTCGCCGAACTCGCGGGCCAGGCTGGCCTCGATCCGGCTGACAATTCCGGCCAGGTCTATTTCGTCGTGTGCGGCCTCGCGGAACACCCCGAGCACCGCCGCCGCCGACTTGACGGCGGGCAGCCCCTTGCCCTCCACGTCGCCCACGATCAGCCGGACCCGCTCGGAGGTCACCACGACCTCGTACAGGTCCCCGCCCACGCGGGCTCCGGACGATGCCGACAGATACCGCACCGCCATCGTGACCGAGCCGACCTGGCCCGGCACCGGCCGCAGCAGCACCTGCTGTGCGGCCTCGGCGACGAGCCTCACCTGTGCCAGTTCGCGGTCGCGGCGCTGGCGGGCCAGGCAGGCCACCGCGCCGACGGCCGTAACGCCGACGCCGGCGAAGAACGCGACCTCGGCCGGCCGGATATTCGGGTACATGTCGCACGCCAGCACCATGCACTCGGCCAGGGCCACCGCACCGGCCGCCAGCGTGTAGTAAAGCCCGCCGACCGCGGCAGCCACCGCCGGGCCCACGACCAGCAGCGGCAGCAGACCCCAGCCCGGCCCGAAGATTACGCGCACCGCGCCAACCGCCGCCATTATCGCGAACGGCAGCGCGAGCAGGATCAGATCCCCCTTCGTCCGGATAGCCGGACCACCCCCAACTCGGTCATCGCATGCCGCGCGATAACACACTAACCACGGTCGGCGCGGCCGAAGACCGGCAAAAGGACTAGTCCGCCGGGCCCATTTAACGGGCCCCGGCGATGTTACGGGGGCCGCGGGCTGGGCCGCACGGCGTTGCTATCGGCGGACCAGCAGGCTCTCCGGCCGCCTGGGGCTGCGGGCCTCGGCCAGGCGCACGTGGTAGATGAAACGCCAGCGTTTCCCGGTGAGCAGGAACTCACCTGCCCCTGGAAGGGCCGTGACGCCGTTGAGGATGGCCTCGGGATCGCCCCGGTGACGTTCCCAGGCCGGCCCCGCGTCGACGATCGCCGCCACCTCGCCGCCGGCGGGGTCGATTCCAGCCAGGTATGGCCGGGAGGCGATGTTCGCCCACACCAGCCCTCCGGACCAGGCGAGATCGTTGAGCCCGGCCACATGCTGCCCGCCGTAGCGCACCACGACGATACCGAGCGGCGCCAGGGTCTGCGGATCGCGCCTGACCAGCTCGCTGCTTCCGTCGCTGGTCAGCACGTACGAGCCGACGGCGCAAATGCCCCAGCCGTCACGGTTGTAGCGGATGGTCTCCAGCAGGGTCAGGCTGGGTGCGTCCCAGCACAGCGCGACCCGCTCCCGCCAGGTGAGCTGCCAGAGGCGGGTTCCCACCCGGCAGATGCCCTCGCCGAACAGGTCCGGCGGCACGGCCGCGCTGGCCTCCACCCGGTCGGCGCCGAGCGGGTAGCGCCGGATCGCCGACTGGCCATACAGGCCGGTGCTCTCCCACACCGTCCCGTCCTCGGTGATGAGGCCCTGGGTAAACCCCTGGCCCGGGTGGGGAAGGCGGCGCAGCACGGTGAGGCGGTAAAACCTCACTCGCGGCACCGGTCTGCGGTCAGGATCCCCCGCCCGTCTCCCCATCGCCCGGCGCCGGATCGGAGCCGTTCGGCGGCCCCGGCTCGTTGCCCTGGCCGAGAGCGCCTGGCGGCCCCAGGCGCTCCGCCGACCCGGTCCCGTTGCCGTGATCCTGGATGTTGAGCGGATCCGGATCCGGCGCCACG
Organism: Streptosporangiaceae bacterium; assembly: GCA_030041195.1. Next base: position 37,147 of record JASHOI010000744.1, on the reverse strand, counting down.
TGCCAGCCCATGGACCCGGACGCGGCGAGCACCGGCTGCGGGATCTCGGGCATGCTGAGCGACATCTTGCTGTGGTCGCGGTGCGCTACGGCAGCGTTGGCGTGGTAGGCCTCCAGTTCCTGCACCAGGCCTGGATCCGCGTACGGCCGTCCGTCCACGAACGGGCCCTGAGTCCGCTCGATCACGGCGACCACGTCGTCCCCCGTGAGCGTCTTGTGGGTCTCCAGCGCGTGGGCCAGCGCGAGGACCTGATGCCGGTTCTCGGTGATGATGTCCTGCACCTGTGCCAGCAGCCCGTTCAGGCTGTCCTCGATCCGGTCCGCGAGCGCCCGGCGCACGTCGGCCTCGGGATCCTGGCCCTTCTTCTTCCGGCCGCCGACCCCGCCGCCGGGCGAGCCGACCTCCAGCCGCTTGGCGGTGGAGTACGAGGAGACAGTCGATCCCATGCCCCAGAAGCCCTCCATGAACGAGGCCACGGTGGTCGCCGACTCCAGGTCGCCGGAGACACCCGACGAGCTGTCGTTGTTGAAGAACATCCGCTCCCCCGCGAGCGATGCCAGCGAGACCAGGATGTCGGTCTCGTACTCACTGCGCCAGCGGGTGAACTGGTCCTCCGGCGGGATGCTCGCCACCATTCCGAGGTAGTCGCTGCCCTTCTCGATCGTGGCGATGTCGATCTCCATGTGCCGGCGTGTGCGGTAAGCGACCAGCGCGTGACAGGCCTCGTGGACCGCGACGGCGTGCCGCTCACGCTCGATGTACTCCACGTCCTGGGGCGGCCCGAGCTCCTTGAGCTGCTTGGCCCTGATGACGTCGTGCCAGGTGATGACGTCCCGGTCATCGCGAATGGCCTGGATCAGCGACTCGTTGACCAGGTCCTTGATGGTGGCGCCGGTCGCGTACGGGGTGATCGTGGCGAGCTTGTCGATGTCCTCCGGGGTGAGCTCGTTCTGGACCTTGGCGAAGTAGCCCTCGTAGGTGCGCACCCGGCCCGCCTTGGACGGGTAGCCCACCTTGTAGATCCGGTCGATGCGGCCCGGGCGCAGCAGCGCCTCGTCCAGCGACTCCGGCATGTTGGACGCCATCATGACGAGGATCCGGTACTTCGGCGGCGGCTTGGGGCGCATGCCGAGCAGCCGCCGGACGTACCGGTTGATGAAGCCACGCGGCTTCTTCAGCCCGGACAGCTCGGTGAGCAGCGCCTGCAGCGTGCCCATGCCGCCCCCGCCGTTCATCCCCATGCCCATGATCTGCTTGTTGCGCCGGGTGTCCGGCTCTTCGCCGACCGACGACGACAGGGCCCGCTGCGCCAGCAGCCACTGCACGTCCTGTGACAGGTAGGAGAAGCCGTGGCAGCCGCTGGCCTGCCAGGCAGCGGGAGTGTCGCGGGGGAAGTTCGGGCCGCCCTGGGGCAGGGTGCCGCGGCTGCCCAGCGAGTCGGCCTCGTCGAAGAAGACGATCACGCCGCCGTAGCGCAGCGCGAGCCGGCGCAGCTTACGGAACAGCGACTTGACCTTCAGGATGCCGACGCCCATGAACATGTTGATGAACGCGCCCGGGTCCACGAACACGTAGGGCCTGCCGGTCTCGCCGGCCACCGCCTCGGCCATCAGCGTCTTGCCGGTGCCGGGCGGCCCCCAGAGCAGGATGCCGCCGGGGACGTATCCGCCCCGGGACTCGATCTGCTCCGGGTCCTCCAGGTAGAGCATGTTCTCCTTGACCCGCTCCACCACGTTGTCCTGGCCCCAGACGTCGGAGAACCGGGTCTTGATGTCGTCCGGGTAGTAGACGTCCACGCCGCCGCGGGACAGGAACCAGAAGATCGCGGCGAACTGGCCCACTACGAGCAGCAGGATCGCGACGATCTCCACCACGAGCGGAATCGCGTGCCAAACGTAGGAGGGAGTCTTCAGCAGGGCCACCAGCGGGTTCTGGTGCGTGACCTTGCCGACGAACACCGCGAGCACGGCGATCCAGAAGATCCAGATGAGCAGCCGCCAGAGGCGGAACCTGGTCCACGGCGACAGCTTGCGGTGGGTCGTGCGCTCCAGGCCGCCGAAGAACGTCTGGATCCAGAAGCTGTGGTAGCCGGCCCAGTGCTCGCTCGCCAGGAAGTGCACCTGGCGCAGGATCTCCAGCCCAATCAGGACGAAGACCCACCATCCGGTCGCGACCTCGATCCGCATCGCGTCCGTGAACCCGACGATCGGGTCGGACGCCATCACGGACCAGACCAGGATGAACCACGCCAGTACCAGCATGATCAGGAACTTCAACCGGTCCCAGAGCGGAAGCCGCTTTCGGGTCGGCATCTCGTCGTCCCGCGGCCGCCTGGCCTGATTGCGCAGGTCGTCCGGGGCGCCTGCCGGGGCCATGGTCATCGTGAACTCCTGACCGTGAAGGACGGCGGGTACGTGTCGGTGTGGCGGCCAGGCGGGCCGGGGCCCCCTGCCTCATGCTTTGCGGAGCGGCCAGGCATCAGGACCCTCCCCCAACCGTGAACGAATTGACGACGTCAGAGATCTGCGGGTAGTTCGCTTCGAAGCAGGTTGCTGAGCACTGCACGAGCAAAAAGTAGAGCTTGGTGGTGGCGGCGTTGGTCATGACGGTCAGGTCGAATGTCTCCGGCGTGGTGCCGAGGTCATAGTCGAATATCTCGCGGATACCCCGGTTGTTATTGCTGTCTGTGAGCACCTGGTCGCTGAGCGAGGCGAAGCCCTCGAGTTCTTCGTGGTCAGCTGCGGCGGCCTTGCGCGCCGAGGCGGTAACCGGCAGCAGCAGGTCGCGCATGGTATTGAACGAGATCTCGTTCCGCTCGGCCGATGACAGGCTTATCACGCTCGCGTAGGCGACCGGCTTTGCCGTTGCCGAGAAGACGTGGTCAACCGAGGGAGTCGGGGACGCGTCATAGGCCTCAGACCAGAGATAGTCGCCTTCCTCGGTGGATGAGCCCTCGGCCGACTGCAGGCTGGACTCGTTCACCCGATGCCAGCTCGGCGGGACCTTGAAGTAGGCGCTGTCCGCGGAGTCCGACACGTAGGTGTACTGCGGTGCCAAGCTGCATCCGGCCACCGACAATGCCGCGATCAGCAGCGGCGCGACCCGATACAGATGCCGCAGTCTCACAGGCGCCCTCCCCCTGACGGAGCTTGGCCACTCATCGGATTACGGGCTGCCCCTCCTGCTGGTTCACGAAAGGTACGTATCTCGAGTATGAGGTGCGGAGGCCCATGAGCGCCAATGTTGCTCGCTACCATTCTGTTATCTAACTTCCCCGGGGCACCCGCCGGCTCACACGGACACGCCGACCCGCGCAATCCGGATTAGGCTGCGCGTATGACTTCCCGCTCACTCGTCGTCAAGGTCACCGCGGGCAAAGACGACCAGGAACGCTGCAATCAGGCCTTCACCGTCGCCGCAACGGCCGTCGCCAGCGGGCTTCAGGTATCGCTGTGGCTGACCGGCGAGGCCGCCTGGTTCGCGCTGCCGGACCGCGCGGACGACGTGGCGCTCCCGCACGCGGCACCGCTCGCCCAGCTGCTGGCGAAGGTCCTCGAGGAAGGGACCGTGACGGTCTGCTCCCAATGCGCGTCGCGCCGTGACATCACCGCCGAGGACACGATCAAGGGAGTCCGCATCGCCGGGGCCTCAACGTTCCTGGCCGAGATCATGGCCGACGGCACGCAGGCGCTCGTCTACTGAGCGCTGCGCTCCCGGCACCTGTCCACGGGCCAGGCTATCCGCCGACGGCCGCCAGGCGCTCGTCCCGCAGCCGGCGGGCCCATTCCTCGTCGGGCCCGGGCAGCGCGGCCAGCGGCCCGGTCACCCAGGACAGCAGCAGATCGGCCAGGCCGGGGTTGCGGACGAGCACCGGGCCATGCAGGTAGGTACCGACGACCCGGCCGGTGTACGCGCCCTCGGTGCCGTCGCCATTGCCCACCCCGGCGCTGACCTGGGCCAGCGGCCGGGCCCCGGGCCCGAGCGTGGTCACTCCCTGATGGTTCTCGAACCCGGTGAGCCTGGGCACGCCGAGCTGGGGATCCACGTCCGCGACGATCTCGCCGACCCCGCGGCGCTCGCCACGCCCGCTCCGGATGTCCAGGATCCCGAGCCCCGGTACCGGCTCGCCCTCGGCACCGCCGAATTGCGTGCCGATCACCTGGTAGCCGGCGCACACGGCCAGCACCACGGCACCGCCGCTGGCGGCGGCGGCGAGCCCGCCGTCGGCGCGCAGCCGCCGCGCCGCGAGGATCTGCGGCAGATCCTCGCCCCCGCCCATCAGGTAGATGTCGCCGCTGCGGGGCACCGGCTGATCCGCGTTCACCGCCACGGCCTCGGTCTCGATGCCGCGCAGCCTGGCCCGGCGCTCGAGCACGAGCAGGTTGCCGCGGTCGCCGTAGGTGCTCAGCAGGTCCGGGTACACCCATATCAGCCGCAGGCCGCTCGGGCCACGGCGGCGCCTGCCCGGCCGCGACGGCCGTTCCGGCACGGACCGATCCGGTTCGGGCGCCCGGTGGCGTGCGGTCATCGGCCCGGCCTCCTCACTGTGTTTATGGTTCGCTCGCTCACTGTGCCCTGCCGAGGGCGGTCCGGATCTGCTGGAACGCCGTGTAGTTGGCGATCACGTCCAGGGGGCCCGGTGGCACCTGCTGCACCGCGTCGTCCACGTCGTCGGCCAGCCGGAACTCCACCTGGTCCGCCTCGAGCCTGACCGCGAGGTCGATCCTGCGCTCGCCGGCCACCAGCACCGGGCGGCCGCGCAGCACCCGGTAGTCCACGTCCCACAGCCAGGAGGTGTCCTTGCCGTCCGGCACCCTGGCGTTGACCGCGAGCAGCACCGGTGCCGGCGGCGGGGCGAGCACGTCAAACGCCTCGAGCCAACCGGCCGGGTTCTTGGCCAGCAGCAGCCGGAGCACCCGGCCCGCCCGCTCCAGCTGGGTGTACCGGCCGACCACCGAGGTCACCTCGCGGAGCCGGGGCAGCACCTGGTCCAGGCCCGCGCCGAAGAACTCGGCCACGGCCAGCGCCACCACCGCGTTCGCCCGGTTGGCCCGGCCGGGCAGCGCCAGCGCCAGCTCGTGGACGCGGCCGCGCGGGTCGATCACGGAATCCTCGTCAAGCACCCACCTGGTTGCGGGCCTGGCGAAGCTGCACTCGCCGCAGCGCCAGTCGTGCTCGTCCCGCAGCAGATGCGACCCGCATTCCGGGCAGCACCAGGAGTCCTCGCGCCAGCGCTGCCCGGCCGCGACCCAGGTGACCCGCTTCGCCCCGCTCGCGGCCCAGGCGATCAGCGGGTCGTCGGCGTTGGCGACCACCTGAGTGTCGCTGGCACCCTCCAGCGCCTCCCGCCAGCGCCGGGCGACCAGCCAGATCTCGGCCGCACGGTCCATCTGGTCCCGGCTCAGGTTCAGCAGCGCGACCATCCGGGGCGCGGTCACGTCGATCATGGCGGGCAGGTACCGCTCGTCAACCTCGAGGACGCCGAACGGCGCGCTGCGGTTCTGCCCGAGCGCGGAGGCGAGCCCGGCCTCCATGTTCGCGCCGAACGCGTTGGAGGCGACCTCCTGCCCGAGCGCGCCGAGCGCCGCCGTGATCAGCCTGGTGGTGGTCGTCTTGCCGTTCGTCCCGGTCACCAGCACGATCTGGCGGCCGGCTGCGAGCAGCCGGAGCAGGTCGGGTTCCATCCGCAAGCCCACGACGCCGCCGATCACCGACCCGTCGCCGCGCCCGGACATCCGCGACATCCGTCCCGCGGCACCGCCGACGGTCGTGGCCAGGCGTGCGCGCAGCGGAAGCTTTCCCATGGCCGCCGATGCTATCCGGCAACGGTGCCGTTGGCGGCGGCAGCCGAGGACGGCGCAGCGGCCGCCACCTGGTCTTCGGTCCCCACAATGAACCGGCGGGGCCAGCTCAGCACGGCCTCAAGCCACCCCACGATCCCCATCTCGCCGGCCGCCTGGCGCAGCTGGCCGCGATGGCTCACGCCGATCACGACGGCCGCCAGGTCGTCGGCGAAGCCGCGCTGCTCATCCTCGCCGAGCAGCACGGTCCAGGCGGGCTGCCGGTTGCGGCCGAGCTCCATCGACAGCGCGTGCCTGCGCAACCCGGTGACCCGCTGGCCGACCCGCAGGCCAGGGCCGTCGGCGAGGCCGTCCAGGCGGTATTCGAGCGGCGGGGCCGGCGCGAACGGGTCCGGCTGGTCGCTGCCGAACGGGCACACCCGCTCCACCTCGTGCAGCCACTGCACCTGCGGGATCACCCAGTCCGGTCCGGGCGGCGCCCCGGCTCCCTTTCCCCCGTCCAAGAGCCGAAGCGCGGTGGCCGCGGTGGCCGCCGTCAACCGCTGCGGCTCGTAAAACGCACGGACCGCTATCGCCCGACCGCGCAGTGACCTGTCAACCGCGGTGGCCAGCAGGCATTCGCGCAGCCGCTGGTCCAGCTCGCCCCACCGGGCACGCAGCGATGCGGGCACCACCGGCAGTGGCCGGTTGGTCAGGAACGCCAGCACCAGGGCCTCGGCCCAGATCCGCAGCCAGGCGTCGTCCGGCGAGGCCGCGAGCAGGTCGGCGGCGCGCAGTTCGAGCAGGTTGCAGGCGCGGCCGGCCACGCACACCGGGCCGCAGGCGGCCGAGCGCCTGCCGCGCACCGGGACCGACCGGTCGTGCGACTGCTGCGCCCGCTCCTTGCCGCCGCCGAACGGGACCCGGATCCGCAGCGGCCGGTCCATGCCGTCGGCGAACACCGCCGCCACCCCCGGCCGCAGCGAGACCACCTGCCGCGACTGGTCCCCGTCCAGGTTCATGGCCGCGCCGACGACCTCGCGGTCGTCGTTCGCCGGCAGCCGGTGCAGCACCTTCAGCGCGGTGTTCTTGACCACGTCGGGGAGCAGCTTGGCCGGGATCTGCTCGACGATCATGATCCCCTCACCGTAGGCGCGGATCTCCGCGAGCAGGCTCGCGAACAGCTCCACCGCGTGTGCGCTCGCGCCCTCCCTGCTGGCGCGCAGCAGCCGGTGCGCCTCCTCGATGACGATCACGTGCGCGAGGCCCTCGGCGGGATCGGTGCGGGCGCGCATCCGCAGGTACTCGACCAGCCGGATGATCAGCGTGCCGATCAGGAACGCCTTGTCCTCGTCGTTGGCGACGTCCTCGATCGCCAGCACCACGTTGCGGCGCAGCAGTTCGGCGATGTCGGCCGGGTGGCCGCCCTCGAAGAACCGGCCGGCCGAGCCGGTCCGCAGCGAGCGCAGCCGCACGTCGACGAAACCCCGGACGTCGGCCTGCAGCTCCCGGCCGTAGCCGACGTCCTCGATCACCTCGAGCGCCGTGCGCTGCAGCTGGGCGAGGGTCGGCACCGCGGGAGCGGCCCGCGCGCCCGGCCGTCCGGCTCCGGTCACCGGATCCCAGCCGCAGTCCTCGTAGGCCCGCTGCAGCGCCTGGGAGATGATCTGCGGGAACGGCTCCCTGGCCTCGAACGCGGCCAGGAACAGCGCCCGCACCATGTCGATGTGCGCCTGCACCGGGTAGCCCGGCTCGGGTTCCAGCGGGTTCACCGACAGCGGCACGGCCGCCGGGTCGGACGGGTTGATCACCGTGATGTGGCCGTTGCCGGCGATCCGGCCGCCCATGGCCGCGTACTCGGACTTGACCGGCTCGATCGCGAGCCAGGGGATGCCGGCCCCGGTCAGCTGCTCGAGCATGTGCCGGACCGTCTGCGACTTGCCGGAGCCGGTGGCGCCGGTCACGAACGCGTGCCGGTTCAGCGTGGCGAGCGGGACCCGGAACGTGCCGACCCGCCGGTCCTGGCCGTCCAGGATCGCGCCGAGGTCGATCGCCGCCTCACTCCTGGGGTCGCCGTCCGCGGACGCGTCGGCGCTCAGCCCGCTGACGGCGTCGTTCATGGTCTCGCTGGTCACATCGAAGCTCGTGGGGTCGAGCACCCGCACGCCGGGCACCTCGCCGCGCGGCAGGCCGCTCAGCGCGGCGAGGGCGCCGGCCGTGGCGGCGAACGGCACCTGCGCCCCGTCCACCGGGTCGGCGAGCTTGGCCGCGAGCGCGTCCGCGAGGTCGCGCGGCTCCTCGGCGCTGCGCAGCCGGTACGGGTGCGCGGCGAGGTCGACGGAGCCGACCAGCACCGGGGCGATCAGCCGCAATTCCTGCTCGGTCGCCGCGCCGGCCAGCACCCGCACGTTCCACAAGCCGGCTTCCCGGAACGCGTCGAGCTCGGCGAGTCGGCGCTCAGCCCGACTGGCGTCGAACCTGGAGCGCTCCTCGTCGTAGCGCCGCAGCACGTTCAGCTGGGTGCGCAGCTCGGCGATTTCGGTGTCGATCAGCTCGGACGGCTCGGCCACCACCAGCCAGCCAAACGGCCTGGCCATGAGCGTCACCAGCGCCGATTCGAACAGCGTCGGGCGCCGGCCTGCCGCGTCGTCGCCGGCCCGCCGTCCGTCGCGCGAGCCGGCCGCGCCCCGGCTCAGGTACCCAACCGCCGCATCGACGGTGAACTGCGGCGTGTCCCAGCCCAGCGGCGGGGCCTGGCGTCCCGGGCAGGGCGCCCACACCAGGCGGTCAAGGTCGGTCAGCAGGCTGCCCGGCATCGGCACGCCGCGCGCGCCCCACGGGAAGAGCAGCTCCTTCGGCTCGAACAGCCCGCTCGGCTCGATCGCGTCCACCGCCTCGAGCGCGCTCCCGGTCCCGGCACGCCGGCTCGGCTCGACGATCATGCTTGCGCCGCCCGCCTGGCTCGAGCCGACCGGCCGCCCGGGCTCGATGACCCGGCTCGGCTCGATCACGTCGCCCGGGCCGATGATCCGGCTCGACTCGATGACCACGGACGAGTCGAGGTCGTCCGGCCGGTGAAGCAGCGCGCTCGGGTCGATGGCCAGGCTCGGCTCGGCGAACTCGGCCCGGCCGTGCGTCCGGTCCTGCAGGCTGCCCGCCCGCGGCTGCCGGTCCGGCGTGCCCGGCTCCGGGAGCGGCCCGGCGTTAGTGATCAGCTCGAGCGGCGCCCCGCCGCCGCGAGACAGCCAGCCGGCGATGAACGGGCGGCGGTGCATCGCGGCGTTCAGCGCCGCGGGAAGGACAGAGGCATAGTCCCGCTCCGCGCTGGCTCCCTGGCGACCGTCGGCCAGGATCGCCTGAACGCGGTACCACGGTCCTGCGGCGCCGCTGCCAATGCCGGACGATGCCCCCATATCGCGTGCATATCAGCCGGCGAGCCCGGCTGCCACCGGTTGCACCGGATACGCAGTGGCGACTACCGGCCGTGCCGTGCCGTTCTGCGGCGAGGCCGGGGCCACCACCCGCGGTTACGTAGCGTTATCAGTTGTACATCCCTGTTGCGAAAGCGACCACGGCCGTACAGTAAGTCGCATGGTGGGTGGGATGTCCTTGGCTGGGTCGGATGATGACCAGAGGGCGCCCGGCGAGCTGAAACCCGGCGACACGCACCCGACGGCCGATCAGCTGGGGACCATTGGCCAGCTCCGGGCGTCGCACCAGGACCGGGACCGGGTCGTTGAGGTGCTGCGGGTCGCCGCGGGAGACGGCCGGCTGAGCGCCGAGGAACTCGACCAGCGGCTGGAGGCGGCGCTGACCGCGCGCACGTACGCCGAGCTGGCGGTGCTGACCACCGACCTTCCGACCGCGGCCGGCGCACCGGGCCCGGCGATCGGCCCGGAGGTTCCCGAGCCCAAGGACGTGGGCCGCATCGACTGCGGCAGCAGCAGGACCAAGCGGGACGGGCGGTGGGTGGTGCCGCACCGGATGGAGGTGCGGGTGACCAGCGGCGCGGTCCGGCTCGACTTCACCGAGGCGGTCATCACGCAGCCGGTCCTGCAGATCGACGCCGAGGTGAGCAGCGGCGAGCTGATGCTGATCACGAAGCCGGGCATCGCGGTGGACGCCGACGAAGTCGAGATGCGCAGCAGCCGGGTCAGGGTCGAGCAGCCATGGGGGCACGACGTGCCGGTCAGCCTGCGCATCGTGGTGAACGGCAAGGTCGGCAGCGGCCGGATCCTCGCCCGCCCGCCGCGGCGGACGTTCTGGCAGTGGCTGACCCGGCGCCCGCCGAGCTGGGCCGCGGCACGGCCCTGATCACCTGGCCGGGCTGCGGCGGGATAGCCCCTCCGCTCAGATCCGCAGCACAAGCCCGTCCCAGGCGGTCTCGAAGCGGGCCTGGTCCCGATGCTCGAGCATGTCGGCTGACATGTGCGTGAGCACGATGCGGCGGCTGGCGAGCCGCCCGGCGTGGGCCGCGAGGTCCGCGTGCCGGAGGTGGTACGGGACGTTCTTGTCGCGGTAGTAGGCCTCGGCGATCAGCAGGTCCGCCCCGTCCGCGACCTCGGCGAGCGCGTCGGTCCAGGCGGTGTCGCCGGTGTAACCAATCAGCTTGCCGCCGATGGCGAGCCGCAGCGCCAGGGCGGGCCCGTCCGGGCCGCTCGGGTGATCGGCGGCGAAGCCGACGGCCCGCACCCCGGCGGCGGTGACCGCGGAAACACCATCCGGCGTCAGCTCGGCGACGTCGAGGCGGAATCGCCGCGACACCGAGGAGGAACCAGGGAACATGCACTCCATCAGCTCCGGCAGCCGCCGGGCGGTCCCGGGCGGCCCGACCACGGTCAGCGGGTCGGCGCGGCGGGCGAACTGAGCGTCCAGGATCAGGAACGGGAGCCCGCCGAAGTGGTCGCCGTGCAGGTGGGACACGAACACCGCGGCCACCTCGCCGGGGTCAAGCCCGCAGTGCCGCAGCGCGCTCAGCGAGGTCGCCCCGCAGTCGAGCAGCACCGGTGCCGCGCCGTCCGGGCCGCGGAGGTGGATGCAGGCCTGGTATCGGCCGCCGCTGCCGAACGCGTCGCCCGAGCCGGCGAACGTGACCGTGACCTGCGGGGCGTCCGGGGAGCTCACCGGACCATTCTGGCTCAGGCCGTGACAGACTCCTGCCCGTGGACGAAGCCAGGCCCCGCGTGGTCGTCACCCACTGGGTACACCCCGAGGTCGCCGGCTACCTGGCCGGGTTCTGCGATCCGGTGCTGCCCGGCGCGGGCCAGGAAGTCTGGCCCAGGGAGCGGGTAGCCGAGCTCGCGGCCGGCGCCAGCGGGCTGATCGTGTCCATGGCCGACAGCGTCGACGAGGCGTTCCTGGCCGGGTGCCCGCGGCTGCGGGTGATCAGCGCCACGCTGAAGGGATACGACAATTTCGACGCGGACGCGTGCAGCAGGCACGGGATCTGGCTGACCATCCTGCCGGACCTGCTGACCGGGCCGACCGCCGAGCTCGCGGCCGGCCTGGTCATCGCGATCATGCGCCGGGTGGCCGAAGCCGACCGCGACGTCCGGGTGCGCGGGTTCGCCGGCTGGCGCCCGCGGTTCTACGGCGCGACGCTGCGCGGCGCCACCACCGGGATCGTGGGGATGGGCGAGGTCGGGCAGGCGCTGGCCGCGCTGCTGGCACCGTTCGGGACCCGGGTCGTCTACCACGATGCCCGGCCCCTGCCCGCGGCGGCCGCCCGCAGGCTGGGCGCGGCCAGGCTCGGCCTGTCCGACCTGCTCGCCGGCTGCGACGTGGTCGTGCTGCTGCTGCCGCTGACGGCCGCCACGCATCGCGTCATCGACCGGTCGGCGCTGGCCCGGATGCGCACCGGTGCGTTCCTGGTGAACGTGGGCCGCGGGTCGGTCGTCGACGAGGACGCGGTGGCCGAAGCGCTAAACGATGGACAACTCGGCGGTTACGCGGCCGACGTGTTCGCGATGGAGGACTGGGCGCTGCCGGATCGCCCGGCGTCGATCCCGGCCCGGCTGCTGGCCCATCCCCGGACGCTGTTCACGCCCCATCTCGGCTCGGCTGTTGACGAGGTGCGGCGGGAGATGTCGTTGCAGGCGGCCCGCCAGGTCCGGCAGGCCCTTGGCGGCCAGCGCCCCGACCACGCGGTGAACGACCTCAGGCGGCCGGAGACGATCACCTAGGGTTGAGGTCATGGCCTCCCTGCCAGGAGCGCTGGCCTCGATCCCCAGCCCGCCGGCCAACGGCATCCACCTCGGCCCGCTGTTCATCCACGTGTACGGGCTGATGTACGTGGTCGGGATCGGCCTGGCCGTCTGCATCACCGGGCGCCGGTGGGTCGCGGCCGGCGGTGACCGTTCGCTGGTCTACGACGTGGCGATGTGGGCGGTACCGGCCGGGATCGTCGGCGGCCGGATCTACTTCGACGTCACCACGCCATTCGACATGCCGCATCACTGGTGGGGGCCGTTCGCGGTGTGGGACGGCGGGCTCGGCATCTGGGGCGGCGTCGCCCTCGCCGCGGTCGTGGGCGCGTGGCGGGTCCGCCGGGCGGGAGCGAGCGTTGGCGTGTTCATGAACGCCGTCGCCCCCGCGCTGCTCGTCGCGCAGGCGGTTGGCCGCATCGGCAACTACTTCAACCAGGAACTGTTCGGCAAGCCGAGCAGCCTGCCGTGGGCGGTGCAGATCAGCTGGGCGGCGCGGGTGAACGCGGGAATCCCGGCGGCCGACCTGAAGTACAGCACGTTCCAGCCGTCGTTCCTGTATGAGATGATCTTCGACCTGGCTCTGGCCGCCGCGCTGGTCTGGCTCGGCCACCACCGCCAGATCCAGCCGCAGGGCCTGTTCGCGCTGTACGTGGCCGGGTATTCCGGGTACCGGATCTTCGAGGAGACGATCCGGATCGACTCCTCCGCTTACTTCCTCGGGCTGCGGCTGAACTTCTTCGTGGCGGTCGTGATGACCGTCGCCGGGCTGGCCTGGTTCGTGATCGCGCAGCGCCGCGGCGGGCGGCAGACCGGTCCCCCATCGCCCGCCGCTGTCCGCCCCGCGGGCTGGACCACGGGCCGGCTCAGCCCATGGTCTTTGCGCCGTCTAGTGACTCGCGGATGATGTCGGCGTGCCCGGCGTGCTGCGCGGTCTCGGCGATGATGTGCAGCAGCGCGTGCCGGGCCGACCACTGCGCACCGGGCGGGAACCACGGAGCCTCCGGCAGCGGGTGCGCGGCGTCCAGGTCGGGCAGGCCGGCGACCAGGTCGTCGGTGCGGGCCGCCACGTCCGCGTAGCCGGCCAGCACGCCGTCCAGCGTTTCGTCCGGCAGCAGCCGGAACTCGTCGGCCCGCCGAGCCCAGTCGGCCTCGGTCATCTCCGACACGCCGCCGAGCGCCGAGGGTCCCTGCACGATGAAGTTCGCCCAGCCGCGTTCGACGAGCGTGACGTGCTTGATCAGGCCGCCGAGGCACAGCTCGCTCACGGTGGTGCGCCGCCGGGCCTGCTCGTCGGTGAGGTCGCGGGTGGTGAAGCGCAGGAATTGCCGGTGGGTGGCCAGCATCGTCAGCAGGTCGGCGCGCTCGCCGCTCGCGGCCGGGGTGCCGGTGGCCGGGGTGCTCGTGCTCATGGTTCCCGCCTTTCGTCGTCGCTGCTCTAAGACCACGCTAGAAGTAATAGCGGCCACTTTCTGGCCTGAATTGTGCGAGGCTGGAAAACGTGGCCAACACCAGCACCCGCATGCTCCGGCTGCTGTCACTGCTGCAGACACACCGGTACTGGCCGGGAGCGGAGCTGGCAGACCGGCTGCAGGTCTCCCAGCGCACCCTGCGGCGGGACATCGACCGGCTCCGCGAGCTCGGCTACCCAGTCCAGGCACAGCGCGGCGTAACGGGCGGCTATCAGCTGGCGGCTGGTGCTGCGCTTCCGCCCCTCGTGGTTGATGACGAGGAGGCGGTGGCGCTCGCGCTCGGGCTGCAGGCGGCGGCGGAGGGCGCCGTGGAGGGGATCGCGGAGTCATCGGTGCGGGCGCTCGCGAAGGTGGTCCAGGTGATGCCGGCCCGGCTGCGCCGCCGGGTCGAGGCGCTGCGAGCGATGACCGTGCCGGCCAGCTGGGGCAGCGCCCGGGTGAGCGTGGACCCGGGCGTGCTCACCAGCGTCGCGGTTGCCTGCCGCGACACCGAGCGGCTCCGGTTCGGGTACACGGCGGCGAACGGCGAGCGGACCGCCCGGCACGTGGAGCCGCACCGGCTGGTCACGCTGGGCCGCCGCTGGTACCTGGTCGGTTACGACCTCGACCGCCATGACTGGCGCAGCTACCGCGTCGACCGCCTGACCGGGCCGGCGGGCACCGGCGCCCGGTTCCGGCCGCGCGAGCTGCCCGCCGCCGATGCCGCCGCGTTCGTCCGGGCCGGCATCGAGAACGTGTCCGCCGTCTACGACGTCGAGGTGCTGGTCACCGCCCCGGCCGCGGTCGTGCGGGAGCGGATCGGCCGGTGGTCCACGGTCGAGAACGCGGGGCCCGGCCGGTGCCGGGTGCGGATGACCACGGACTCGCTGGACTGGCCCACGATGGCGCTGGGCGCGGTCGGCGCCGACTTCGAGGTGGTCTCCCCGCCCGAGCTGGCCGACCAGGTGCGCGACTGGGGCTCCCGGTTCAGCCGGGCAGGCCGAGACCGGCGACGTTGCTCGCCGTCGAAGACACCTGCCTGAGGCGGATGCCCACGTCGACCGGGAGTGTCTGGACACGCCCGCCGGAGCCGGTGCCAAGCTGGCCGTTCTGGTTGCCGCCCCAGGCCCACAGCCGCCCGGCCGAATCGACGGCGAAGCTGGTGTACCCGCCCGAGTTCACGTTCGCGAACCGCACTCCCTTCGGGAGGTGCACCCGCACCGGCACATCAGAGCTGGTCAGCGTGCCGTTGCCGAGCTGGCCCCGCTGGTTGTTGCCCCAGGCCCAGACCGATCCGCCGGCCAGAATGGCCACCGTCTGGCCATTTGCCGGTCCGCTCCCGCCCTGGAACACGTGGGTCACCGGCCCGGGCAGGTCGACCCTGACCGGCACCGCGCTGTTCCGCGTGGTGCCGTCGCCGAGCTGGCCGGCCGCGTTGTAGCCCCAGTTGTAGTAGTCGCCGTTGGCCAGCAGCGCCCCTGAGCCCTCCCACGAGGAGGTGAGCGCGGTGACCGGCACGCCGCCCGGCAACCCGGTGACCCGGGCCGGCCGGGCGCTGGAGGCCGCCGACCCGTTGCCCAGCTCCCCGGCATCGCCGCTGCCGCAGGCGTAAACGGCGCCGCGCGAGTAGAACAGCGTGTGGGTCCGTGCGCCCGTGGCGAGTGTCACGTCGCTCAGCGGCAGCTTCTGCGGCTGGGCCTGGATCAGGCCGGACAGGCACAGGTCGCCGGTGGCGTTGAGGCCCCAGCCCCACACGTGGCCGGTCGAGTCGATCGCCAGGCCGGCGTCGAACGGCATCGGATTGGGCAGCGACGTGATCTTGACGCCCGCCGGGAAATCAACCTTGACCGCCCTGGTCTCGTATGGAGTCTCCTGGCCGTCGCCGAGCTCGGCGTAGCTGTTCACGCCCCAGGCAAACACCTGCCCGGCGGACGTGAGCGCGTAGCCGTCGGAGTTCGAGGAGGCGATCTGCACCACCTTCCCGGCGATGCCCGCCACGGGCGTCGGCGTGCGCAGCTCGAGCTGCGCGATCTTGCCCCGGTTGCCGACGACGCCCCACCGGTACACGTCGCCGCTGGCCTTCGGTGCGGGCTGGCGGCTCGTTCCGCCACTGTCACAGGCCGGCACGGCCAGCGCGATCAGCAGCGCTGCCGTGACGGCGGCCAGCGTTCGCAGAGTGGCGCGCGGGCGACCTCCGGCCGGGCCCGCTAGAATGTAAACCATGGTTGTCATTCTAACCCCGCACCAGCCGTGACCGAGCACGGGCGGCGGCCGCCGCCCGTCGACGGCCCGCAGCCGGGCGCGGAGCCACCCCGGCGCAGGCGTGTCGCCCTGGGCGGCGCGCTGCGCCGGGCCTGGGTCGGGTACCAGCGGCGGCTGGACCAGGAGATGGCCGCCGCCGGCTTCCCCGACCGGGGCTTCCCGGACGGCCGGGTGCTGCGCCTGGCGACCCGATCTGACCAGGTCACCGCCTCCGAGCTCGGCCGCGAGCTCGGCATCACCCGCCAGGGAGCCGGGAAGATCGTGGCGGACCTCCGTGATCGCGGGTACGTGACCCTCGGGTCGTCGCCGGGCGACGCCCGGCAGAAGGTGATCACGCTTACTCCGCGTGCTCGCGACTACCTCGCCGCGCAGCGGGCCGCCGCCCGCCGGATCGAGCAAGAACTACGGGACCAGGTCGGCGCCGAGGCGTTCGAGAGCCTGTCCGCGCTGCTGGAGGCGCTTGGCGGCGACGAGGACCAGCCCCGGATGCGCGACTACCTCAGGCATGCCCTGCGCCTCGCCGACGACTCCGATCGGCTGTGACCCAGCGGCACCTGTCGGTGTGGCGCCCATCGGTGTGGTGGGTCCCCCGCTGTTCCTCTTCCAACAGCGGGGGTCCCACGACACTGTTCGCGCTATGGTGCGCGACGTTGCTGCGCTGGCACCGCGGGCCCGGGGCCGGCTGCCGGGCCCGGTGCGGCGCGCTCCGCGTCCGGACCGCGAGGCCGGGCGCGCAGCCTCGCGGTGTAGATCGAGTAGCCGTCGATGTAGCGGGCCACCGCCGTGGCGGTCACGGTCGCGGCGATCATCGGGATCGCGATCGCGAACCCGCCGTGGGTGAGTTCCAGGATGAGCACCAGGCCAGCCAGCGGCGCCTGCATGGCCGCGCCGAGCATCGCCGCGGCGCCGACCAGCGCAAAGGCGCCGGCGGGCGATCCCGGCCAGGCCAGGCTCCAGACGATCCCGGCGGCACCGCCGAGCACGGCCCCGGTGCTCAGCGTGGGCGTGAACAGGCCGCCGGAAGCGCCGCTGCCCAGGCACAACGCGGTGACCAGCGGCTTGAGCGCGAACAGCGCCAGCAGCAGGACGAGCCCATCGGAGCCGAGGAACGCGTCATGCGCCATGTCCTTGCCGTTGCCGAATAGCTGCGGATAGGCAAATCCGATCAAGCCAAGTGCCCCGAACGCGACGACGGGTGCGAACAGGGCAGCCCTCCCGCTGGCCTGGTGATGCGAGACGAACCCGATCAGCCGGATATAGCCGGACGCGATCAGCCCGATCGGCGCCCCGGCCACCAGCGCCCAGACGAGCAGCGTCATCGTGAAGTGGTAGCCGGGGATGTCGATGTAGGTCGGCCGGTCGGGCAGGTACAGCCACGCCGTCGCCGTGGCGATCCACGAGCAGGCCAGCGCCGGGAGGACCACGGGCACGCTGATCGTGCCCAGCATGACCTCGGCGGTGAACAGGGCCCCGCCGAGCGGGACGTTGTAGACCGCCGCGAGGCCCGCGCCCCCGCCGCACGCCATCAGCAGCCGGCGCTGCGCCGGGGTCAGCTTGGCCCAGCCGGCCAGCACGCTGGCGGACACGCCGCCCATGAGCTTGGGCGCGTTCTCCCTGCCGATCGACGCGCCCATCCCGATGACCACCTCGGAGATCACCGAGGTGCCGAGCGACCGCCGGAACGACAGCCGGGCACCCTCGCCCCACACCACGTCGTCGAGTTCTGACTTCTGGCCCTCGGTGTGGCGGCGCAGCAGGAACCAGGCGACGCCGCCGAACACCCCGGCGCAGAGCAGGACCACGAGCCGCCGGACGTCGGAGGCACGCTCCACCGCGGCCTCGAGCGAGCCCGTGTGGTAGCCGAACGCGACGTGCTGAACGCTGAACAGGATCAGCATCATCAGGTCGCCGAACAGCCCGGCGGCGACGCCGGTGGCCACGACCATCAGCCAGAACTTCGGGGTCAGCGCGGCGTCGCCGTCGCCGATCGCGTTGGGCTGCTCGGTGGCGCCGCGGCCCGACGGGAGCCTGCGGCTGATCAGCGGCGGCGGGACCCGGACCCGCTCGTAACCCCGCGCGCCCGCCACAGCATCCCGCTTCCCGGGAGCCCCGGAGACGCCGGGGACGCCGGGAGCGGCGCGGCCGCCGGGAGCGGTGCGGACGCCGGGAGCGGTGCGGACGCCGGGAACGCCCGGAACGCGGGGAACAAGGGGAAGACGGGGAAGACGGGGAAGACCCGGAATGCCAGAAATACCGCGAATACCCTGGACGTCGCGCCGCCGGGGGCGCAACGCCCGCCGACGGTCGGCCACATCGGCCACATCAGACGCGTCGGCCGCATCGGCCGCATCGGCCGCGTTGGCCGTATCGGCCGCATCAGACGCGTCGGCCGCATTGGCCGCATCGGCCGCGTCAGCCGCGTCGGCCGCGTTGGCCGTTTCGGCCGCGTTGGCCGCATCAGCCACGGGTTTGCCGTTCCGGTCCAAAGGCGCTCCCTGCGGGGATTCAGGGCACTCGCCGGCTGCCTCCTCCAGATACTTTCGTAACAGAAGCATACTGTGGCGGGCGGGAAGGACGCGGGGGACGGTCCCAACGGGACGCGGGGACAGCGTCGAGGACGGGCAGCCCGACGCTCGTGCATCCCAGCGCGGCGCGGGCCCAGGGGCACTCAGGCAGACCTGAGCCCAGGGCGCCTAAGCAGACGCGAGCCCAGGGCACTCAGGCAGACGCGAGCCCAGGGGCGCTCAGGCAGACGCGAGCCCAGGGCACTCAGGCAGACGCGACCCCAGGGCGCCCAAGCGGCCGGAAGCCAGGGCGCCCCAAGGGGCCGATCGGTGCGTCCCCCGCTGCTGCCGGGCCTTTGCGCGGCAGCCGTCGGCTCCCGTCAGCGGCCCGCGACGACGCCGATTTCATGATCTGGGTCGAAAACGACGCTCATTCGGTCGTTATCCACCCAGATCAAGGAAACGGCGCGCTGTCCTGCCGCGCACAGGGCTGCGGCAGCACGGCCGACGGCCGGAAAGAGCCGCGCCCGGCTGGGGAAAGGCTGCCACCTGGCCGGGGGACTTGGTGTCAGCCGACCGCGCCGATCACGCTGATCGCCGCCATGATCGTCATGGCCGCCGCCGCCAGCAGGCTTACCAGGCGGACCGGGATGACCCGGAGCAGGCCGCGGCCCCCGATGATGGCCAGCGCGGCCACCGCCCAGAGCGCCAGCACGCTACCGATGCCGACCGACAGCGGGTCGTGGTAGCGGGCAGCCAGGTTCGCGATGACGATCTGGGTCAGGTCACCGAACTCGGCCACCGTGACGATCGCGAAGCTGGCGGCTGCTACTGGCAGAAAGCCCCGCCCAACGGCGCGGCGCGATGTTTCCTCGTCGGCCTCGCGGCGCCGCCGCCACAGCAGCCACGCGCTGATCAGGAACAGCGCCGCGACCACCGCGTCCAGCGCGCGGTGCGGCAGCAGGGAGAGCAACCCGCCGGCCACGACCGCCAAGCAGGTCTGCACGGCGAAGGCGACGGCAGCCCCGGCAAATACCGGCAGTGGCCGGTGCCGGGTGCCCAGCACAAGGCTCGCGAACGCGGTCTTGTCCGGAAGCTCGGCAGGTAATACCAGCGTGAACGCGACAGCGCAGATGGCCAGGCTCATCGACGCGACCCCTAACCTGTCCTGGCCGCGCCCGGGGAGTGCGCACGCCTCCGGCACGGCAGTTGGTTAACTGCGGCCGAAGGTCTTGCTCGGCGCGTACGCTGCCGCGTCGCGCCCCGGGGCACCGGGCCCTGGTGGGCCGTCCTGACGATGTTCCCGGTTTGGGAGCTACTCCCCTTCGCTCTCCGCAGCCTACCTGACCGGGGTGGGGCCAGAACAGGCTCAGCGCGGGCGGCGCCAGTCGAGGCGCTCCGGCGGCGGCCCGAGGTTGGGCGGTGGCTCGTCGCCGGCCGGCTCGGTCGGTCCTGGCCCGGCGCCGGGGCCCGCCGGATAGCCGGCGCCGGGGCCTGGCTCGTACCCAGCGGGGGCGCCTGGCTCGTACCCGGCGCCGGGGCCTGCCTCGTACCCAGCGGGGGCGCCTGCCTCGTACCCAGCGGGGGCCCCGCCCGCGTGCCCGGCGGCAACCGCCTGGGCTTCCACGGCCTCCTCGAGGCTGAGCAGGGTGGCCGTCCGCAGCGCGATGATGCCGGGGTTGGCGTCGGCGAACACCACCCGGCGGCCGTCCGGCGAGGCATAGGTGACGATCACCGCGCTCGGCGGCAGCCGCTGCAGCTCATGCTGCTCGACGAGGAACTCGCGGGACCGCTGGGAGGTGCGGGCGACGGACGAGCTGGCGCCGACAGCGGTCGAGGTGCTGATCCCCCACGCCGTGCTCGAGCTGATGCCCACGGTGATCGATCGCGAGTCCGACGTGCCATGCGACCGACTCGCGTCCCTGCTCTGTGACCCTGACACGTGCCCGAACGGCGCGAATGCGTCCTGCCGGGTGCGGCCGCGGCCGCGCTGCGAGCCGTAGCTGTCGCTGACCGAAGCCGAGTCGGCCACGGAGTCGGAGGTGCTGACCGTGCTGGTGTAGGAGTCACCGGTGGTGTCGGTGACGGACGTTCCCACGGTGTCGGTGAGCTGGCTGACCAGGAAACGGTGCTCGGTGCCGATCTGCTCGCTGGCCACGCGGGCGTCGTCGGCGTTGCCGAGCCGCATGAACGCGATCGCCGCGTTGCCGCGGCCGAGCCGCTCCTTGACGTGCCCGGGGATCGAGCGGTAGCCGACCAGCAGCCCGGTGCCGGAGATCTCGCACGCCTCGATCAGCCGGTCCAGCACGTCGCCGCCGAGCTTTTCCGCGCCGAGCAGGCACAGGGTCTGCCGCCACCGCGGGCCGGCCGACGCCTGCCGCAGCACGTGGGTCAGCGCCACCGTCAGGTACGTGCCGAGGACCTTGTTTCCCTGCGCGCCCACACGCCGGTCCAGGCACGCCACCCGCAACCTGCTCGCCGAACTCGGCGCCGGAGCCGACCCGAGCTGGTCCAGCCTGCGCAGCCGCGACTCGATCGCCCAGGCCCGCTCGATCACCACCCGGTCGGCGGCGGCGCGGCCGAACAGGGCGGTGATCCGGTCTAGCTGGCCCGCGGTCAGCAGCCCGGCCTGCAGGTCCTCGCGCGGGTCACCGACCTGGGCCAGCACCCGCAGCGCCGCCGTGACCTGGGCGATGCTCGCCGCCGGGCCGAGCACGCCGAGGATCCGGTGCAGGATCGTGTTGTCCACCGGTGCCGACGCGGCCGGGCCGCCGGCCGTTGCACCCTGCTCGGCGGCAGCGACGGTCGCGGCCAGCACGTCGGCCAGCGCCTCCGCGTCGAGCCCGGTGCCGAGGTCGAGCTGGGGCAGGTCGCCTGGCAGCACCCAGACCAGGGGCTCGATCCCGGACCGGTGGGCCACCGAGAGCAGATCCCTGGCCACCGCGCCCTCGGTGAGGTCGAGCACGGTGACCTCACCCCCAGCGGACAGGCGCGGCGCGGCGATCATGGTAAGCAGCGCCGACCAGCCCGAGAGCGTGCCGCCGGCCAGATCCACCCGGTCGATCTCCCCGGGCAGCGACACCGCGTACCACTGCAGCTGCCTGTCGAACGCCTCGCGTCGTTCCTCCCACTCACGGACCTGCCTGGCGTGCTGCTCCTGGCGTGCCGCAAGCCGGCCGCGCTGCACGTCGCGGATCTTTTCCACCCGCCGCTCCTCGGCCGCGAGCTGCTCCCGCAGGTCCTGCCCGCCCAGCCAGACGCCACGCCCGCTGACCGCGGCAGCGACCAGGCAGACCGCCACGCCGAGGCCGGTGAGCCAGTAATTCAGCAGCCCGGTCAGCCCGAGCGCGAGCAGCAGTCCGGCCAGCGACGCCGAGGCGGCGCAGGTCACCCTCAGCGGCCGGCTCAGCCGCCGTTCCTCACGGCGCTGTGCCGCCACCCAGCCGGGGTTGACCTGCTCCGTCGCTGGCGGCGCCGGACGGCGCGGCAGCGGGCCCGGATCGGGGTGCAGCGGCGCGTACTGCCAGCCGAGATACACCCGGTCCGCGCGGACAGCGGCACGCTGCGGCGGCGGGGGGATAGGCGGGCGGAATCCGGCGGGCGCACTCATTTCACGGCCTGCCTCGAGGCTGAGCGGTTGCGGGCGAGCCGGTAGGGGCAGGCAGTGGGTTCCTCTCCCGCGCGTGCACGTGCCGACAGCGCGCCAGCGTGCGCGCACGGGGTTGCCTGGCCAGCAGCGCGAACCCGCCGGCGTCGGCCAGAGGCAAGCCGGGGCGGCCGTCCGTGACCGGCCCGGGCCTGCCGCCGGTGACCGGGCCGGGCCAGCCAGCGCCGTTCCCGCCGGTGAAGGCGCCCACCAGCGCGGGATCGACCGGGGTGCCCGCCACCAGCACGTTCACCTCCGCTGCCAGGCGGTCCGCGGCGTCGGCGGACTCGGTGCCGAGCGACCCCGGACCGACCGACCCCGGACCGACCGACGCCTCGCCGACGGGCGCCCCGCCCACCGCCCCGGTGCCGAAAGACGCCGAGCGTGCGGGTCCAGTGCCGAGCACGACGGCCATTCCGGCGGCGTGGCCAAGCCGGACCAGGTCGGCCAGGACTCGCTGACCGAGGACCTCGCAGCCGTTGATCCAAGCCAGGCTATCCCCGGATACCGACATTCCGGCCAGCTCGTTGCAGACGGCTGCCAGGTCGGCGGCGGCGAGGCCAGCGACCATCCCGGCGGAGCTGTCGTGCGCGCCGCTGTCCAGCGAGAACAGGGTGACTGCGCGGTCTCTGATCGTCTGGCCCAGGCTGATCCGCGGCGTGCCGGCCGGCGCGGGCTCGAGCCAGCGTCCGAGGGCCGATGCCTTCAGCCTCGGCAGCTGCGCAGCGGGCGCCGCGACCGTGGCCGGATCGGCCTGGAGCAGCCCGGCCGAGACCGCCGCCCGGTCGGCCAGCACCTCGCGGCGCGGATGATAGGCCGGGATCCGTGCCGCGCGCTCGCGCAGTCCGTCGGGGGTCAGCAGGCGGACGAGGTCGTCGAGCGCCGGAACCCGCCGGTCGCCGGGAGCAGCGGCCTGGACCGCGAGCGCGTCGGTCAGGTAAGCGGCGCAGGACCGGCGCTGCTGGTCGCCGACGCCGGTCCAGTCGATCGTGGCCATGACCAGCGCCGCGGCTCGGGCCGGATCGCCACCGCGGAGCGGCTCGTAATAGCCGGGCCCGGCGGCGCCGAAGCAGGAGAACGGCGCGCCAGGCTCCGCGCAGGCGGCGGCCAGCGCCTCGGCCAGCCACCGCGATCCGGTCAGGTCGATGACGATCACCGGCTTGCGCCGGCGGACCGCGGCGTGGGCGAGAGCGAACCCGCTGTCGGTCACGGCCGTCCCGGCGCACAGCACCCCGCCCTCGGCCTCCCGCCACGAGATGACGGCCGGACGTCCGGTTGCCACGTCCACGCCCACGCAACAGCCGTCCCTGGTCACGACGCCGGCCCCCGACCTGAGCGAGGCAGCGGCCGCTCGCTGCCGGGCGGCCACGATGAGGCCCGGCCGCCAGGGATGCCCGCCGCCGAACCGCCGCTGCAGCCAGCACAGGCCGAAGGTCTCGGCCGAGGCCAGGATCAGAGCAAGCGGGAATTGTTCCGGCAGCCAGTGCCCCAGGCCGGCATAGGCACCGGACAGGTGCAGCAGGTGCCCGGGATGCCCGCCGATCCCGCCCAGGTAGCCAAGCACCTGACGGGGTCCCGCGGTGAGCCCGCTCACGGCGCGGGACGGGCCGACGGCAAGCGCCCACACCAGCCCGATCCCGGCCGGAGCCGCCAGCCACTCCGGCCGCCAGCGGGTGACCCGGTCGATCGCGTACATGACGACGGTGAGCAGCAGTGCCAGCTGGGCCAGCAGCAGGTGCACCAGCAACAGCACCAGCGCGATGACAGCAACTAACTCGCCGTGGTGCGGGGCATCCCTCGGGGCAGGGTACGGCGTCCGATCAGCCTGACCTGGTGCGGAGAAAGGCATATCGGGTCAAGGTTCCCAGTCCTCCACCGCGTGTGTCCAGGCTCCGGAGAAAGTGCTCTCCGTGGTAACTGCGCTGATCCCGCCGTCGCCCAGCAGCTGCTCGCCGGACTCGACCACGATCCGGAACAGGTCGGGGCGGAACACCGCGATCGTCAGCGCCACCGGCCTGCCATCGTCGGGATCATCGAACCGCACCGTCACCAGGGCGGCTGGCTGGCCCGCCGACAGCCGCAGGCTCCTGGCCACCGATGGCGGCGGAGGCTGCATCTCGACGTGCACCGCGCGCGGCTCGCCGACCGGCACGAGCCCGCCGTGCTCCGGGTCGGGCCGGGCCGGGGCGGTGATCGGCAGCAGGGCGAGGCCGGCCGTGCCCGGGCTGCCCTGATCGTTGATGAACGGGCCGGCCATCTCCTTGAGCAGATAGGTCGTGCAGAACGCCGCTGGCTCGCCGCCCGCGGTCCACTGCACCCTGATCACACCGACCGGATCGGCTGGCGGGATCCGCAGCGCCCACCCGATGTCCTCGGGAACCTGGCGCCAGGAGGCCTGCCGGCTCCGGACGGCGATCTCCCCGCCCATCGGATCGGCGCGTGAGCCGAGCCCGGGCACGCCCTCGATCGGGATGAGGTACTCGGCCGGGCTGACCCGGTACAGCTGCCCGTCCGGCAGGCGGCGGACGAGATGCCGGGTGGACAGCTCGTCCACGGCGGCGTCGATCTCGGCCGTGCTGACGTTGTACCGCCGGGCCAGCGCGGTGTGCCTCGGCAGCCGCCAGCCCGGCTCATGGTGCACCAGCGAGGCGGCTATCCGGTCCGCGAGCACGGCGACGGCCGGCCGTGACGACCCACGCTCACGCGGACCGCCGGCCCCGGCGCCCGCACCCGCGCCGCTGTCCCGGCCCTCGCGGTCCGGCCCCGCGCTACCCGCAGCCACGCGGGCCTGCACGAATGCTGACCTGCTTCCCCCCTCCCGAACCGGTTCCTCGTTGGCCCCCGGCACGCTCGTCACTCCGCATAACGCCGGGAGATCGCCACGATCACCCGTCCCAGAATGATGATCAGCAAGACGAACACCAGCAGAATCAGCGCGGCGTCGTAGGACAGGATCAGCCCCGAGGCCGTCCCGGCGTCCCAGAAGTTGAAGATCGCGTAGGTCAGGAAGGCCACCGGCGCGTGGGTGAGCTGCAGCGTCGGGTTCAGGTCGGTCCAGCCGGCGGTGTACAGCAGCGGCGCGGTCTCGCCCACCGAGATCGCCACCGCCACCAGCATGCCGGTGATGATCCCGGGCAGCGCGGACTTGAGCACGATCTTCCGCAGCGTCCACCCTGGCGTGATGCCCAGCGCCTCGGCGCCCTCGCGATACGAGGCGGGCACCTGCAGCAGCGACGTCTCGGTGGCCTTGGTGATGTACGGAATCGTGATCACCGACAGCACCAGCACGGCGGGCAGCAAGCCGAAGGCCCAGTGCAGGCCGATCACCAGGGTCAGGTAGCCGACCAGGCCGAGCACGATCGAGGGGATGCCGGACAGCACCTCGTAGCCACCGCGCAGGACCGTGCGGTGGCGGCCGACCGCGAACTCGGCGAGGTACAGGCCGGTGAGGATGCTGATCGTACCGCTGACGATCAGCACCCCGACCGTGATCAGCAGCGTGCCGAGGATCGCCTGCTTGAGCCCGCCGGCGTCCCCGGAGGTGGTGTCCGTGGTCAGCACGCTCCACTGGAAGTGCGGGATCGCGCGCACCACAACCCCGCCCGCCAGCCAGATCGCGGGGCCGACCACCACCAGCAGCGCAATACCGCACAGTGCCCAGAACACCATGTTGCCGATTTTCCGGCGCAGCGGCACCCGCGGCCATTGGTCAGCAGTGCTGCTGACCGGCGTGCTGTGCGTCGTGCTCATCGTTACAGCCCCCTTCCGACGGGAAGAGCGGTGCCGGAGACCCGCCGCACGAGCAGCCGCGCGACCACGTTCGCCGACAGCGTGATCACCATCAGGATCAGCGCCAGCTCGGCGAACGCGCTCACGTCCATCCGGTCGGTGATCGCGGTGTCGAGGTTCTGCACGATGTTGGCGGCGATCGTGATCATCGCGGCGTAGAGGTTGGTGGGAAGCGAGCCGAGCGCGACGCCGCAGACCATGGCGACCGCGATCGTCTCGCCGAGCGCGCGGCCCAGGCCGAGCACGGCCGCCCCGACGAGGCCGGCGCCGATCCACGGCAGCGTCACCTTGCGCGCGGCCTGCGCGTCGGACATGCCCAGCGCGATCGCGCCCTCGCGGGGCAGCAGCGGCACGCCGCGGATCAGGTCGCGCGACGTCGAGGCGACGATCGGGATCACCATCACCGCAAGGATCAGGCCCGAGGTCAGCAGGCCTTCGCCGCTCCCGGGGTCACCATGGAAGAAGCCGAGGCCGGGCCAGTTGGGAATGATCTTGATGATCCACGGGGAGATGTGGTGGGCGAGGAACGGCCCGAACGTGAGCGCGCCCCACAGCCCGACGATCACGCTGGGAATCCCGGCCAGCAGCTCGATGAACATGCCGATCACGTTCGCCACCCGCCTGGGCAGCCGCTCCACGATCACCAGCGCCGCGCCGATCGACACCGGTACCGCGATGATCAGGGCGATCGCCGAGGTGACCAGCGTGCCCAGGATCTCGGGCAGCGCGCCGAACTGCTCCCCGGCCAGGTGGGTCAGGCCATCCGACGTCACCGGCGTCGCGTACTGGGAACCAAAGTTCCAGGTTTTCCCTGTGAAGATGTGCCAGCCCGCGAACCTGATCGCCGGTATTGCCTGGAGGACCAGCGTGACCAGCACGAAGACGAGCATGAGCACCGGCACAACGGCGCCGCCGCGTCCGAGCCACATGACCATGCCGCCGTTGCGGACGAAGTTGCGGAGCGAGGCGCCGGACCGGCGGAGGGGCTGGTCGCCCGCCCCTCCGCTCGGCACGGTCGGTGCAGTGGTAGCCATCAGATCAGCTGCTGATCGAGCTGACCAGGCTCTGAGCTGTGGACAGGGTGGCCGAAGGCAGCGCCACGAAGCCCACCGTGGACAGGTTCTTCGTGGAGTCGCCGGTGCTGAGGATCCAGGACAGGAACGCCTTGACCACGCTGGCCTCGGCGGCAC
The DNA here is from genome assembly GCA_030041195.1 of Streptosporangiaceae bacterium. The sequence continues at coordinate 10,322 of JASHOI010000744.1, read as the reverse complement.
TGGGCTGGGTCTTCTTCACGATCGCGTACTCGTAGTTGATGATCGGGTATCCGGCGGCCGCAGACGTGTTGATCAGTGCCTCGGCGCCGCTGGACGGAGCGGCCGGGAAGCTGGCCAGGGCCGCGCCGACCGAGGACGTGGTGTCCTGGACGTACTTGCCAGCCTTGTTCGCGAGCGCCGCCGATGCGAGGCCGGCCGCCGTGGCCTTGGCCTGGTAGCTGATGCCGATGTAGGCGATGCAGCCCTTGGTGCTGCCGCAGCCGGTCACCATGCCTCCGCTTCCGGTCTCGGCGAGCGCGCCAGGTGCCGACGGCCAGGTGACGGTCGTGCCGACGTCGGCCGACGGCCACGCGCTGGGGTCCGTCGCGTTCAGGTAGGAGGTGAACAGGAACGTGCTGCCCGAGCTGTCAGCGCGGTGCAGCGTGACGATCGTCGTGGACGGCAGGGTCACGCCGGGGTTGAGCGCGGCGATCGCCGAGTTGTTCCAGGTGGTGATCTTGCCGGTATAGATCTCCGCAAGCACGGTGCCGTTCAGGTTGAGCGACTTGACGCCCGGCAGGTTGTAGTAGACCTGAAGCGACGCCACCGTGAGCGGGATGTTCAGCAACCCTGGGTACTTGATGAGGTCCGAGGCGGACAGGTACGCGTCGGAGGCGCCGATGTTCACCAGCCCCTCGCTGGCGTCTGCAATTCCGGTGCCCGAGCCGGTCGCGCCGGAAGTGATCGTCACGCTCGGGTTCGCGGTGCTGTAGGCCGTCTGCCAGGTGCCGAACAGCGGGAACAGCAGCGTGCTGCCGGTCTCGGAGATCGACTTGCCGGATGCGTTTGCCGCCGCTGGCGTCGTGGACGTCGACTTCGGCGTGGTGCTTGAACTGCTGCAGGCAGCCGCCAGCAGCGCGAGCGAGACCAGGGCGGCCGCTGTGCCAACCAAGCGGATTCTGTTGGCCACCGGGGAATACTCCTTTACTAATGCACGCTGACGCGTGCGCTACACGACTCGCACGCGGGCGCGTGCGATGAGGTCCGCGCTGGCGCGCGGTTCTTGCCCCCGGGCGGGGGGAGTTCCGGTCCTCCCGCCCGGGAGGGTCTTGTCTATCCGAAGCGGCCACCCACGTAGTGGGCGGTCTCCTCGTGTGCGGGGTTCTCGAAGACCTGCTCGGTGTCGCCGTGCTCGACCATGTGCCCCTGGTACAGGAAAATGGTGCTGTCGGCGACGCGGCGGGCCTGGGCCAGGTTGTGGGTGACGATCACCACCGTGATCTTCGGGGTCAGCGTCTTGATCAGCGCCTCGATCGATTCCGTGGCCAGCGGGTCAAGCGAGGACGTGGGCTCGTCGAGCAGCAGGATCTCGGGGTCGACCGCCAGCGCCCGGGCCAGGCAGAGCAACTGCTGCTGCCCGCCGGACAGCCGGAACGGCGAGTCCTTGAGCCGTCTGGAGACCGCTTCCCAAAGCCCGACCTCGGTGAGCCGCCGCTCGGTGATCTCCCGCATCGCTGAGCGGCTGGCCATCTTGTGCGCCCGGACCCCGGCGACCACGTTATCCATGATCGACATGGGGAACGGGTTCGGCCGCTGGAACAGCATGCCCACCCGGCGCCGCAGCGTCATCAGCTCGACGTGCGAGCCCCAGATGCTGCGCCCGTCCAGGAGCACGTCGCCGTCGTGCCGGTAGCCGGTCACCTTGTCGTTCATCCGGTTGAAGGTTCGCAGCAACGTGGACTTGCCCGAGCCCGTTGGGCCGATCAGCGCGGTGATCGCGCCCTTCTGGATGCTTGTCGTGATATCGGAAAGGACCGTCCGCTGCCCGAAGCCCAGCGTCAGGTCCACCGGCGCGATCGCGGTTTCCGCGTTCGAGCCGGCCGGCGCCTGTGTGCTGGCCGGTGCATCGGAGGGGCCGGTCGCCGTCACCGGGACGGTGGCGCCGCCTCCAGCCCCGGCCGGGTCAGCCTCGATCGACATGATGTCGCCTTGCCCCCAAGCGTCGTGATGAGCTTGCCGTGTTCCTACGGCCCGCACCATTTGTAGGGGGCGAAGGTAACAAGCAGTTGAACAACAGGTGATGAAACAGGCGACGAACGGATGGCAAGAAGAGGAACACAACCTCCCGGCACGCGCACCGCTTGCCGCCGGGCCGACGCCCCAGACAGTGGCCGCGACCAGGGTCTTTAGCCGCCGACCGGCCTCGGAACCGAGCAGGCAGCCAACGATTCCTGGTGCCTGCCAGGGAGATCTGGGCGGCTACCCGCCCAGACTGCCGGTTTTGTGGCTATTGTCATGCCATGGGCCGGCACCCGCGGCCCGCTGGGGACCGTCCCAGCGGGCCACGGGGTTCGCGCTAGACCGCCACCTCTAGCTCGGTGATCTTGCCGACATCGGCGGACACCACGCGCTCGGCCCTGACGTTGCCGGGAGCGAGCACGCGCAGCGTCCACGATCCCGGCGCGGCGAAGAACCGGAACCCGCCGTCCTCACCGAGCGGCACCTCGGCGACGAAGTCACCGCCCGGGTTGAGCAGCCGCGCATAACCGACGGGCACCGCGGATCCGTTCTGGGTCACCCGCCCCTGAACCACCGCCTGCGCGCCGGCGTCCTTGGCGTCGCTGACCTGGGCCCCGCCTGCCGGGGCACCGCAGCCCTCAGTGCTCACTTGCCGTCGCCGATCTCGATCGGAACCCCGACCAGGGAGCCGTACTCGGTCCACGATCCGTCGTAGTTCTTCACCCGCGGCTGCCCGAGCAGCTCGTGCAGCACGAACCAGGTGTGCGCCGAGCGCTCGCCGATCCGGCAGTACGCGATCGTGTCCCTGCCGAAGTCCACGCCGGCATCGCCGTACAGCGCGCGCAGCGCGTCGTCGGACTTGAACGTGCCGTCTTCCTCGGCTGCCTTCGACCACGGGATGTTCTTGGCCGTGGGGATGTGCCCGCCGCGCTGCGCCTGCTCCTGCGGCAGGTGCGCCGGAGCGAGCAGCCGGCCTGCGAACTCGTCCGGCGAGCGGACGTCGACGAGGTTGTCCTGGCCGATCGCGGCGACGACCTCGTCGCGGAAGGCCCGGATCGCCTTGTCCTGGTCCTTCGCGTGGTAGCTGGTCTTGGCCCGCTGCGGCACCTCGGTCACCAGCTCGCGGGACTCGAGCTCCCACTTCTTGCGGCCGCCGTCGAGCAGCCTGACGTTGTCGTGCCCGTACAGCCTGAAGTACCAGTACGCGTACGCCGCGAACCAGTTGTTGTTGCCGCCGTACAGGATCACCGTGTCGTCGTTGGAAATGCCGCGCTCGGAAAGCAGCGCCTCGAAGCCGGCCTTGTCCACGAAGTCGCGGCGCACGGGGTCCTGCAGGTCGGCCTTCCAGTCGATCTTGACGGCGTTGCGGATGTGGCCCTTGTCGTAAGCGCTGGTGTCCTCGTCGACCTCGACGAGCACCACACCGGGGTCGCTACCGTGTGCCTCGACCCAGTCGGCGTCCACGAGGACGTCGGATCGGCTCATATGGGAACCTCCTTGTCGGTTTCGGCCGGCGCCAGTGCCTGGCGGCCCGGCCAGATACGTCGGATTACCAGATACATTTCGCAGCCCAGGCAGAGCCCGAAGACGCCGTTCAGGAACGCGGCGAGCAGCCCGGCCGACGCGGCGGCCATGCCAAGCGGCGTGATACCCGCTGCGTAGCCGATGACCCCTATCACGCTGATCATCAGCCCGGTGCCCTGGGCGAACCTCGGCGGCGCCTCTGCCTCAAGTTCCCTGGGCGGCCCGAGGCGCGGCCGCACCAGGTAGCGGTAGATCAGCCCGTACGGGGCGTACCGCATGCCGAAGACGGTGGCGATGGCGAAGATCACGGCCTGCGCGCCCAGCAGCCAGGCGCTCCCGGTGATCAGGACAACGGCGAAGACCACCATGGTGATCAGCGCTCCGAAGCGTGGTCCCCTCGGATCGATGTCCATCTGTGGTTTCCCTTCGGGATGCTGATGGGGTTGCCCGTGTACGCTGCCCGCCCCATTGTCCCCGGCCCCGTTTGCCTCATCGGCCGGCCCTGCTCAGGCCGGCGCGGGCCCGGGGGAATGGATCAGGCGGCCCTGCCGGTTCTTGGCACGGCAGGCTCGGCAGCCGAACACAGCGCGGTCGCGACGCGGCAGTAGTCCACGGCACGCCGCCTGGTCAGCGTTGACACCGGCAGCCGCGCGGCCGCGGTCACGGGAGACCCTGTCCAGGCAGGCACAGAGCCGATGCTATGCGCGGCCAGGCTCACTGTCACTATCCCCCTCTTTCGATCTGATCAATAGGAATAAGCCTACGACAGGTCGCCAACCGCGGCTATGACGTCGGCCTTGCGAGGCTGACCGCTTGCACGCTTGGCGATCCGGCCGTCCGGACCGACCACGAGGACCGTGGGGGTCCGCCGGATGTCGAGGCGCCGGACCAGATCGAGATGAGACTCGGCGTCGATCTCCACGTGTGCCACCCCGTCGACCATCCCGGCGACCTCGGCCAGGATCCGCCTGGTGGCGCGGCACGGCGCACAGAACGCGGTGGAGAACTGAACCAGGGTGGCCCGCTGGCCGAGCGGCAGCCCGAGTTCGGCGCTGGTGAGCACCGGCCCGGTTTCCGCCGCGGGATCGGCCGGCTGCGCCTGCTTTTCGCGCGGAGGCGGTACGGCCCGTACGCCACGGATCCGGCCGTTGGTCCGCTGCCACGCCAGCCCGGTCACGACCGCGACGGCGAGCGCCACTACAAGTGCGATGAGTCCGGGGGCCACGTTGAGCTAAGCGCGGGACCCATCCCCCGCATTCCCGGAGCCGCCGTCGTACCGCCCGGAGCCCGCTAAGCTCGCCGAGACCGAGACCAGGATCTTTCCGTGGGGACCGCTGATGTCGAAGCTGCGCAGCTGGCTCATGGGCACCGTGGTCGAGACGTTGTACCAGTTGCCGGACTTGTAGTCGTCCACCGTCCAGCCGCCGACCAGGAGATGCTGGCCGGTGGTCGTGGTCACCCAGAACTGGCAGTGCGTGCCGTTCGGGATGCCCGTGACCGAGACCTGCATCTTGGTCCCCGACTTTGCCGAGGAGTAGTAGATCGCCGCGGTCACGTGCGTGGCCGGGTTGCTGCCCCTGACCAGGGGCGAGCTCGGCTGCACGGCCGCCGGCGCGGAGGTGTGCTGGTGCGACATCAGGATTCCGCCGGCCAGCGCCCCGCCGCCCACCGCGATGATTGCCGCGGCCGCCGCGGCGGCAATGCCGCGCCATCTGCGCGCCCGGCGCCGCGCGGACACCTGCGCCAGCAGCGCGTCCAGCAGCTCGGCCGGGGCCTCCTCGAGTTCTTCGTCGCCGAGGGCCAGCCGCTCGGCGTCCTCAAACGGCACCCTGCCGAGCAGCGCCGGCAGCCCAGCGAGGCCGGCCAGCTCTTCCCGGCAGTCGAGGCAATGGGTGAGGTGAGCATCGACGATCGAGCGCTCGGCAGGGTCGATCGCACCGACGACGTAGACGCCCAGCGCGTGACGGATTTCGTTGCAATCCGAGAGCCGGCCGGTCATGGCGCGAGCCCCCGTTCCTCGAGTGCCAGCTTCAGCGCCCGGAGCGCGTAGAACGTCCGTGATTTGACGGTGCCGGCCGGTATGCCGAGCGCCACGGCCGCCTCAGCGACGGACTTACCTCGATAGTAGGTTTCCAGTAGCACCCGGCGGTGGTCCGGCCGCAGCGCCTTGACCGCGTCGGCCACGGCCCACGACTCCAGCGCCCGGTCCGCCTCGTCGGGGGCGGCGACCAGTTCGAGGGCGGCCTCGCCGACCTCGTGCGGCCTGGCCCGCTTGGCCCGGTAGGCGTCGACCGCCAGGTTCCGCGCCACCGCGAACAACCACGGCCGGGCCGGCCGTTCCGCGATCGCATCGGGGTGCATCCACGCCCGAAGCAGCGTTTCTTGCACAATGTCCTCCGCCCGCTGGCGGTCCCCGCTTGTCAGGTGCAGCGCATATCGCAGCAGCGGCCCGGCATGCTCGGCGTAGAGCGTGCGCACCAGCATCTCGTCGGACGCTGGGCCGCGCGTTCCCTTGCCGCCAGACCCTTGTAGCCCTGCCACACTCCCTCCACGACTCCCGCGGCCGGTTGGTTCAACGCCGCAGCAAAATTTGTGGTCAGCCGCCCGCGAACGGGGGGAGAACCTCGACCACCGACCCGTCGCCGAGCACCACCGCCTCTGGCGCGCGGGTTCCCACCGGCGTCCCGTCGACCAGGAACGAGGACCGGGCCAGGATCGGGCGCAGCCGCGCGTTCCGCTCCCTGCGCTCGTCGCCCGCGGCGGCCAGCGCCTCGGCGAGCGTCCCGGCGCTGACCGTCTCCTCGGCGATTCCCGCCGCTTCTTTCGCCGCCGCCCAGTAGCGGAGGGTCACGATAGCCATGTCAGCTATCCTTACTCATGATGGACCCGGATGGCGTCGGCCCCGGGCCACGGCGGGAGTCAGGGCAGCCTCCCGCGGATGACTCCGCGGGATGGAGGTGGCGGCAGGTTGAGCATCGTGCTGCTGCTCACGGACGCACCCGAGCCTGCCGCCGAGATTCTTCCCTCACTGAGCCTGCTGGCACATGACATCAGGACCGCGCCCGCGTCCGCGACCGCCGCCAACGGGGGTTCCGGCACCGACGCGATCCTGGTCGACGCCCGGCGGGACCTGGTGCAGGTCAGGCGGCTGCTGCGGCTGCTGCACGGCGCGGAGCTGACCGTGCCGGTGCTGGCCATCGTCACCGAGGGCGGCTGGGCCGCCGTGACCGCCGACTGGGGCGCGGACGACGTGATCCTGCACACGGCGGGCCCCGGCGAGGTTGACGCCAGGCTGCGCCTGGCGATCGGCCGCACGGCGCCCGCGGCTTCCGGCGAGATCCGCTCCGGCGACCTGGTGATCGACGAACCCACATATTCGGTACGGTTGCGCGGCCACGCCCTGGACCTAACGTTCAAGGAATTCGAATTGCTGAAGTTTCTGGCCCAGCACCCCGGGAGGGTTTTTACCCGGTCCCAGCTGCTGCAGGAGGTCTGGGGCTACGACTACTTCGGCGGCACCCGGACCGTCGACGTGCACGTGCGCAGGCTGCGGGCGAAGCTCGGCGCGGACCACGAGGCCCTGATCGGCACCGTCCGCAACGTCGGGTACCGCTTCGTCCCGGTGAAGGGCGGCGATGACGGCCGCGATCTGGAAGCTCGCGACGACGGCACCGCCGACATTCAGCCGCGCCCGGCTCATGCCCAGGTCTGAGCACGGGGCGCCGGCGGTCATCACCCGGGAGCGCCTCACCGAGGCCGAGGCGCGGGACGTGCTGCGGCTGGTCGGGGCCGCCGCGGAAGAGGACGGCGTCGGCCCGCTGTCCGAGCACGTGATGCTGCACCTGAGGTACGGCGGCGACCCCCGGGCCCGCGACCTGCTGCTGGTGACCGACGGCGATCTGGCCGGCTATGCCCACCTCGACCCGACCGATCCGGTCGAGGGCCCGAGCGGCGAACTGGTCATCGACCCGGCGCACCGCGGCCGGGGCCTGGGCCTGCTGCTGACCCACGCGCTGGTCGCCGAGGCCGGGGAACGGCCGTTGCGGCTGTGGGCGCACGGCGACCGGCCGGCCGCCGCCCGGCTTGCCGCCGCGGCCGGGTTCCAGCGGGTGCGCGCCCTATGGCAGATGCGTCGCTCGCTGCAGTCCCAGCTGGACCGGCCGCAGATCCCGGACGGGATCACGATCCGGACGTTCGTGGTCGGCCAGGACGAGGACGAGTGGACGAGTCTGAATGCCAGGGCGTTCGCCCGCCATCCCGAGCAGGGTGCCTGGACGCGCGAGGACCTCGACATGCGCGAGCGCGAGCCATGGTTCGATCCGGACGGGTTCTTCCTGGCTGAACGGGACGGGAAGCTGGTCGGCTTTCACTGGACGAAGATCCACGGCTCCAGGGATGCGGAGCCGGGCGGGCACGGCGGCGGCGCTGACGGAGACGGCGGGGCGGCCACCCGCGGCCACGAGCCGATCGGCGAGGTCTACGTGGTCGGCGTCGACCCGAACGAGCGAGGCTCCGGCCTCGGCCGGGCGCTCACCCTGGTCGGGCTCTGCTACCTGCGCGCGCAGGGCCTGTTCCAGGTGATGCTGTACGTGGACGAATCCAACACGCCGGCGATCCGGCTGTACGAGTCGCTGGGCTTCACCCACTGGGATACCGACGTGATGTTCTCCAACATCCCGGTGAGCGGCGAGCACGCCCAGGCTGTCCTGGCCTGAACGGGTCCCGGGCCGGGCGGGCCTGCTAGCTCCGCAGGACTAGCGGGGACTAGTTGGAGACCGTCGCCCTGGCCGCCGGGCGCACGCCGAGGACCTGGTCGAGTTCCTCGGCCGTGAGCGGCCGGTCGCTTGCGGCCACGGCGCTGAGCACCTCGGCGTACAGCTCGATCTCATCGAGCGCTACGCGATCGTGGACGCGCAGGTCCAGATGCTCTCGCAACGCGCCCACCTCCATTGCCGAGCGGATTCGCGGAAGCCTGAGATCAGGTTACGGCGCAGTCCCATTGCTCCGCATGACCCATCGGGATCATTTTCAGAACCATCTTCTAGTAACGCGTACCCACATCCGGGCGGCTAATTCCTCCTGATTTAGCGGCCCGGCTCTGACCAGGCAACATCCCGGTGGCGCGCCGCCCTGGCCACGTAGTTGATGGCCGAGTCGGCGAACGACGCGCGGTCCGCGTCGGTGAGCTCCCTGACCACCCGGCCCGGCACCCCGGCGAACAGGACGCCGGCCGGAACGCTGGTGCCCGGGCGGATCACGGACCCCGCCGCCACCAGGGTCCCGGCGCCGACCCGGGCGCCGCCGAGCACGATCGCCCCCATCCCGATCAGCGCGCCCGCCCCGACCTGGGCGCCGTGCACGGTGGCGTGGTGGCCGAGGCTGACCCGCTCCTCGAGCACGGCGGGCTCGCCGGCGTCCACGTGCAGGCAGCAGAGATCCTGGATGTTGCACTCGGCGCCGACCACGATCTCGTCGTCGTCGGCGCGCAGCACGGCCCCGTACCAGACACTCGCGGCGCGGCCGATCGTGACCTGGCCCACGACCACGGCGGTGGGAGCGATCCAGGCCTCCGGGTGCACCGAAGGGACCGAATCGCTCAACGATCCAAGCAAGCCCATGGATTGCTCCTCGCCGTTGCGTGGCACCTTGGCGGCGGCTGTCGCGTTCGCGCCTTGGCGGAAGTTACAGCCTGGTTGGCTCGACCAATCCAGACATAACCGGATACTCAGCCGTTTCGGTTGCGCGGATGGGTGCTTCGGGACAAGAGTCGTGGCGTCATTCCATAAAAGCCGCGCTCGGCCCGCAACCGGCAGGACCCCAGCTGCCGGAGGGCCGCCTACAGTAGACCACATCCGCAGACCTGGCCAGCCCCCCGAGCGGCCACCAGCCGCACGGTCAGGTCTGCCTGACCCATCTGACGGGTGAAATCATGACCGAGCACAGCGACCGCCTTACCGACCTGGGACAGGAAGAGTTCGAGCTTGAGAGGCGCGGCTACAGCCGTCGGCAGGTAGACGAGTTCGCGGCGAAGGCACGCAACCAGTCCCGCGACCTCGAGAACCGGCTCTCGCACGCCCTTGACGAAAATGAGCGGCTCAGGCTTGAGCTCTCTTCTGCGCGGCAGGCGCCCGGTTCCAGGCCGGCGCACGAGGAGATCAGCGAGCGTGTCGGCCAGATCCTGAAGCTGGCCGACGAGGAGGCCAAGTCCCAGCGCAACCGCGCCAACGACGACATCGCGAAGCAGCGGGCCGACGCCAAGGCGGAGACGGACCGGATGCGGACCGAGGCCAAGCAGGAGACCGACAAGTTCCGGGCCGAGGCGCAGAGTCAGGCCGAGCGCATGCTGCGCGCCGCACAGGAGCAGGCGGAGAACTCCGTTGCCAGCGCCAGGGCCGAGGCGGAGAAGACACGGAACGCGGCCCGCGCCGAGGCGGAGCGCTCGATCACCGACGCGCACAAGCAGGCGGAGACCGCCGTTGCCAGCGCCAAGGCACAGGCCAAGCAGGTGCTCGACGAGGCGACCGCGCGCGCGACCGCGATTCACGACGGCGCGGAGCGCCGCCTCAACCTGCTGATGTCCCGGCACACCGAGGCGATCAGGCGGCTGACGGAGATCCGCGACGTGGTCACCACCCTGGTCGCCGGCGAGGTCGCACGCGGCTCGCTGGAGGAAGAGGTGGAGAAGGCGGTCGCGAGCGCGATCGGCGACACCAAGGCGGCCGCCGGGCGCGCCGCAGGACCGGCCGAGGGCAGGCACGCCCCCGCCGGGCCCGGCGCTCAGGCCGCTCCGGTACCCCCGT
>JASHOI010000092.1 GCA_030041195.1 Streptosporangiaceae bacterium | reverse complement strand
GCCCGCTGCCGGGCCGACTTCCACCCGGTGTCCCGGCCGCACAGCCACGGCGAGCTCGCCGAGATCGCGACCAGCGTGGGCCCGAGCCGGTGCGCGCGTGCCACCCGCTCCGGCCAGCCGCGCTCGGGGCCCGCCTGGAGGTTGACCTGCATGGCGGCGGTGGAGTTCATCATCACCGCGCCCGGCGCGGCCTGGCCGGTGGCCGCGTAGTGCTGCTCCATCGCCCGGTACCTGGGCTTCGGGTTGATCCGCCGCGGCGGCCGGAGCGGGTCGGCGCCGGCCGGCACGATGCCCAGCCGCAGCTCGGCCAGCGCCTGCCTGGCGCGCCAGTCATCCCGGCGCAGCCCGGTGACGGTGGTCAGGATGTCCGACGCCGGAGGGCCGGACAGCTCGAACTGGCCGCCCGGCTCCAGGGTGACCTTCGACGGCCCGGCGGCGGCGCAGACCGGGCCGGGAAGCGGGTCGACCCGGTCCCAGGCCACCCGCTCGATCACCGAGTCCAGGTCGACCAGGTGGCTCTCGATTTCAAGCCCGACCGCGCCGATCGCGGACGTCGTGAGCGCCGCCCGGTGCGATCTGGCGTAGGCGTCATCGACCGTCAGCGGTTCGGCTTCGTCAATGGGGACGGTTGCAACGTGTGGGACGGTCATGACGACCCCCTCCAGGTCCGGGCCGGCGGACGAAACCGTCCGCCGCGGGTCGGTGCGGGGGCGACCGATGTGCAGCCGTCCTCTGTGCTGGCCGCCGGTTACCGGGGCGACCAGTTGTTACGAGTTTATCTCCCCCCACTGACAGTCCTCCGACACCCGGGGCTCGGCACCGTGTGACAGCCGCGCACGGCCTGGCCTCCATGGACACCTCGAGACCGCAGGTTCCCGCGGGCGTGCAGAGATTTGGTCTTCGTTCGCGCGGGGGCGGGTGCCGGGGTGTGCCAGGGCGTCCGTTCCATGTGGCAATGGGTCGCTCCATGCGACTACGGAGTCCCGCTTGATGCGGCGGTGGTCTCCCGAGTGCGCCAGCGGGTCCGTTCCATGATCTGGGTGGAAAATGTCGCGTATTTGGTCGTTATCCACCCAGATCATGGAAAAGGCTGGGTCGCGGCCTCGTCGGCGTCGGCGAAGACTACGCAACGTTGGGAAGTCGCACCGGATCGCTACGCAACGTAGCTGATCATGATCGCCGACGAGCGAGGCCCGTGACCGCGACCCCTATGGCTATCGCGCGGACACTGCACGGAGCGGGCACCGGCGCGAGGGGCGGGACAAGGGGGCGGACGCGGGTGGCCGGCGGGCCGTTGACCCGGTCTGGCAACAGGTCTATCGTCCCCGATAGCAGGACGAGACAGACCGGTCTCTCTCAACGGCGAGGTGCCATGACTGACTACGATCCGCGCACCGCGACGGGAATCCCGACCGAGCCAGTCGGCTCGCTGCCGCGGCCGAGCAAGCTGCAGCAGGCGTACGGCCAGTACGACGCCGGGGAGATCACCCACGACCAGCTCGAAGCCGAGCAGGACAAGGCGGTAAAGGACTCCATCGAACGCGGCGAGGCGACCGGGGAGCCGATCATCTCCGACGGCGAGCAGCGGTGGTCGAGCTTCGCGACCTACGCGATCACCGACACCCTCGCCGGCACCGGGCTGGCCGACCATCTGGCCGGGGACGGGGGGCAGTATTTCGCGATCTTCGCCGACGGGCACCGCCGCCAGCTGCCGCGGCTGACCGGCGGGCCGTTCCGGTACAAGACCTACGCGGCGGACACGTTGAGCAAGTCCATCGGGCAGGCCAGCAAGCCGATGAAGCAGGCCGTGATCGCCCCGTCCATGCTCGCGCTGCTGTACCCGCTCGACGAGGAGCTGCCCGGGTACCCGCGGGAGAGCTTCGAGGAAGACCTCGTCAGCGAGTGCGAGAAGGACATCAGGAAGGCGTTCGACGCCGGCGCCGCGCGGGTGTCGATCGACTTCACCGAGGGCCGGCTGGCCACCAGGGCGGACCCGCGCAACCCGTGGACCGGGCGCAACATGCTGCCGCACTTCATCGAGCTCAACAACCGGGTGCTGGCCCGGTTCACCGCCGACGAGCGGTCACGCATCGGCATCCACACCTGCCCGGGCGGCGACCGGGACTCGGTGCACAGCGCCGATGTCGACTACAACGACCTGCTGCCCAGCATGTTCCAGATGAACGCGAGCTACTTCCTGATTCAGCTGGCCAGCGAGCGGGACCGGGACCGGGTTTACCGGCTCATCGGCGAGTACCTCAGGGAGGATGCGGACGGCGTGCCGCAGTTCGCGTACGTCGGCGTGATCAACCCGCTGAACCCGCGGGTGGAGAGCGCCGGGGAAGTCCGCGACGCGCTGGTCCGGGCGGCCAATTTCATCCCGGCCGAGCGCCTCGGCTCAACCGACGACTGCGGTTTCTCGCCGTTCAGCATCGACGAGAAGCCCAATCACGGCTCACCGGACTACGCCCGGGACGTCGCGTTCCAGAAGATCGCGAACCGGGTGGAGGGCACGAGGCTCGCCGCGGAGCAACTCGGGGTGGACTGACGCCGGCCGGCAGGCGGCGCTTCGGCGTTAGCTGGCGCCAGCGGGCAGGCCGCGCTTCGGCGTTAGCAGGCGCCCATCCTCAGGCGCCGTGGTCCCGCAGCAGCAGCTCGCCCATTTCCCTGGCGCGGGCCGCGGCCGCGGTGTCGCCCTCATGAGCGGCCATGATCGACCCCTTCATGAGGATGTGCCACTTGCGCGCGAACGCGTCGGTGTCGGCGATGCCGGCCGCCGCGGCGAGTTCCCCGATGTAGGCCCGGATATTCGCCAGGTGGCCGACCGCTGCCCGGTGCACCGGATGCTCTGGGTCGCTGACCTCGATCATTGTGGTCAGGAATGCGCAGCCCTCGAAGTCCGGCCGACTGAACCACTCGGAGAACACGTCGAATATGGCCAGCAGCTGCTCACGGGGAGTTTCGCCGCGGCGGCGGCTCTCTGCCTCAAGCCACTCTCGCGTCCACAATTGCTCTCTGCGCCGGAGGAAATCGAGAATGAGGTCGTCTTTGGACGGGAAATTCCGGTACAGCGTCATCTTCGCCGTGCCCGCCCTGGCGATGACCGCCTCGACCCCCACCGCGCGCAGGCCATCCCGGCTGAACAGTTCATATGCGGCGCGGCTCACTCGCTCTCGCCCGGACTCCCTGGCCGCGGGCGGGCGTTTACCGTTCTTTTCTCGGTCCGGCATCGCAGTTGGCAATCTCTCCCGTTGACGCTGGGCAAAGTGTACCTACGCGGGACGACGGGCCAGTTCATAGGCGAATCCGATTGTCTCCGGCAATCCATCGGCCGACTCATAGGGGCGAAGCTCGCGCCGCAGATCAGCTTCGAGATCCTCGGCCTGGCCGCCGAGCGCCGCACGGGAAAGGACCGCCGTCGAGAAAACGAAGCCGGCCAGCGTTTCCGCGGTCCAGGCGTGGTCCGGCGGAAACAAGTGCCGGCCGAGGACCGGCCGATTCGGGCCGCTGTACAGCAGCGCAAGGAACCGGCCCGGCCGGAGCCAGCGCAGGGTGCTGGCGGCGACGGCGGCGCCGGGCAGCCGGTGAAACGCGTTGCCGCCGCGGCCTTCTGCTTGACCAGGCCGGTCATGTCCGGCTCCTGGTCGGCGGCCCAGACCTGCCCGAACCGGTCGGCCAGGGCAAAGGTGACCTGGCCGGTGCCGCAGGCGAGGTCGAGCAGCCTGCCTATTGCTACCCCAGGTGCTGCCAGACGGCCGCGGACAGCCAGTCGATCGTGTCGATGCCGTACTGCTCGGTCGGGTTCTCGTTGCTGAGCACCGCGATCAGGTAGTCCCGGCCAAGGCCCGACACCCAGCCGACGCTGTTGATCTGCCAGTCCGTGCCGGCCTGGTTGAGCGGCAGCCAGCCGTTCTTCAGCGCGACGGTGACCTGCGCAGGCACGCCGGCGCACACCCCCCAGCGCTGCGACGGCGTGACGTTCTCCATGAGCTGCGCGACGTAGCCGCGCTGGGCGGTGCTGAGCAGCCCGCCGGGAACGGCGATCTGGCGCAGCAGCGCGATCTGGTCGGCGGCGGTCGTGGTCGTGAGCCCCCAACCCGGCCACGGGAACCCCACGCACTCCACGCACGGCGACGGCGTGGTGTCCGCCAGGCCGACCTTGGCGTTGAAGGCCCGGATCCCGCTGGCACCGCCGACCGCGTCCCACAGATCCGTGGCCGCGTCGTTGTCGCTGTCCTCGATCATGCTCTGCGCCAGCGCCTGGTCGGTGCCGGACAGAGCGCCGGCGCCCTGCTGCGTCAGCAGCGTCTCCAGGATGTCCACCTTGACGACGCTCGCCTCCGCCTGCGGCTGACCGGAGCCGATGGCCCACAGCTGGCGGGTGCCGAGGTCATACACTGCCGCCGCGACGATCCCGGTCCGGCCGGAGAGATAGGACATCATCCCCGCCGTGAACGGGTCCGGCCGGGTCGGTGGCGCGCTGGGACTGGGCGTCGGCGATGGGGTAGCCGACGGCGTGGGCGGACGCCCGGCCTGCGCCGCGTCGGTCCTGGTGGGCTTGCGGGCGTCATGGCGGCCGTTCAGCACGGCCACGACCAGGCCCACCGCGACGACGAGGCTGATCCCTGCGACGAGCGCCGCCCTGGCGGCAGGCGCGCGGCCGCCGTGGCGCCTGTCATCATGCACGGCCGCAGCCTACGCGGGCACCGGGATTTGCGTCGACGGGCGAGCCGGGCCTGCGGCGGACCCTAGGACCACGAACGCCCGCCGCCCGGCGGCTGGCTCACATGGCCCCTGGTGAGGGCGACCGCTTCCAGCGCCGAGTGCACGCCCAGCTTGGCCATCAGGTTCTGCAGGTGCGTCCGGACGGTGTGCACGGAAAGGTTCAGCCGTTCCGCGACGGCCTCACGGTTAGCGGCGCCCTCGGTCAGGCACTCCAGGACCGCCAGCTCCTGCGGGGTCAGCCTGGCGAGCAGGCGCTCGTTCTTCCGCTGCCGGTCCTGCTCGGACAGCAGCAGCCGGACCACGTTGCCGGTCTCGGTGGGCGGCAGCCAGGTCTCGCCTCTGGCGACACCGCGAATCGCGCTCAGCAGGTACTCGAGGGACTCATCCTTGCGGACCCACGCGGCCGCGCCGGCCCGAATAGCAGCCACGATCCGTTCCGGCTCGGAGGACGAGCTGAGCGTGATCACCCGGGTCGGCTTGCCGCGGCTGGACAGCTCCTCGCACAGGCGGGTCGCGGCACCGCCGGGCAGATCGCCGTCGAGCACCAGGACCTCGGCGGGCTGTAACGCCAGCAGCCGCAGGTTGGCCTGCTTCACCTGCACGGCCGCGACCACCTCGAGGTCATCCTCGCCCTGCAGCCGGATCGCCAGTGCATCGGCGAACGTGCGCTCCTGGCCAGCGATAAGAACGCTGATTCCCATGCTGCTGAACCTTCCCGATGGCTGGGATCCCGCGGGGCTGGCCGACCAGGCGGGTCCACGTCACGTAACGTCGCACGGGTCAGCAGCCCCCGCGGTTCACGAGCACGCGTTGCATTTGGGTCACGGACGTCCCGGGCGCCCCGCGCCTGGCAACCCAACTGTGGGGAACACCGCTACGTCAGCTGAGGGCTGCGCTGGTCCGGTGCGAAGCCTAATTTCGATCACTGGAGTGAACTGCACACCCCGGAGCCGCTGGCGGCTCACATGTCCTGCGCAGAGGGGGGGAGCCGGCTGATGGGAGCGCCGAGCGCTAGCGGTCTCCGCGTTGCTCTAGTCGGATGCGGCTATTGGGGATCGAAGCACGCCAGGGTGCTGCACGGGACGGACGGCGTGGACGAACTGGTCCTTGTCGACGGCCGGGAAGACCGCATGCGGAGCCTGGCCCGCAGCTACAAGCCCCGCCGCTGCCATCCAGCCCTCGGGCCGGCGCTTAAGCACGTCGACGCCGTGGTCGTGGCAACCCCGCCGAGCACGCACGTGCCGCTGGCGCTGGCGGCGATCAGGGCGGGCAAGCATGTCCTGGTCGAAAAGCCCCTCGCGCCCACCAGCGCGGGCGCGCGGGCACTGGTGAACGCCGCGGCGGACGCGGGGGTCGTGCTCATGGTGGGCCACACGTTCGAGTACAACCCGGCGGTGCAGAAGCTGGCCGAACTCGTCCGCGGCAAGGAACTGGGCGATCTCTATTACGTCGACAGCGCCCGGCTCAACCTCGGGCTGTACCAGAACGACGTGAACGTCATCCTCGACCTGGCGCCGCACGACGTCTCCATCATCAACTACGTGCTCGGCCGCAAGCCGGTTGCGGCCCAGGCGTGGGCCTCCCGGCACGCGCACCGGCTCGAAGACGTGGCGTACCTGCGCCTTTACTACGACGATTGTCTCGACGGCGGCGGCCTGTCCGCGAATATCCACGTCAGCTGGCTTGACCCATGCAAGGTGCGCAGGATCACCGCCGTCGGGAGCAAGAAGATGGCCGTCTACGACGACCTCGCGGCCGAGGACCGGATCCGGATCCTGGACAAGGGCGTCTGCCCCCCGCCCGAGGGCGACGATCTCACTCAGCCACCGATGTCCTACCGGTACGGCGACATCGTCGTCCCGTTCGTTTCGCCCGACGAACCGCTGGCCGTGCAGGACCGGCACTTCATCGAGTGCATCGCAACCTCGGCGCGCCCGCTGAGCGACGGCGAAGATGGCCTCTCGGTGGTCGAGGCGCTCGAGGCCGCCGAGTTGTCCCGGCGGCTCGGCCGCCCCGTACGGCTCGAGGAGATCAGCTCTGACGACGGCGTGGCCGGCCCGCCGCGCTGGGGCGGCCAGCAGCCAGCGAGCTCTGCACCGGCGGCGGGACAGCCGACGCAACCGGCGCCCGCAGACGCGCCGCTGCTCGCCGTTTCCGGCCCGGAGCCGGGGTGAGTACACATCGATGCAGAGCATCGCCCTTGACCTTGCAGTCCTGTTAAAGACGGTGGCGCTCATGCTCACCCACAGCGCGCCATGAGCGCGCCCGCCCTGCCTCGCGCGGAGCCTGAAGCGGGTGCGGATGCCCTGAGCGGTGCCAGCGCGGCTGTGGACTTGTCCAAGCCGGCTTCGGCCGCGGGTGATTCGCTGACCATCGCCGCCTGGACGGTCTTGAGCCGCGTAACGGGGCTGGCACGAATCGCGGTGGTCGCTGGCGTACTGGGCCCCACGTACACCGGAAATACCTACCAGTTCACGAATTCGCTGCCCAATCTCATCTATTACGGCTTTCTGGCTGGCGGGCTGTTTTCCTCGCTGCTCGTCCCGGCCCTCGTCCGGCATATCGACGCCGGTGACCGGCGGGCCTCGGAGCGGATAGCCGGTGGCTTCCTGGGCGTGACGCTCGTGGCCATGCTGGCGATCACCCCCCTGGCGATCTTCCTCGGGCCGCTGGCGCTGAAGGCCGCGGCCATCGGCGGGCCGCACGCGGTCGGTGCAGCGGAGGTCCGCGTCGGCCGCCTGCTGATCCTCATGTTCCTTCCCCAGATGTTCCTCTACGGCGTGGTCGGCACCTCGACCGCCGTGATGAACTCTCGCCGGCGCTTCGCGCTCGCCGCCGGAGCGCCTGCGGTGGAGAACCTGGGCACGATCGCAGTGCTGGCGGCGACGGCCGCGCTCTACGGGACGGGACGGAGCCTCGGCAACCTGCCGACCGGCGAATTGCTGCTGCTGGGGCTCGGCTCGACCGGCGCCGTTGCCCTGCACGCGGCCACCCAGTGGTGGGGTGCGCGGCGGGCAGGCGTGCTGCTGCTGCCGCGTCCTGGCTGGCGGGACGCCGAGGTCCGGGCGGTGATGCAGCGGGCGATCCCGGCGCTGGGTCAAGCGGGCCTGGAAGCCCTGCAGTTGCTGGCCCTGATGATAGCCGCGAACCGGCTGGCCGGCGGCGTCGTCGCGTTCCAGATTGCCTGGAACTTCTACGCGCTGGCGAACAACCTCGGCACCGCGCCGGTGGCGCTGTCGCTGATCCCCCGGCTGGCGCGGATGCACCTGGACGGGGACAGCAGCGGCTTCCGGGACACCGTCGTCCGCGGCCTGGCGCTGGGGTTCTTCCTCACGATCCCCGCGGCGGTCGCCTTCCTGGTCCTGGCCAGGCCGCTGGCCGCGGCTAGCTCGTTCGGCCAGATGAACTCGGCGGCAGCGGTCACGATGGTGGCCGCGGTGCTGGCTCCGCTCTCGCTGGCGGTCGTCGGGCAGACGGCCTTCATGATCACAACGTATGCGTCCTACGCGCGGCAGGACACCAGGTCACCGCTGCGGTCGATGATCGTGCAGGCTGTCGTGTGCCTCGGCGTGCTGAGCCTGACCCCGCTGGTGCACGGGCCAGCCGTGCTCGTGGTGGTGGGCCTGGCCGCGTCGGGTTCGGTCGCCATGGCCGCGGGTCACCTGATGATCCGCATGTGGCGGACGCTCGGCGGAAGGGGCACGCAGCGGCTCGCGCCATCGCTGGCCAGGTTCGTCGTCGGCGCCATCGTCATGGCCGGGCCAGCGTGGCTGATCGCCACGTTCGTTCCCCGCTGGCTGGGACGGCCGCTTGGCCCAAGGATCGGGATAGTCGCGGCCGCCGCGGCCGGGGCGGCGGTGTTTATCGCCGTCCAGGCGCTGTGGCGGACTCCGGAGGTGGCCTGGCTCGCTGAAGGCGTGGGCCAGATCAGGAGCAAGGCCGGCCGGCTGGCCGGGACGGGCCCGACCAGCGCCAGCCTTCCGGTAGCTGCGCCGCCCTGGTCCGCTTTCCTCCCGGAGCGTCGCCCCGACGAGCGCACGCCGCCCCGCCCGCCGGGCCGCTGGCTGATCGCGCCGAGCTTGCTCGGCGCCGCGATGATCGGCGCGGTCAGCACGCTCGGCCCGTTGAAGGCGCTCGCGGGCTTGCTGGTGCTGATCCTCGTGGTGTGCGTGTGGCGGTGGCCGCAGCTCGCTGCGTACCTCGTCATCGGGCTGACGCCGCTCACCGTCAGCCTCAGCGTCGGCCACCTGCCGCTGGTCCGGCCCAACGAGGCGATCGATCTGCTGGTAGGCGGGACGCTGCTGCTGCGGGGTTTCGTCAGGGCGCACACCGGCCAGCTGCCGAGGATCCGGCTGGACCGGATCGAGGTGGCCGTGATCCTGATGGCGGTGTGCAACTCCGTCACCCCGCTGCTGTGGATGGCGGTCCGGCAGCAGGCGATAACCCAGGAAGACCTGCTCTACGCGCTGGTCATTTGGAAGCTCCTCGGCATCTACGCGATCGTCCGCGCCGCCATAAGCACCGACCGGCAGGTGCTGCGGTGCCTGTGGCTGTCCGTCGCCGTCGCGTGTGTCGTGTCACTGATTGCGATCCTGCAGTCCCTCTCGCTGTTCGGGGTGCCGAGGCTGCTGGCCGACTACTTCGGCGGCCCGAGCGTGTTCGGGCCACCGGGGGGCCGCGGCAGCTCGACGCTGGGACTGCCCGCCGCGACCGCGGACCTGATGACCTTCAACCTGGCGATCGTGTGCGGGCTGTGGATGCGCTACCGGCGGCTCCGCCTGGTGCTGGCGCCCGCCGCCGCGCTGATGCTGTTCGGCGCGCTCGCAGCAGGGGAATTCGCCGGCGCGATTGGCCTGGTCGCAGGCCTGCTCTGCATCGCCATCGTGTCCGGCTCGGCGCGGCTGCTTGCCTGGTTCGTGCCGGCCGCCGGGGTCGGCGGCTGGGTCATGTGGCCGGTCATCGGCACCCGGCTCCTCGGCTTCAAGTCGGCGTCTGGCCTGCCGATCAGCTGGCTCACGCGGCTGCAGAACCTGGAGACCTACTTCTGGCCCAAGCTGTTCTCGGACTGGAATTTCGTGCTCGGCGTCCGCCCGGCGGCGGTGCTGACCGTGGTGAGCCCCACAGCCACGAACAACGAGGTCTGGATTGAGAGCGGCTATACCTGGCTGCTGTGGGGCGGCGGCATACCGCTGCTGCTGAGCTTTGTCTACTTCGTCTATGTGACGGCGAAGTACAGCTGGGCTACGGCACGCGGCGGCCGTGACGCGCGGAGCGTGGCGGGCACGGCGGTCTTCGTGGCGGTGATCGTCATCGCCGTCCTCATGGTCTTTGACCCGCACCTGACATACCGGGGCTCGGCGGATGACTTCTTCTCCCTGATCGCGCTGGCGGCTCCCCGGAATAGGCGTCTCGCCCAGTCCTTCATCGATTACCGCGCGGCAGCCGCGTTAAATGCACGGAGATTACATGACACCTGATGACACCGGCTACTCGGCATCCAATAACACGATCAGCGACGCGGACGGGCATGCCGGGAGGCCGCGGCGGCCGCGGCGGGCACGTCAGCCGCGGCAGCCGTCAGCAACGGCCCGGCCGAACCGGCCGCCGCGGCGATGGCGCATCGGCCGCGACGAGGGAACGCGGCTGGCGCGACTGACCGCGCGGCAACTCCGGCGGACGCCAGGCGGCCCGGGCTCATGGCCGCGGTTCCTTCTCGCGCACTCGGTCTGGATCGTC
The DNA here is from genome assembly GCA_030041195.1 of Streptosporangiaceae bacterium. The sequence goes on along the minus strand of JASHOI010000092.1, from coordinate 24,379 downwards.
AGCGTGACGATCGCGACGGTCGCCGCCGCCGGCGCATTCGCGCACTCGCAGCGGCCGTACTACAAGTCGGAAGCCGTCGTGTCCGTCCAGCCCGCGCCCATCGCTGCCAGCAGCGGCAGCCCGCCCAACATGGCGACCGAGGAAGGCGTCGTGACCTCTGCGGCCGTGCTCACGAAGGCTTCCACGGCCCTGGGCGTGCCCCGGACCGTGCTGGCCAAAGGCCTGTCCGTGAGCGTGCCGGGCACAACGACGTTGCTGGACATCACGTACACGGACCCGGTTGCGCGCGTGGCCCAGCAGCGGGCGCAGGCCATCGCCGAGGCTTACGTCTCCTACCGGTCCTCGCGGTCAGCCACGACCCGCCGCACCCGGTCGGCGACCTCGGCGACACTGGGGACGACGCCAACGGCTACCCTGCTCACGCCCGCCTCGCTGCCCACCGCACCGGCCGGCCCGAAATACCTGATCGACATCGCCGCCGCGCTGATCCTGGGACTCGCCCTGGCCATCGGAACCGCCGCGCTTCGTGACTACATGGACGACGGCTTGCGCGGCCCGCTCGATCTTGAAAGCCAGGCCGGCGCCCCGGTACTCGCGCTGATCCCCGCCTTCCGGCCGCGCTGGCGCGATCCTGGCGGCCGGCTCGCCGCCGCGGCGTACCCGCACTCGCTGGCCGCGGAGGCCTACCGGGTCCTGCGGACGCGGCTGGTGGAGGCGGCCACCCCCAGCCACGCGAAGACCCTGCTCGTCACCAGCCCAGGCTGGGAGGGCAAGAGCACGGTCGCCGCCAACCTTGCGGCAGCGCTCGCACAGTCCGGCCGCAGCGTGGTGCTGGTATCGGCCGACATGCGGTGGGGCCGGGTGCACGAGCTATTCGGCCTGGGCATCGGGCCCGGTCTCAGCATGGTGCTGCAAGGGCGGGTAGGCCTGGCCGAGGCGCTCCAGCCGACCCAGGTTCCCGGGCTCCGGCTGCTCCCGTCGGGCATGGCGCCCGCCGACCCGGCCGCGCTTCTGCAAAGCCCCGCGTGGCACATCACTCTCAGCGATATCGGCAGCCGAGCGGATGTTGCCGTCATCGACGCTCCGCCGGTGCTGGCCAGCCCGGACGCTCGTGCGCTCGCAGAACGGGCGGAGATGATCCTCGTGGTGGCGGATGCACACCGGTCCACCCGGGCACAGGTGCGGCTCGCGATGCGCGAAGTCGAGCACGTGCGCGGCAAGCTGGCAGGGTGCGTCCTCGACAACGTGGGCAGGCGCCGCCGGCTGCGGTCGCGCAGCCGGGAGCCGCTCGGCGACGGCCACGCCCTGGCCGAGTCCGGTCAAGAGCGCTATCTGGCTCCCGCGCCGGGCAAGCCCCCGGTTGAGCAGCTCGAGAATGTGTTCGCCGACCTCGCCCGGGCCATTGCCGGCCGCGGTGAGACCTATGCGGCGATGGGCCGGCACGAGGAGGCCCTGGCCGACTTCACCCGCGCGATCGAACTCGACCCCAGCCACGCAGCGGTCCTGCGCGACCGCGGTGTGGCGCTGGGCCGCCGCGACGACGAGCTGGCTGCTGACTACACGCAGGTGATAGACATCGACCTGAACGACGCGCGGGCCATGAGCAGCCGCGGCCAGGCCAATCGGGCCATGGGGCGCCACGAGGAGGCGCTGGCCGACTTCACCCGGGCGATCGAACTCGAGGCGAGGCTCGCCATGGCCATGGGCGGCCGGGGCCAGGCCCACCAGGCGATGGCCCGCCACGAAGAGGCGCTGACGGATAACGGCCACGCGATCGGCGCGGACCCCAACCTCGCCCGGACCATCGCCGGCCGCGGCGAGACCAATGCGGCGATGGGGCGCAACGAGGAGGCGCTGGCCGACTTCACCCGGGCGATCGAACTCGACCCGGGCGATGCCTGGGCCATCGGCAGCCGGGGCCAGGCCTACCAGGCGATGGGCCGCCAGGAGGAGGCGCTGGCGGACTATACCCGGGCGATCGACCTGGACCCGAACCTAGCCTGGGCCATCGCCGGCCGCGGCGAGACCTACCAGGCGATGGGCCGGCACGAGGAGGCGCTGGCCGACTTCACCCGCGCGATCGACCTCGACCCGCGCGACTCCTGGGCGATCGCCAGCCGGGCCCAGGCCTACCACGCCATAGATCGCCACGAGGAGGCGCTGGCCGACTTCACCCGCGCGATCGACCTGGAGCCGAACCTCGCCTGGGCCATCGCCGGCCGCGGCGTGACCTACCGGCTGATGGGCCGGCACGACGAGGCGCTGGCCGACTTCACCCGCGCGATCGACCTCGACCCCGGCCACGCCCGGGCCATCGCCGGCCGCGGCGAGACCTACCGGCTGATGGGCCGCTACGAGGAGGCGCTGGCCGACTTCACCCGCGCGGTCAACCTTGACCCCGTCTACGCCTGGGCCATCGGCAGCCGGGCTCAGGCGTACCTGGCGATGGGCCGGCGCGAGGACGCGCTGGCTGACTTCAGCCAGGCGATCGACCTCGACCCCGGCCTTACCTGGGCCATTGCGGGTCGCGGCGAGACCTACGCCACGATGGGCCGGCACGACGAGGCGCTGGCCGACTTCACCCGCGCGATCGATCTCAACCCGGGCGACGCCTGGGCCTTCGGCAGGCGGGGCCTGGCCTACCAGGCGATGGGCCGGCATGACGAGGCGCTGGCCGACCTCAGCGAGGCGATCGACCTCAGTCCGCAACTCGCCTGGGCGATCAGCAGCCGGGCCCAGGTCTATGAGGCGATGGGCCGTCGCGACGAAGCGCAGGCCGACCGCGGCCGCATAACCGACGCTGGCCCAGATGCGGCCGTCGATGCCGGCCGCGATGCAGCGCAACCGGCAGAACCGCATGACGATCGCCAGGAGGCAGAAAGAGGACCGGAACGCGACCTGATCCCCGGCGCCGACGCGCCGATGCATGAGCGTGCCCGGTAGTGGCATCGCGGGCGGCACACCCTTTTAACGACGTCGCGCGTCTAACAGACGCGCTGACGACCACAAGGGTGCCGTTGCCGAACAGTGGTGGTACTGGCCAATGACTGGGGTTGCACCCGTCGAGGTACCGAAGCCGGATCGGGAGAAGCCACCCGGCGCCGGTATCGCCCGGGGCGCCGCCCTTATCGCCGGGCTGACCATGTTGTCACGCATGCTCGGGCTCGTACGCACACTCGTGTTTTCCCAAACGATCGGGGCGGGTTGCGTGGGGACCGCCTACGCGACGGCAAACCAGGTGCCGAACCTGGTCTACGAGCTCGTGCTCGGCGGCGCGCTGACCAGCGCCATGGTGCCGGTCTTGGCTCGCTCGGCCGAGCGTGCGTCGTCTGATCCAGCGGAGAGAGCACGCGTGGGCCAGATCTCGTCAGCCCTGCTCACCTGGTCCGTGGTCCTCCTGGTGCCGCTGACGGTGGCGACTGCCGCGGCCGCCGGACCGATCGCGTCGCTGCTCAATCCAGCCAACCAGCACGCTCAGTGCAACCACGCCGACATGGTCGCAGCCACGAGAAGCATGCTCACCGTGTTCGCCCCGCAGGTTCTCCTCTACGGGCTCTCCGTCGTGCTGTTCGGGCTGCTCCAGGCCTACCGCAGGTTCGCTGGGCCGACGCTGGCGCCGGTCATCTCGAGCCTCGTTCTGATCGGCTCTTACCTCGCCTTCGTGCCGCTGGGCAAGGGACTGCCACTGTCACGGCTTCCGGACTCGGCACAGCTGGTCCTCTCGGTCGGTACCACGATGGGCGTTGCCGCGCTGGTCGTCGTCCCGCTGCTGCCGGCACGGCGCCTGCACCTGAGGTTCCGGCCCACGCTGCAGTTCCCACCCGGCGTGGCGCGGCGGGCGGGCGGGCTAGCGCTCGTCGGCGTCATCGAGATCATCGCCAGCGATCTGACCTCGGTGGTCGTGATCACCCTGGCTAATGGGCGCGGCTCGACCGGCGCGCTCGTGCTCTACAACTACGTGTGGCAAGCGTTCAGCTCGGTGAGCGCGGTGCTTGCCCTCTCCATTGCCACGAGCGCGTTCCCGGTGCTTTCCGCCCGCGACGGCTCGGCCTTCGACCGGACCTGCGCCGGATCGACGCGTGCGGTCCTGCTCGTCTCCTGGCTTGGCACAGCCGTTCTCGCGGCGATCGCCATTCCCGCTGGTCACGTCCTCGCCAAGCAGCCAGACCAGGTATCACAGCTGATCCTTGGCTTCGCCGCATTCACCCCCGGGCTGGTGGCCTTGGGAGTGATCACGAATCTTTCCCGGGTGATGCTCGCCCTCGGCCGGCTTCGGGTAGCGGCCTGGGCGTTGGCCGGCAGTCAGATGATCATCGTGCTGGCGGACGTGATACTGGCGGGCCTGGTGCCGGCCCGCCTTGTTGTGGCCGCGCTCGGTCTCGGCAACACCATCGGCCAGACACTGGTAGCCATCCCGCTGGTCATCGCGACCCGAAGGATTCGCGGCAGCTCGGCGGTGCAAGGGATCGGCCGCGCGACATTCGCCGGGCTGGCGGCGGCGTCCGCGGCCTCAGCCGCTGGCCTGGCCGCTGGCCTTGTCCTGCCGGCAGGCCAGAAACTGGAGGCGGCTGGCCTGGCGGTGGCTGCCGCTGGCTGTGCGGTCCTCGTGTTCGGCGTGGTCGTCTACGCCCTGGACAATGGAGATCTGCGAGCGGTCCTGACGCGATTGCGGCAGCGTCGGGGAATGGAGATCTGATCTCCCGGTGCGGCGGGCGGGCAGGGTCGGCAAGCTCGTCTGTTTCGGCCGTACCTGCCGGGCGTCAAGAGCTGCCCATCGCTCGCGTCGCCTTTCCACATCCGACCGGGCTTGGTGTACAGATACTCAATGAATTGGCTTGGAGTCCCTGACCTCCTTGCCATATTTCAAATCCAGCCTCGATATCCATGAGGTACCAAGAAGAGGAGGGGATGTATCCCCGGTCAACTGCATCCTTGATGAAATCTCCCAAGTCAAGGTTCTGTACGTGCGGGTGAGTGAGGCTGGGCTGCCTTATTTCGTACCACATGGTGTGATAGCCATCCCACCACAGATTAAAATTAATACCTTCTACGGTAACCTCAGTGGATTTTCCGCCGGGAGTGGCCGGCCCGTAGTGGCTTAGCCATATCATCATCTCGCGATCAGGTTGCGTACTTTGGGTGCAGCCACTGTGAGATATGCCATGATCATCGCATGGGGTGTAGTAGATATCAAATGCATCGTCCCAAACTCCACGAGCCGAGACCTGTGTGTTGTAGGACAGCCTCACCAGACCGGCATTTGCTTCCATCGATGAAACCTTTATGGGCAGGCCGCTGTCTTCAGTACAATCACCCCAGTGGCAACCGCGGAAGATCGACGGGTATCCTCCGGGAGCGCCGTCGGTGGGTACGCCGATTTGAGACTTAATGATTTTGAAGTTCTCGCCCCCGTCGCCGCACATCGAGAATGGAGCACTCGAGTTGTACTCGTCCGCTTGCATCGCGTAGACGCCCCCATCCAGGGGGGTAACGGCCCCGTGGCTGGTCGTATATTGCGAATTGCAGCTAATAACGGCGGACGGCTCAGCAGACGGTCCGGATTGGCCGGAGGGCTTGAGAACGTAGTAGGCGCCCACCACCACTAGGACCACTGCTGCCGCTACCAACCCGTAAGATCGCAATCGCCAGCGCTTCAAAAAACGGTAACCTTTCTTCGTTTTCCTCTCCTTGATCCCTGGCAAATCAGACTGGCGAGACGGCTTCCCGAGCCCAAGGGAGTGATCGCCGTCTGTCACTCCGTCACAGCAATCATCGACAACGGACGTTCCTAATATCGGTTACGGACTCGGATGCGGCAACCCTCATCCATGCTGCCGTAGCTACGTCATATAGGGGATGTCGCGCCGGCCGGCCGTGGCCTTACAGTATGGGAATAAGGGGCGGCGGAAATTTACCGGAAGTCAGCGGCGGACGCCGGCTACCGGGTGCCCGCCAGATGTCGGCGTGAAGCGCACATACGGTTCCGTGCCGCAGCTGAAAGGACCCGGTCATGATTAGCGCCAATGGTCGCCGCTGCTGGGAAACCTCGGGCCCGAGCGGCTATCTAGGTTGACCTGGAGGATACGCACATGCAGCTCGGTTACACGGTGCGCGCGTCGCGTTCCATGGTGGTTCATCCGCGGCAGGGCATCGAACGCGTCAGGGGGCGCATGGACCGGCGCCAGGACAAGCGGCAGCTGGCAGCGCTCCAGGTACCCGCGAGCGATCTGTACGGAGCCGTCACGGACTGGGCAGCGCGCTTGCACGCGGCACTGGAACTGTCCTGGCCGTGCCAGGCCGCGACCTCGTTCGACCAGGTATGGGACGGCATCGTCGCCGGCCTCACCGACGCCGGTGTGCGGGTCGGGATGTTCTCCTACGGCGGGTGGAACGACTCCGACCGGGCATTCGCCGCGGCGATCTGGTGCCTGATCGCGCACGTGCGCCCGGCGAGGGTGGTCGAGACCGGCGTCGCTCACGGTCTCACGAGCCGGGTCATACTCGAGGGCCTGGCCCGCAATGACGGCGGTCATCTGTGGAGCATTGACCTTCCGGCGGTTGACTCGGCCCTGCATTCCGAGATCGGGATCGCGGTCCCGGCGGGCCTGCGATCCCACTGGACGTACGTGCCGGGCACCAGCCGCGAGCGGCTCCCGCATCTGCTGGGCGAGCTCGGCAACATCGATGTCTTCATCCACGACAGCCTGCACACGGGCCGTAACCAGCTCTTCGAGCTCAGGTCGGCGTGGCCGGCCCTGCGCCCTGGCGGCGTGGCCGTGGTAGATGACATCGACCACAGCCTCGCCTTCCGGACCTTCCTCGACCACATGAGTCCGGGAAGCTGGCTCTCGGCCGGGCACGTCACCGGGTCCGGCCTGTGGGGAGTGGCGGTCAAGCCCGGGAAACCGGGCGAGCCGTCGCCGCGCTTGCCAAGATCCCGGGTGCGCCGCCAGCGCCGGACGGTCGCTTCCCACCGGGCGACACGGGCAGCGAACATCCGCGCCATCGAGGCCGATCGGCATTACCGGGCCCTGACGCAGCAGGTGGGAATCCAGGATCCGCGGGTTCGAAAGCATGAGCGGATCGAGAGAACTGTCGTACGCGAGATCGCCTGCATGATCCGCAGCCTGGCGATGTCAGAGAGCCGGTTGCTTCAGATCCAGGCCCAGCAGGGTCTGCAGACCCTGCTCTTCCGGGACCAGCTTGTCCGCCCGGAACGTCCGGTCATCTATGACCGGGACGATGTGCGGGGTCCTGAAGCGCGAGCCGAGACCAGCATGTCGGAGGTCGACCTCGAGGCGGCAAAGTTCCCGGCGCCCAGCGGTCACTTTCATCTCGTGATCTGGAACCGCGACCTTGTCACGGTGAAGAACATCGTTCCCGCTTTCCAGGAGGTGTGCCGGGTCCTTCAGCCGGGCGGATTCCTGGTAGTCGCCGTCCCCAACCTGGCCGCCTTGCACAACCGCCTGCTGCTCCTCGCCGGCCGTCAACCGACGACGCTGCACCTCAGCAACGGAGATCACGTGCGGGGTTTTGCCGCCCCGTCGATGACGAGATTCCTGGAGCACGACCTGGGATTGCGCATTGAAAGAGTCGTAGGCGTGGGTCTTGCTCCGGTCACCGGCGCCGTCCAGCCGCGGCCGCTTCGCGGGCTTAGTCACACGATCGTGTGGGTTGCCCGCAAGCCCGGTGCGGTCATTCAGGACCTCCGCCCGCCCTTGCCCGTGGCGACCGGATCGTGAGCGTGCGGCCTACCGCCGGCGGCTGCGCCGGCACAGGCTCCGCATCACGTCCAGATAGGCGGCCGACTGCCGCTCCCAGGCGAGATCATCCCGTACCCGCTTCCGCCCGACTTCGCCCAGCTCGGCGCGACGCGCCTGGTCATCGAGGAGCGCGGCGACTTCCCGCGCGTAGCTCTCGATGTCGGCCGGCGCGACGAGCACCGACGCGTCCTGGCCCATCGCTCTGGTCTCCTGCACATCGAAGGCCACGAATGGGAGGCCGCAGGCCATGTACTCCATGAGCTTGACCGGCGAGATGTCCTCCTGCAGCGAGGTGTCGAGCCCGAGATCCGCGGTCGCGAGATAGCTGAAGACCTGTTCTTCGGACAGCCAGCCGGGAAAGCTGACCCAGGGCTCAAGTCCCAGCCGGGCCGACTCCGACCGCGTCTCGTCGAGGGACTCCCCGTCGCCGAGGATCGCGAAGCAGCAGTCCGTGCGCCCGAGGTCGTGCACGAGGCACGCGATTCCCCGCACCAGCAGGTCAAGGCGGTCCTGCCGGCCCATCTTGCCGATCCAGCAACACATGAACTTGTGGTCGCCCTTGAGGGCCGGGTCTGCGACCGCGCGGTTGACCCGGTCCAGGACCGGGCCGTTTCCCACGATCGTCACCCGCTCGGGTGCCGCGCCCGATCCGATCAGGCGATCGCGGAAGTACTCGTTGGTGCAGATCGTGTGCTCGGCGACGCTCTGGGACCGCCGCTCGAGCCAGCGCAGCATCGACGTGACCCCCGGCTTCGGCTGCTCGTACCTGGCGGCGAAGAGTTCCGGCATGAGATCGCGCTGATCAACCACGACCTGCGCGCCGAGCCATCTGAGCGGCCAGGCGAGCGGGAAGTAGATGTCCGGCGGCTGGCACAGCTGGACGACGTCGATACGGCCCTGCAGCCGGGCCGCGGTCGCGAGCACGGCCGCCCAGCCGAACGACACACCGTACTCTGCGGCGTAGCCGCTCATCCGGCTCGGCTCGCGCGGCGCCGGGTAGTCGAGCACCTTGAGGCCCGGCAGGTCGCGGTAGCTGGCGTTCTCCGGATCCCGCCTGGTCACCACCGAGACGCGGTACCCGCTGCCGAGCAGCTCCCTGACCTGCTTGCGGAGCCGCTGGTCGATCCCGAGCGGCACATTCTCCACGATCACCAGGATGTGGCCGCCGTCCCGGCCGCCCGGCCCGCTGGCGGGCGCCTGTGCCTGCTTACCGCGACGGTCTGTTTCGGTCACGTCTGCCGTGGCGAACCGCACCGTTCCCTCGCCCGCGGCGGGGCCTTCGATCGCCCACCCGCCCCCGTTCGCCCGGATTCTCGAGTCAGCGCGCCGGCGCCACCACGCCGCGACGTCACGCGGCAGTGCGCGCCAGGCGCTGTCGTCGTCCCGGAACGCGTCGAGCAGTCTTCGGTAGCCGTCGGAAATCCTGGGGTCGTGCGCGTAGTCCGGATGGGTGAGCACGAGGGCCATCGCGTTCCGCTCGCGAAGCAGGTGTGCCTTGCGGATCCACACGTCAGAGTCGGGGTGCTGCAGGATCGTGAACAGCGTGTGGTCCTGCGGCAGCGTTATCGGCAATTCGACCATGCCCTCGTTGAAATACGGCAGGTAGGTACAGCACCCGCCCGGCTGCGGCTCATACGGATCGGTGTCGCTGTACGACGAGTCGTAGTCGAAACCGAGCCGGGGCATCCACGCCCACTTCCGCTGGGTACCCGGTGACCGGAATCCGACCGCGTTCCACCGCTCGGCGTAGCTGCGCATCGCCGGGAGCCGCTGCTGCAGCAGCCGCCTGGAACCGAGATCGCGCCCGTCGTGCCGCAGCCCGTGCACCCCGATCTCGCATCCCTCGGCCTGCAGCGAACGGACCACGTCGTCGTCGACGCGGTAGCGATGCGCGACAAGGTTCCAGGACGACAGGTATCCCCGTTCGCGCTCGGGACCCCGCAGCAGGTCGATGTCGCGCTGGCCCGCATCGGTTTCCACGTCGTGGGTCAGGACCAGTGCCCACGATCGCCCGCCCGGCCACAGGTCGAGGAACGGCACCGGAGCGCCGGCGAGCTCGGCGGCCAGCGCGAACAGCCACGCGTAGAAGTCATGGAGGCTTTCCTCAATTGGCCATCCCGGAAAGGATGACCTGCCTTGCGCCCGGGTGAAGACGCGCCTGAGTCGCAGCTGCAACGGGCGCGGCAGCACCGGCCGCAGCAGGTAATAACCGCGCAGCGAGGCCGTGTGGGCGACCGCGGTCAGGGCCGAGCGCCCCACGTCCCGGTACTCCTCGGACCAGAAGCGCTGCATCACCTCGCCCGGGTCGAAGGGCAGGAACACGTTGCCGTCGCGGTCCCGCCAGATCGCGGCGGCAGCGTGCCCGCCGGCGCCGAGAACGGGATCGGCCGGGCACCATCCGCTGTCAGGCGACGGCAGCAGGCCCGGAACCGCGGCGTCCGGCGCGACGTGGCCGAAGAAGGTGAAGTCGTGCAGCTGGTACCGGCCGAGCCGGGCGACGGCCGGCCCGGCCGCCCGGCCGGCGCCGGCGCCGGCGCGCAGCCAGAACAGCGAGCGCCCCTGGCGGCCAGCGTGCGACACCGGGCGCAGCCGGCCCACCAGCGGCTCCCCGCGATGGCCGTTCGCCTGCTCAGGCGGCCGCACCTGGTACGGAACGCGGTAATAGTCGAAGAAGGCAAACGGGTGAGACGACTCAAACATCGGGTCCTCCTTGCTGCCGGGGGACGGTCACAGTCCGCGCCTGACGGCGAGATAAGGCAGCAGCGCAATCTCGTACAGCCCGGGCAGGGGATCGGTGAGGGAGAAGACCGCCTCGGTGTTGACGGTGAGCAGCGTGCGCAGGTAATCGCGTGACCGCAACGTTCCGGACCGGATATCGCGCACCGCGTTCGGAAGGTCGGTCGCCAGCCGGACCCAGCGGACACCGGGCCGGGCGTGCACCTCGCCGACGCGCTCGCCCAGCTGGTCGCGGAACATCAGGTACGGGAAGTCCACCCCCGCCGCGCGTCCCAGCGTGTGATATCCCCATGTCCTGGCGTTGACGTCGAGAAGCTTGTAAGCGCTGTCCCGGGGATCCCGCTTGAATTCAAGCTCGACGAGGCCGTAATAGCCGATGGCGCTCAGGAACCGGATCGACGGGGCGGCGAGGTCCGGCAGGCAGATCGTCTCGACGAAGGTGCTCGCGCGGCCGAAGTCCGACGGGTGCTGGCGGCGCCGGCGCACCGTCATGTCCGCGATCACACAGCCATCGCGGAACAAGGCGCAGTAGGCGTACTGCTCCTGTCCGCCGCCGGGGATCAGCTCCTGGACGATGACCTCCCCGTCCCCTACGATCGCCGCGGCCCGCCGGAAACTGGACGCCAGCTCGGCCGGGGTGTCGGCGCGCCAGGCCTTGGCGCGGGTGACGTAGAAGAAGTGCTCCTTGATCGCGGGCTTCACGACCAGCGGGCCATCCATGTCGATCGCAGCCAGGTCAGCTTCTGTCCGCGGGAACCAGGTCCGGGGTATCGGAATCGACAGCTGCCTGGCCAGCCGGTATGTCTCCCGCTTATCCCAGACGGTGCGGATGGAGGCCAGCCCAGGGGTCGGCACCCTGAAATCTGCCTCGAGCACATCCCGGTTCGCCGCCACCGCGGCGACGTTCTCGTCCCGGGTCGGGTAGATGACCCACCCGGGACGCCCAAGCCTGCGGCGGGCCAGGGCCAGGGCGTCGAGCAGCGATGATTCGCCGCGCAGGTCGCGGACCCGGGTGACGTGCTGCACGAAGCGCGACGCGCGGGCGATGGAGGTTTCGTCGTCGATCACGTGCACGGGGATGCCGCGGCGCCCGAGGCTTCGCGCGATCCCCAGCCCCTGATGATCTCCGCCGATGACGACGGCGCCCGGCGCCCGGCCATGGGAGCGGTGGCGCTGGCGAGCCGGCCCGAGCAGAGGTGCCGCGCTCATCCGGCGTCACTGCTCGCGGCCACGCTGGCGGGCCGGACGGCCCGCGATCCAGGCTCTGCTGAGCCGGTGATCACCCGGGCCAGCGACCGGCCTGCGTACCATCCGCCGGAAACGAAGCGCATGATCGGCCCGAAGCTCCACGCCGCCGGGGCGCCGATGAAGTGCAGGCCAGCGACCGATGACTCGGCGCCGCGCCCGAGTACCGGGTAGCCGCCCGCGCGCCTGACCCGCGCCAGCAGCGACGGCGCCAGGAACGGGTAGCGCGTTATGTCGACGCGGTAGCCGGTGCCGAGGAGCACATGATCGACGGTCTGCGTCTGGCCGTCCGCGAACGTGACCAGCAGGTCTGCCGTCCCCGGGGTCACCGAGGCGATCGAGCGCGCCAGCGTGATCGGCACGTCCGGCAGCCGGGGCGTGAGCCATGCGGCACCGGCCGGGCGGATCGCCCGGTAGGCGAGCGGATCCTGGACGCGGCGCGGGAGCAGGCGGAACATGCCGGGCACGGCGACCAGCCGGGACAGGCCCATGGGCCCGACATCGGTGGGAGCGTAAACAAGCGGCGCCAGGCGACCGAGCATGCGCTGGTACTTCCCGCCGTGCAGCCAGTTCAGGTGGTCTTCGCGGACGATGACCTCGGCCTCAGCGCCGCTCTCATGCAGCAGCGCGGCGGACTCGAGCGCGCTCTGCCCCCCTCCGACCACGAGCACTCGCGATCCGGCGAACCGGCGGAGGTCCTGGTGATCGCTGGTGTGGGAGCAGAGCCCGGACGGCAGTCCTGCCGCGAACGATGGGCGGTGGGCGAACGGCGCGATGCCCGCCGCCACCACGACGCGGCGCGCGGTCAGCCGCTCTCCGTCCGCGAGCAGCAGCTCAAATCCCCGGTCGCCGGCGTCCAGCGTGGTCACCAGCCGGCGGTCTACGTCCGGTGCGACCTGCTCCTGAACCCACGTGCCGTACTCGATGAAGTGGGCGAGCGCGACTGGCCGGTCAAACCGGACGCCGCTCGCGGCGCAGTACGCGTCGAGGGACAGCGGGCCGTGACAGTCGGCGATACACGTCGCGGTCCAGTTCGACCTCAGCAGCATGCCGGATGGCATGCTCTTCCAGAACGACATCGGGTCGCCGAGCAACACCACATCGGTTCCGGCTCGACGCAGGTGCGCGGCAGCGGCCAGGCCGTACGGCCCGGCGCCGACGATAGCGACATCGGTGTCAGACATGGCTCCGTCCATGGGCTTGAATGGTTGATGGCGACCACCGCCAATAATGCGTGAGGATCGAAAGGTGACCACCGGTATGGACCGGCTTGATTCGCAAGTCCAGCCCACAGCCGATGTCGACGACAGCGCGGTGCTCGGCAGCGGTACTCGGGTGTGGCACCTGGCGCAGATACGGGAGCACGCGCGCCTGGGGCGTAACTGCATCGTCGGGCGAGGCGCGTATGTTGGCCCCGGTGTGATTATCGGCGACAACGTTAAGCTGCAGAATTACGCGCTCGTTTATGAGCCCGCCCGGTTGGAAGACGGCGTGTTTATCGGCCCGGCCGTCGTCCTCACCAACGACGTGTTTCCGCGCGCGGTCGACGTGGCGGGCAGGCTCAAGCGGCCGGAGGACTGGGACGCGCAGGGTGTGATCGTGCGCGAGGGCGCCTCGCTCGGCGCGCGGGCCGTCGTCGTGGCGGGCTGCCAGATCGGCCGCTGGGCACTGGTCGCCGCGGGCGCCGTGATTACCAGAGACGTGCCCGACTTCGGGCTGCTCGCCGGCGTGCCCGCACGACGCATCGGGTGGGTCGGCCACGCCGGGGTGCGGCTGGTTCAGCAGCGCGACGGTACCTGGCGTTGCCCGCAGACCGGCGAGAGGTACGCCGAGTCCGCCGGTCTGCTGCAGGCCGCGGAAGCCTGAGGCGCGCCCGTGCCTGCCGGACGTCACGACGCACCGCCCCGGAACAGGGCCGGCAGCGTGCGGGCGAGGATCATCAGGTCAAGAACGAAGCTCCGCCGCCGGACGTACTCGGTGTCAAGCTCGAGCGACTGCTGCACCGGCAGCTTGCTGCGGCCGCTCACCTGCCACAGCCCGGTCATGCCGGGCCTGACGTCGAACCGGCGCTTGTACTCCGGGTAAACGGGGGGCCACATCTCCGCCTCCCACGACAGCGCCGGGCGCGGTCCGACCAGCGACATGTCCCCCTTGAGCACGTTGAACAGCTGCGGCAGCTCGTCCAGGCTGGTCCGGCGCAGCCATGCCCCCACCGGCGTGACCCGGGGATCCGTCTCCAGCTTGAACAGCCCGCGCGATCCGGCCCCGCGCTCGCCGGAGACCAGCCCCGCGATGCACTCCCGATGGATCTGGTCGCTCTCGCTGATGTACATGCTGCGCAGCTTCAGCATCGTGAACGGCCGCAGGTTGCGGCCGAGCCGCTCCTGGCGGAACAGTCCGGAACCGGGCGAGGTGGCCCGCACCAGCAGCCACAGCACCGCCAGCAGCGGAGCCGCGGCCAGGATCGCGACCAGCGACACCGCGATGTCCAGCGCGCGTATCGCCGCTTCGCGGCCTCGGCTGGGCGCGAGCCGCTGGTGCCGGTGCCGCGATACCCGTCTTTCCGAAAGATCCGTCACGAGATCCCCGTTTTCTGCCGCGCACTGAATAGCGGGAACTCGCGCGCAGGCTGGCTGTGAAATTCCCGGCCCTCCAACACTCACCGAACCTAGCCCGGGGCCGTTGCTGGTCACAGCCTCCATTTGACGTATTGGCATGCCGCACATTGTGGGGGCGGAAGTCACCGTAGCTGCTTTCTCACAATTTTCGGGGCGCGAAAAAAGATATGAGGCGGCGGTCATGCGAAAATGCAGTTTCGCGTCAGGCCGGGATCGGTTCCCTTGTTCCCAGCGCGCCCCGGACCGCGTCGCACACCCGGCTTACCTGGTCGTCAGTCAGGTGCGGGAACATCGGCAGCGAGAGGATCTGGCCGGAGCACTCCTCGGCGACCGGCAGCGGGCGCGTTGTGAACCCCCGGTACGGGGGGTGCCGGTGGCACGGGGTCGGATAGTGCACCTGGGTCTCGATCCCCGCCGCGGCGAGCTGCCGCTGAACTGCGGCGCGGTCCGGCACCCGGACGACGGCCAGGTGGTAAGCGCCCAGCGACCCCGGCTCCTCCGCGACCATGCGGGCGGGCCCGTCACCGAACGCGGCACGGTACCGAGCGGCAATTGACCGGCGCGCCTCGGTCCAGGCATCAAGCCTGGATAGTTTCGCGGCCAGCACCACGGCCTGCAGCGCGTCGAGCCTGCTGTTGGTGCCGATCAGCTCGTGATCGTAGCGGGACCGGCCACGGCCGTGGTCGCGCATGCTCGTGACCCGATCCGCCAGCGCCCCGTCCGCGGTGACCACGGCACCCGCGTCGCCGAAGGCGCCCAGGTTCTTCGCCGGGTAGAAGCTGAAGCAGCCCGCTCGGCCGATCGACCCGGCTGGGCGGCCGCGCCAGCTCGCGCCGTGCGCCTGCGCCGCGTCCTCGATGAGCGCGATGCCTGCCCGGTCGGCACAGCGGCTCAACGCGTCCATGTCGGGCATCTGGCCGTAAAGATGAACGACGATCACCGCAGCGGTGCGGGGGGTGATGGCCGCTTCGAGCTGGCCGGGGGTGAGCAGCAGCGTATCGGGACTCACATCGGTGAAGACCGGCGTTGCCCCGGCGAGGACGACCGCTTCGGCCGACGCGATGAACGTGTTGCCGGGCACGACAACCTCGTCACCGGCGCCGATCCCCAGCGCCCGGAGGGCCAGCAGCAAGGCATCGGTCCCGTTGCCCACGCCGGCCGCGTACGGCACGCCGCAGTACGACGCCCACGCGCGCTCGAAGCCCTCGACCGCGGCAGCGCCCACGAACCGGCTCGAGTCGAGCAGGCCCGACCAGCCCTGCTCGACGGCGGCGCGGACCTCACGGGTCATCGCGCCCAGGTCGGTGAACGGAACGCCCGGCCCCGCCGGGCTCATCGCGATCTCCGGCGCACGAGCGTGAGCGACGGCCCCGCGGCGCCAGGGTTCCGCCACTGGGGTGCCGGGGCGGGATGACCGGCAAGGTGCGAGCGCGTGAGCGCGACGGCCTCGAGGATCGAGTGCACGCCGAGCTTATTCATGATGTTCTGCACGTGAGTCCGGACCGTGTTGGGCGACATATGCAGGTGACCGGCCAGCTCGCGGCGCGGCGTACCCTCGGCGAGGCAGGCCAGCACCTCCCGCTCGCGCGGGGTCAGCACGGCCAGCGCCCGGGCGCCCTCCTCCGGTTCCGAGTCGGGGCCGCGCAGCAGCAGCCGCAGCACCTCCCCGGTCTCGCTGGGCGGCAGCCACGTCTCGCTTCTGGCCGCGCCGCGGATCACATCGATCAGGCGGCTGAGCGACTCGTCCTTGCGCACCCAGCCGACGGCGCCCGCGCCCACGGCCCGCACGATCGACCGCGGGTCCGAGGCTTGGCTGAGCAGGATCACCGAGGGCGCCTCGCCGCGCTGGGACAGTTGCTCGCACAGGTGTAACGCGGCGTCATCGGGCAGATCCGCATCTATCAGCAGCACGTTCGCCCGGCTGCCCGTGAACAGGTTCGGCGACGGCTGCCTGGTGTGCAGCGCCGCCACGATCTCCACGTCCTGCTCGGCTTCCAGCCGGGTGGACAGGGCGTCGGCGAAGGCCCGTTCCTTTACGAGGATGAGCAGCCTGACCGCCATGCCGGACAGCCTTCCGTACCGCCAGGGGCGGCAAAACCCCAGCTTGCCGTGGTGCCGCTACGCCGAATGGGGGAATCCCTGCTGGCCCACGCCGAGCAGCTCTCCCTTGGCGGAGCACTCGACGGCCAGGTCAGCCCTGCTGGCAACGGCCGCGGCCTCGAGCCTGCTGTGCGCCCCGAGCTTGGCCAGCAGATTCCTGACGTAGGTCCGCAGGGTGCTGATCGCGATGTCCATCTCGCGAGCCATCTGCCGGGTGTCTTGGCCGACAACGAGCCGCCGCAGCACTTCGGCTTCCCTGGGGGTGAGCAGGATTGGCACCGCTGCGCAGGCCGGTGGCTCCTGCGCCGGCGCCGGGTCGAACACCGGCTTGCCGCCGCCGATCGCGTGCAGCGCGTCGGCGATCTGGCTGACGCTGCGGTCCTTGCCGACAAGCCCAGCCACCCCGAGCCCGCGGACCTGCTTCCATATGCCCGGGTCCTTCAGGTCCGAGATGACCAGCACCGCCGTGCCGGGGCAGCGGCAGCGGATCTCGCGTATGGCCTGCAGGCCGTCTTCCGGATCGGGTAAATGAAGGTCCAGCTCGCAGACGTCGGGCCGGCATCTGGAGACCGCCTCTATGCAGTCATCGGCGGTCGTCGTGACCGCTAACACCTGATGACCGCAGGCCTCCAGTGCGGCGGCGAGCGCCTCACACAGGATCCGGTTGGCATCGCAGACAACAAGGCGCATCGCGCACCCCCCACATGCGGGTCGCCAGGGCGCGGGTGTCCGGGCTCGTCATCGCTAACGAGTGCCGGACTCTGGCGACATCACATTAGCTCGACGCTCTGGAACAGGAATCGGTTTACACCCGTGCGACCGCTATCGCTGCCTTTCATGTATTAGGGATCATTGTCGCTATACCCGCTGAAT
This sequence comes from Streptosporangiaceae bacterium, assembly GCA_030041195.1. The sequence continues at coordinate 7,044 of JASHOI010000092.1, read as the reverse complement.
ACTTCCTGAGATCAACCACAATGCTATCTCTAGAAAGCCACGACACTGTCGTCGTCTAGACCGCTAGACCAGGCACTCGGCGTCGGGCATCGGTCAGACCTGGGCCAACGTCGGCGCTCCCCGCGTGGGCCGAGCCATCCGGCGGCTACCAGCCGATCGCCGTCCCGTAGGCCGCCCATTTGACTTCGGTGGTTATCTCGGCCGGCGTGAGCACCTCGGCGGTGGCCACGAAACGGACGCCGACCACCGCGTCGAAGTTATTTTTATGCGCCCACTCGGCGAGCCCGTCCCTGGCCGATCCCGGATTGGGATGGTCACGACTTGTCAATATGCACGCGCGATTTATCACGTGACCCTGGTGCTGCGCTTCCAGGAGGCTGTCCGTGGTCGACATGGGGATGACGGTCTCGGGCATCGCCCTAGTATCGCAGCAGAGAGCGCGCGCTACCTGGCGGTCTTGCGGGCCAGCAGCACGACCCCGGCCTCGTCGGCGGTATCGAAGTAGATGAATCCCGAGCCGTTGTCCCGCTGCCCGCGTGCCAGCACGTTCAGGCCGAGGCCCGCCGCGGCCGCGGCGGCTTCATCGAGGTCGGACTCGAAGCCGATATGGAAAACGCCCTCGCCGCGCGTGTCGAGGAAACGCCGTTGCGGGCAGTCGAGTTCCGGCGGCTGGCAGAGCTGCAGCTGCACGCCGCCGACGTTGGCGAGCTTGTACTTCAGCGCGTAGAACGCGTCCGGGTTCGGCACCGTGAGCCGGGTGTACTCGGTGAGCGGCGGGTAATCCTGCCACGGCCCGATCCCGATCGATTCGTAGAACGCGACGCTGGTCTCGATGTCGCGGACGACGATGCAGACGTGGTGCAGTTCGCGGAACGGCGTGGTCATCGGGGCGCCTCCAGGGTCATCGCGTCGAGCACCCGGGCGTTGAACTCGTCGAGGCCGATGGTCTCGGCCCCGGCCGGGGCCAGGTCGTAGGTCGGCGGGCCGCCCGCGAGCACCCCGTCGAGCCCGCGGCGGACCACGGCGTGCAGGCCGAGCCCGGCCAGATCCGGGCACCAGGCGAGCAGGTCGGCCAGGGCCAGCCAGGCGCCGGCCGGGTTCGACCTCCGGCTCCCGGTGCGGTGCGGCGACGAGCCGTGCGCGGGCTCGAACAGCGCGGTGGCGCCGTGCCCGAACCTGCGGTCGGGGTTGATCGTCGCCGATCCGCACAGCGCGGGCGAGCCCGCCCTGGCGCACACCACGTCGGACAGGATGTCGCCGAAGATCCCCTCGGTGACGATCACCGAGGGCAGGTCGGCGCGCGCGACCAGCTCGTAGGCGGCCCGGTCGACGTTCACGTCGGCGATCGCGATCCCCGAGGCCGCGGCCGTCGCGTGCGCGATCCGCCGCCACAGCCGGGACGTGGCGAACACACTGGCCTTGTCCACGCTGATCACCCGGCCGCCGTTGCCCGCCCTCGCGTAGCCGACCGCGATGTCGAACACCTCCTGCACCCGGGCGGGCTCGAGCACCAGCAGGTCCTCGGCCGGGCCGGTCCCGTCGCTCTCGGTGTGCCGGCCCGGGCCCGCGTACGCTCCCCCGGTGATGTTGCGCACGATCGTCACGTCCCGCGCCCCGGGGACGCACACGGTGCGCACGCTGATCCGCAGGTCGAAGACGTGCCGCAGCTCGATGAGCGCGGCCTCGGGGTTCGGGCACTGCTCGGCGGTGACGCCGGGGTGCGTGCCGACCGCACCGGAGAGGATCACGTCGGCGTCCCGGCACGCGGCGACCGTCTGCGCGGGCAGGATCGAGCCGGTCTGCATCCACCCGGTGGTCCCGTACGGCCATGGCCCGGTCACCCGGACCGGCGCGCCGTCGCGTTCCAGCCCGCGCAGGAACGCCACCGGGCCCTCGAGGACCTCGGCGCCGATTCCGTCCCCCGGCAGCAGCGCGACCGTGCTCACCACCTATCCCCCCTCATGGCAGCAGCAGGTCTCGGGTCTGGGTGGTCATGATCGCGGCGGCCCGGGCCGCGCCGACGCGGCGCTCCAGCGCGTGCAGCCACGGGGCGACGGCCACCGCTGGCGGGTCGTGCGCGGCGTGACCGAGGTCGCCGCCGAACGCCAGCAGCGACGCCGGGTAGCCGGCGGTGAGGGCGAGGCTGGACCGGCCCGGCCCGCCGAGCAGGTCCGGCAGGATGCCGAGCTCCAGGTACGCGCCGAGGCCGCGCAGCGCGGCCGCGGCGTCGTCGTTCCAGCCCAGGAACGCCATCATCGGGTGGTTGACCAGCAGCCGCCGCACTCCGCGGCGCCGGGCCTCGGTGAACAGCGTCACGGTCTCCGCCGCGGCAAGATGCCCGCTGGCCAGCAGCAGGTCGTGCCCGGCCACCACGTCGAGCACGTCGAGCCACTCCGGCCGCAGCCGCCCCTCGGTGATCACCTCGACCAGCCCGAGCTCGAACCCGCGGTGCACCGCGAGCTCCGGGGACGCAGCGCCCGCCTTGTGGGTCCGCGCCGACACCGTCGGCATCCACACCACCCGCCCGCCGAGCCGCGCCGCCACCTGCACCGCGTCCGGGTTCGCCCCGCCGACCGGGCTGTTCAGGACGACCCCCCCGAACGTGTCGCCGCCCACCGCCGTGGCGCGCTCGACGGTGCTGCCCTCGTGGGCCTTGAGCACCACGGTGCTGAAGCCCACCGCGCGCTCCGCGGCGACCGTGGCGCGGTCGTCGCCATGCCTCGGCAGCAGGCTGGGTGACGCATGCGCGTGCAGATCGGCCATGCCGTACGCCCAATCGGGGGCTGGCGTCACGTTAAGGCTGGTCATGAGAGTTCGACCCAGTCGAGGACCGGCTGGTCGGCGAGCAGGCGGCGCTGCACCTTCCCGGCGGCGGCGTCCCGCGGCAGCGCGCCGACCCTGGCGACGGCCACCGGCCGCATGAACGCGGGCAGGTCCGCGATCCGCGTCCGCAGCTGGTCGAGCGGCAGCGGGTCACCGACCGCGTACAGCACGACCTCGTCGTCGACCAGGCCGCCCTTGCGCTTCCAGACCGCGTGGTCGGCCAGGCCGGGGACCGCGGCGAGGTGATCCTCCACGAACGGGATCGGCACGAACTCGCCCTTGACCCTGATCGACTCGGCGGCGCGCTCGAGGAAGACCAGGTAGTCGTCGCCGTCGGCGCGGCCCAGATCGCCGGTGCCGAACCAGCCGCCGGCGTCGCGCGCCGGGTCGAGCCCGGACGCGGTGACGTAGCCGTCGAACAGCGCGGCGCGCTCGCGCTCGCGCACGAAGATCAGGCCGTCCGGGTCGAGCCGCCACTCGATGTCGGCCCGGCCGGGCCCGCCGTGCCGGCTGGCGTCGGCCGGGACGCCGCCGCCAGCGGCCCACCGGGTCAGGTGCGATATCCCGCCCGCCTCGGTGGAGCCGTAGCCGGATACCGCGGCGGGGATGCCGAACCGGGCCAGGAACTCGGCGTCGGCGTAGAACATCGTGCGCACCCGGTGCCCGGCGGCGTCGCGCGCCGACGTGGCGCGCTTGAGGATCTGCACCGGCGGGGCGTGCAGGATCAGCACGGTTACCCGCTCGGCGGTCACCGCGGGCCAGAACCCGCTGGCCGAGAACCTCGCCGTGGTGAGCGCGTCCGCGCCGGTGAGCAGCGAGGTGATGACGCCGTAGCCCATGGGGTTGATGTGGAACAGCGGCAGCGGCGCGAGCACCCGGTCGCCGGGGCGCAGGTCCAGGGCCCCGGCCATGGCGGCGGCCAGCCTGGCGAAGTAGTCGTGGGTCTGCGCGCAGAACTTGGGCAGGCCGGTGGTGCCCGAGGTGTGCATGTAGCACGCCACGGCGAACGCGCCGGCGCCGAGCCCCGGCAGGCCCTGCGGGTCGGCCCGCCCGGCGGTCCTGGCCAGCGCGATCTCGCCGGGGCCCAGGACCAGGTCGGGCGCGAGCGGCGCGAGCATCCGGCCGGTCAGCTCGGCTGGGTAGCTGGGGTTGACCAGCGCGACCGGGGTGCCGGCCAGCAGGCAGGCCAGCCACGTCAGCAGGTAGTCGGTCGAGGTGGGCGCGACCAGCGCGACCCGCTGCCCGGGGCGCAGCCCGCCGTCGAGCAGCGCGCGGGCCCGCGCGGCGGCCAGGGTCACCGCGTCGGCGAGTTCCAGCTGGTCATCGACGGTGCCCAGGCGCAGCCCGGGCCGGGCCTCGGACTGCTCCGTGATCGCCTGGGCGAGGTTCATGCCAGGCCCTCGTGTCCGGGGTCCTTGAGCACCCGGCGGGCGATGTAGTTGCGCATGATCTCCGCGGAGCCGCCGGCCACCTTGAGCACCTTGATGTCGCCAGCGATGTCGGTGTACGGCTCGCCGAAGTAGAGCCCGTGCCCGCCGGTCAGGCTGTACGCGGCATCGCTGGCCTGCTCGGCCGCGGTGATCGCCAGGTGCTTGGCCGTGGTGGTGCGCAGCGCGATGTCCTCGCCGCGTTCGTGCGCGACCGCGGCGTCGTCGCGGGCCAGCGACGCCGCCTGCAGCGCGGTCCACGCGTCGGCGACCAGCCACTGGATGCCCTGGAAGTCGGTGACCTTTCCGTCGCCGACCTGCCGCTGCGACGCGTAGCGCAGCCCGAGCTCCAGCGAGCGCCGACCGAGGCCGATCAGCTCAGAGGCGTTGCCGAGACGGCTGATGTTGAACGTGGACAGGAACGTCTGCAGCCCGCCGCCGGGCGGCCCGAGCAGCGCCGCGTCCGGCACCCGCACCCGGTCGAAGATCACGTCGGCGGTGCGGATCAGCCGCAGCCCCACCGGGTCGGTCACCGCGGTCTCGATCCCGGGCAGCGTCATGTCCACGAGGAAGCTGGTCAGCCCCTCCTCGGCGTTGGCGTAGAACAGCGTCACGTCGCAGTCGGCGCCGAGGTTCACGTGCGTCTTGGCGCCGCTGAGCAGCCAGTCGCCGCGGTCCCTGGTCGCGGTCGACTCCATGCCCTTGAACGACGAGCCCGCGTTCACCTCGCTGATCGACTCGGAGAACACCGCCTCGCCGGTCGCGATGCCGCGCAGCCACCGGTCCTTCTGCTCACCGGTGCCCCAGTCGAGCAGCCAGCGCTGGCCCTGCGCCGCGATCTGCCCGGACACCAGGCCGTGCCGGCCGACCTCCTCGCTGATCACGACGTACTCGGGGACGCCGCCGCCGAGCCCGCCGTATTCGGGCGGAACGAGCGGGCCGAGGTAGCCGAGCTTGCCGAGCTCGCGGTACAGCTCGCGGGGGAAGCGCTTGTGGCGGTTGGCGTCGTCGAGTTCCTCGCGGTGCCTTTCGCCGAAGCTGCTCAGCTCGGCGGCTGTCGTCTCGATCCACCCCGTGCGCTTGGGGTCGGTTTGCAACGTCGGGTACATAGGTCCTCCCTCCGGTCAGAACACCAGCCCGACCCGGTCGCTGGCGTTCGCGGCGGTGAACCGGTCCAGCCGCAGGGCACTGGTGTCGATGCTGCTGATGGCGCCGGTCCCGATCTGCTCGGCGACCAGCCGCCCGATCTCCGGCGCCTGCATCAGCCCGTGCCCGGAGAACCCGCAGGCGTTGATCCAGGTCGGCGCCGCCGGATCCGGGCCGAGGATGCCGTGCCGGTCCGGGGTGTTCTCGTAGGTTCCGGCCCAGCAGCCGGACCGGTCCAGCGGCAGGTCGGCCAGCCACGGGAACCGGGCGGCGCCGAGCTCGAGCGCCGACTCCATCCACGGCCAGTCGACGCCGAGGTCGTAGCCGTCCGGCTGGTCCGGCCGGGCGGCGCCGAACAGCAGCCGCTGGCCCTCGGAGCGCACGAACACGCCGGTGCCGAGGTCGATGGTCATCGGCAGCGGCTCCGGCAGCGCGCCGGGGGCGGTGGCGTAGATGTTGCGCCGGGAGTGCACCACCGGGACGGTCAGCCCGGCCAGCGCGGCCACCTCGCCCGCCCACCCGCCGGCCGCGTTCACCACGTACTCGGCGCGCCAGGCGGGCCCCGTGCCCGCGGTCACCTCCCAGCCGGTGTCGGCGGCGGGCTCGATCCGGCGGATCCGGCAGCGGTACCTGACCTGAGCACCGGCGGCCCGCGCCAGGTCCAGGTAGGCGCGGGTCACCAGGTGCGGGTCGACCACGCCGTCGGCCGGGCCCCAGGTCGCGCCCGCGATGCCGTCCGGCGCGAACGGGGTTATCCGCGCGGCCTGCTGGGTGTCCAGCACGTCGACCGGGATTCCGTGCGCGCGCTGCAGGCCGACGGCTTCGAGCTGCGCCTGCCACTGCGCGTCCGGTACCAGCAGCAGGTAGCCCGTGGGCCGGTAGCCCACGTCGATGCCGTGGCTGGCGGGGAACGAGCGGAACACCCGCACGCTGCGCCAGGACATCTCGATGTTCAGCGGGTCCGCCCACTGCGACCGGATCGAGGCGAACGACCGGCCGGTGCTCCCCTCGGCCGGCCCGCCGAAGGCCTCGGCCACCATGACGCTGCGGCCGGCCAGGGCGAGATGGTAGGCACAGCTCGCGCCGATCACGCCGGCCCCGATCACGATCACGTCCGTGCTGTTCGTGCTCATCGGGCTCCTCCGTGCACGACGCTAGGCGCGCACCCCGGCCGAAACTTCGGCCCCGGCGCGGAAGAACCCCCGCTCTTTTCCGACATTTGTCGAACAGTTCCCCGGATGACCAGCGCAGCGCGCGCGTCGATGTACCAGAGGGCCTAATAGAACAAGCCCATCGGTACATCGATAACTAAACAGACGCCGGTTCGGTGTGATTACGGGGCGGCGGCGCGGCGGTAGGCGGCCAGCCGCAGGGCCATGTGCAGGGCGTCGCGCTGCGGGCTGGTCTTGAGGTTGACGCCGGTCAGCGCCTCGATGCGGTCCAGCCGGTAGTACAGCGTGGTGCGGTGGATGTGCAGCTCAGCTGCTGCCCGGGCGATGTCACCGCCGTGGTCGAGCACGGTCCGCGCGGTGATCATGAGGTCCGGCCGGGACCGCCGCGCCAGCACCTCGGCCCCCGGGTGCACGTCGGCGACGCTCAGGTCCGGCGGCGCGGCCGCGATCAGGTGCCAGGACCCGAGCGCGTCCCA
>JASHOI010000743.1 GCA_030041195.1 Streptosporangiaceae bacterium | reverse complement strand
GCGCCGCCGCGCCGCGCCGCCCGCTCGCAGACCGCGCGCAGCAGGCTGGACTGGGCCGGCGCCGAGGGGCTGACCAGCCCGAGGAACGCGACCCGCTCGCCGTCCCGCTCGAGCTGGCGGGCCATCTCGTAGGCCAGCAGCCCGCCGTTGCAGTACCCGCCGAGCCGGTACGGCCCGCTGGGCTGCACCTCCCGCATCGCGTCGACGTGCGCCCGGGCGATCGCCTCCAGCGGCGGCGCCCCGTCCGGCGCCCGGAACGTGCAGGGCTCGATCGCGTAGAAGGGCTGATCCGGCCCGCAGGCGCGGGCCAGGGTGAAGCAGTAGAACGCCTCGCCGGTCCAGAACCCGTGCAGGAAGAAGAACGGCGGCCGGCTGCCCTCCGGCTGCACCGCCAGCACCCGGCTCCCGCCGGCCTGCCCAGCACGCGGCGCGGGCTCCGGGCCGGCAAGCTTCGCCGCGAGCTGCTCGATCGTCGGCCGGTCCAGCAGCTCGGCGAGCGGCACCCGGGTGCCGTACGCCTGCTCGATCCGGCCGACGAGCTGCGCGGCCAGCAGCGAGTTGCCGCCAAGGTCGAAGAAGTTGTCCCCGATGCCGACCGGCCGCACGTCGAGCAGCTCTTCCCAGATCGCGGCGAGCCGCTGCTCGGCCGGCCGCCGCGGCGCCACGTAGCCGTCCGACGGCACCCGGCCGGCCCGGGGGACCTCCGGCAGCGCGCGCCGGTCCGGCTTCCCGCTGGCCAGCCGCGGCATCCGGTCGAGCCGCACGATCACGGCCGGCTGCATGTAACCGGGCAGCCGCTCCCGCAGGTGCCGCCGCAGGTCCGCCTCTGGCAGCGGCCCGGGCGCGGTCGTCACCACGAACGCGACCAGCTCCTTTGCCGCGCCGTCGCCCTGCGTGGCCACGACCGCCTCGCCGACCGCCGGGTGCTCACCGAGCGCGGCCTCGACCTCGCCGAGCTCGATCCGGTAGCCGCGGATCTTGACCTGCTGGTCCTGCCGCCCGGCGCAGACGATGCGCCCGTCCGGCAGCCAGCGAGCCAGGTCCCCGGTCCGGTACATCCGCCCGCCCGGTGGCCCGAACGGGTCGCCGACGAACCGCTCCGCGGTCAGCTCCGGCTGGTTCAGGTACCCGCGCGCCAGCAGCGGCCCGCCGATGTGCAGCTCGCCCGGCACCCCCACGGGCACCGGGGCGCCATGGCCGTCGAGGATGTACACGGTGCGCCCGGCCAGCGGCCGGCCGATCGTGATCACATCCCGCTCCTGCCCCGCCTCGCCCAGCGTCGCCGTGATCGTCGTCTCGGTCGGTCCGTAGGCGTTCAGCAGCCGGACCCCGGGCAGGCCCAGTTCCCGCCACTGCGCGACCGCCCGCGGCTCCAGCCGGTCCCCGCCCACGATCGCGAGCCGCAGCCTGGTACCCGCCAGATCGTGCGGCGCCCGCGCCCACTCGCGCACCGCCTGGTGCCAGTACGCGGGGGGCAGGTTGATGACCGTGACCTGCTCGCGGCGCAGCTCGTCCAGTAGCTGGCGCGGCGACCATATCTCCGGGCCGCGCATGACCAGCCGGGCCCCGGCCGCCAGCGCGGACAGGATCTGCTCCACCGAGGCGTCGAAGCTGAACTGGCTGAACTGCAGCACCCGGTCCTCGGGCCGCAGCCGGTACTCGGCGATCATCGCGCGGGTGTGCCCGGAGATCACGGCCCGTTCCACCGCGACGCCCTTGGGCCGGCCGGTGGAGCCGGAGGTGTAGATGACGTAGCCGAGCTGATCCGGCGATGGCTTGCCGCCCAGGCCGGCCTCGCTGTGCCGGGCGATCTGGCCGGCGGCCCGGTCCAGGCTCACCGTCCGCGCGCCCGCCGCCGCCAGCGCTGGTTCCAGCCCGCGCGAGGTCAGCAGCAGCGGCATGCCGGTGTCGGCCACGACATGCCGGATCCGCTCGGCGGGCGCGCCGGGATCGAGCGGCACGTACCCGCCGCCGGACCTGAGCACGCCGAGCAGCGCGACCAGCTGGCCCGGACCGCGTTCCAGGCACACGCCGACCGGAACCTCCGGTCGCACGCCCGCCTCCCGCAGGTAGCGCGCGAGCTGGTTGGCGCGGCCGTTGAGCTGCCGGTAGCTCAGCCGGGCGCCCTCGCAGCTCACCGCGACCTCGTCCGGCCGCGACCTGGCCTGGGCGGCGATCAGCTCGGCGCAGTCCGGCCCGGCGGGCACCTGCGGTCCGGTGTTCCAGTCACTGGGGATCATCACGTCATCACCACGAATCGCAGCACGACAACCTCGGCGAAAAAGGCGAGCAGCGGCCAGGAGCAGAGCGTGAGCACGCGGATCGTGCGCGAGCCCGGGCGGTAGACCCTGGTGAGCTCGCGCACCGCGAGCACGCCCAGCAGCAGCCACAGCGCGACCGGCCCGGTCCAGCCCCAGCCCAGGTTGTGCGCTGGGGTGGCGGGGGTGCTTGCGGGCAGCGGCTTCTCCCGCGCGCCCGGGGGCCAGCGCAGGGTGTAGATGACCGCGGTGGCGTCGGAGAACGCGACCCGCACCCCCGGTGCCGCGGCCATCTCGGCGTTGAACCGGCTGCCCCAGTCCGTGGCGTAGCTCGCGGTCTCCTGCAGCGCGGCGACCTGGGTCTGCGCCGAGATCAGGTACGACCCGGGCCCGTCGCTGCGCAGGTCGGCGACCAGGCTCCGCACCTGGACCGGGTTTGCCGGGGCGAGCACCGGGACGTAGTCGACCTTGGTCAGGTCCTCGTAGGACCACGGCATCTCCGGGGTGTTGTCGGTCGCCGGGTCCGTGCTCAGCCACAGCAGCCGCACTCCGTGTGCGTCGTGCGCGTACACCCAGTTGGCGGCCGTCAGCTCGCCGGGCGGTATCTGCTCGTAGGCCTCGTTGCCGTACCGCGCGAGGAAGAACGCGGCCGGGAGGACCACCGCGCAGCCGGCCAGCGCGGTCAGCACGCGCCAGTTGGGCCGGGCGAACACCCGCAGCGGGAACAGCAGGCACGCGCCGAGCACCGACGCTGCCGGGAGCATGAACAGGTAGATCCGCAGCGCTATCTCGCCGCCGTAGCTCTGCAGCCCGAACGCGAACACGGGCATGCACAGCAGCGCCAGCAGCACGCGGTCGTCGAGGCCGAGCCGCCTGCGGCGCAACAGCCCTGCCGCGGCCAGCCCGACGATCACCCCGGCCACGGCGACCCGGGCGTGCAGCGCGAGCACATGGCCCGGCGCGGTGCCGTTGATCCGCCCGTTGACGCTGCCGAAGAGGTTCGCGAGCAGGTCGCCGATCGGGCCGAAGATGGTGCCGAGATGGCCGGTCCAGTAGCCGACGGCGGCGAAGCTGACCCAGCCGACCAGGATCACGCCGAGCAGCACCGGCAGGCCGGTTAGGTTGCAGCGGCGGACCAGGATCAGCGCTACGCACGCGCCGAGCATGAAGAACGGCGTGAGCTGGTGGCTCATCGTGGAGACCGTGAACAGCGCGACCAGCAGCGCGAGCAGGAACGCCTTCTCCCCGGTGCTGGCCGGCCGGGGCCGCAGCTCGCCCGGCCGGACCTCGCCGAACAGGCGGCGGTGCACGCCGCGCAGCGTGCGCCACCTGGGGGCCCGCGCCACGCGCGGTGGCTGGCCGCCGGCCGGCTGGGCGAACCAGTTGACCAGGATCGCGACGAACACCAGGTACAGCAGGAAGTTGAACGACTGCGGGGAGAAGTAGTCCTGGCCGACCCAGTTGCCGACCGTGAACAGGAACCCGGCCATCCACCGCGCCCGCCACGAGATCCGCAGGTTGCGGGTGAGCAGGAACAGCGGCGGCAGGCAGAGCAGGTCGATGGCCATCGGCCAGACCTTGAGCAGGGTCAGCATGCCGTGCGTTCCCGCCGCGCCGGTGACGAACGACACCAGCGCGAAAAAGCCCGGCCAGCTGAAGTACGCGGCCAGGCCGGGCGCGGAGTGCCCGGTGACGGCGACGTAGTTGACGAACCCGGCGATCTGGTACGCGGTCGGGAACCGCGGCTCCGTCTCGACGAACGCGGTGACCCCGTCCAGGCAGACGACGAGCCCGGCCAGGATCGCGCCGAGCAGCAGGCGGCGCGGGCCGCGCAGGCTGATGCCCGCCATGAACGCGAGCGCGACCAGCGTCACCCCGGCCAGCGCGGTGGCGGGCAGCACCGAGATCAGGCCGAGCCCGTTCACCCCGGCCAGGCTGACCCTGCGCAACGCCGTGAAGAACAGCGCCAGGCCCGCAACGGCCGTCACCGCGACGCCTGCCTCCGGAGCCCAGCCGGGCAGCGGCGAGCGGCGCCGGCCGAGCCGCGACAAAACTACCGTGCCGTCACTGGCGGGTGCGTCGCCGTCAGCGTGGCCGTACTCGTCCTCGTACTCGTCCTCGCCGTCGAACTCGCCGTCGAACTCGCGGAAGTCCTCGCCCGGGATGGTGCCCGCGCCGCCGGCGGGCACGGCGCGCTCCCGGTCGGCGGTCAGCACGCGCCACAGGCCGAACGCGATCGACACGGCGATGACCCCCTGGGCCGCGGCCACCGCGACGCCCGCTCCGAGGGTGCCGACCCGGCCGACCAGGACGACGGTGAGCCCCAGCATGAGGACCGCGCGGGCCGCCTGGATGACCGCCACCAGCGTGGTCCGGCTCTGCGCGCGCAGCGCGCCGAGGTACAGCTCGGTCGCCGCCCTGGGCACCGTGGCGATCGCGAGCAGCCGCAGCACCGGAGTGCCGTACTGGGCGTAGGCCGGCCCGAACAGCCGCAGCCCCCACGGCGCGGCCACCGCCAGCAGCGCCGCGCACGGCAGCAGGATCGTGGCGAGCTTGGCGAGCGCGCGCCGGCAGTGGACCGCGACCCTCGCGGCGTTGAACGAGCCCTCGACGGTCAGCGACATGCCCATGGACAGGCCGATCGTGTCCACGATCGATGCGACCGTCCACGCCATGTAGAAGTAGGCGGTCGCCTGGACCGCGATGCGCGACGCGACCAGGACCGGGATGAGGCTGCCGGTGGCCAGCACGCACAGCGCCCCGGTGTAGTCACCGGCCAGGAACTGGCCGATCTGGCGGACGGTCGGCGGCCGCAGGTCGCGGGTCAGCTTGATGTGCAGCGGCACCAGGTTGCCGAAGATCAGCGCGTTGACCAGCGGCAGCGCGATGACGGCGGGGAGCATCCAGGACACGTAGATCCCGATGTGGTCCGGCAGCGTGGTCACCAGCAGCACCAGCAGGACGAGCTTGACGGCGCCGAACGCGGCGTTCTCCACGAACACCCAGAACGCGTTGCGCAGCCCGACCAGCACGCCGTCCTGCAAGGTGAAGACCGCCCACACCAGCACGCAGCCGACGAAGATCAGCCCGGCTATGGGGTGGCCGAGCTCGGCGTAGGACGGTCCCCACCGCCGGATCGTCACCAGGAACAGGAACCCCAGGCCTATCGAAGTCAGCGCGCTCACCGCGTAGGCACGGGTGATGAACTTCACGGTGGAGTGGCCGGCTTCCGGCAGGAAGCGGGTCAGCGCCCCGTTGAAGTTCAGCGCGGTGAACCCGGCCAGCAGGTTCATCGCCGCGTACGCGGCCGACGCCCGGCCGACGGCGGCGGCCGGGTAGAGCCGGGCCATCACCAGCCAGTACAGGAGGCCGAGCGCGCCCGTCGCCGCGCTGTTGGCGATCAGCGAGTAGCCGTTGCGGGCCAGCGGGTCGGCCAGCTGGTGCCGCAGCCCCTGCAGCTTCATCGGGGCGGTCGGCTGGAGCACCGGCGGGTGCCCGGGCTCCCCCGGCGGCACGGCCGGGACGGGCGGCCCCGGCCGTGCCGGCGTGGCCCGGCTCGTCTCATTCAGCATGCGAAACACTGCCCATCGCGGCCCGGGTCCGGCGGACCACGGCCCAGCCCTTGGTCAGCACCCGGTCCTGCAGGTAGATCTGCCGCACGCTGGCGCCGCGGGCGACCTCGCAGAAGGCCGGCATCCCGGTGGTCCGCCGGATCGTGAGCCGGGGCAGCGCGAACAGATCCGGCTGGCTGCTCATCATCGTGTTCCCGACCGCGCAGGCGTATTCGTGGCCAAGGTCCCGCGCGGCCTGCCGGACCCGTGCGTTCGAGTAGCCGAACGGGTACGCCAGGCCGGTCACCGGGGCGCCGAGCCTGTCCTCGAGCTGCGCCTTGCTCACGTGCAGCTCCTCGTGCAGCCGCCTGGGCGGAAGCTGGTCAAGCTGGGGGTGCGCCACGCTGTGCGCCGCGATCTCGACGCCCGCGGCCTTGGCCTCGGCGACCTGGCTCCAGCTCAGCATCCGCCCGGGCCGCTGCCCTGCGGCGAGCGGCGCGGCGTCCTCGAGCCAGCCGGTGGTCACGAACAGCGTGGCGGTGAAGCCGTACTCCTCCAGCAGCGGCAGGGCCCGGCGGTGGAAGTCCTCGTACCCGTCGTCGAAGGTCAGCACGACGGCCCGGTCCGGCAGCTCGCCGCGGCCGGAAAGCGCCGCGGCGAGGTCCGCCGCGGTGACCGTCCGGTACCCCTGGGCGTGCAGGTATCCGAGCTGATCGGCCAAGGCGTCGGGCCGGACCGCCAGGCGGCTGGTTGTCTCGCCCGGCGGCGCGACCTCGTGGTACATCAGGATCGGCAGCGGCCGTTGCTGACCGCGCGGCGGGAGCTGGCGGGGTGTCAACGCTATCTCCTGTCGCCTCGGCCGGCGGCCGTAGCCGCTGGCAGCCGCTTTGCCCGGGACCGCGCGGCGCGCATCCGCCGCGAGGCCGTGCCGGCCGCGTACCCGGCGGCCGTGGCGGCCAGGCCCGCCACGATCGCTCCGGCGCGGCCCATGCCGGACGAGTCGCCGCGCACCGCGTCGGCCACGCCGCGGATCACCCCGGTGGGCAGCGTCCGGGTGGTGTAGCGCCGTTCGGAGGCCAGGCCGTCGCTGGCCCCGACGCTGGCCGTGACCAGCGCCTTGGACAGGCCCTCGGCGTAGCAGCGGGCGCGGAAGTAGCCGAACCGGCAGCGCTCGGCCGGCACCAGGTGCGAGATCACCGCCCGGTTGTCGAACAGGAACACCGACTCCGGGGAGTTCTGCGTGACCCGGATGCAGAACTCGGTCTCCTCACAGCCCAGCGGCCGCTTGCCCGCGGACCGGCCGATGCCGTTCTGGAAGCCGCCCGCCAGCTCGAACGCCTCCCGCCGGAACGACGCGTTCCCGCCCAGCAGGTTGCGGACCGGGCTGCGGGTTTCCGGCATGCCGCGGTAGGTGCAGCCGACCACCCAGTCGAATTCCCTGGGGAACCAGGACGGCCGGGGCGCGGCCCAGTTCGGCAGCGTGAGCCCGCCGACGCCGATGACCTGCGGGTCGGCGTACGAGTCGGCGAAGAACTTCAGCCAGTCCGGGTCGGCGACGGCGTCGTCGTCGAGGAACGCGACCACCTCGCCGCTGGCGAGGCCCACGCCGGTGTTCTTGCCGCCGGACAGCCCCTGCTCCTGCTGGTTCTCCACGACCGTGAGGTCGGGCAGCTCGGCCCGCAGCGCGGCGTAGAGCTCGGGGTTGTGGTCGACGACCACGATGATTTCCTTGCCGGGGAAGCTCTGGTTGCGGACGGAGTCCACGGCGGCCAGCGTCTCGTACCACCGCTTCATCGTGTGCGCGCAGATGACCACGGAGATCAGGCCCGGAACGGCAGCCTGCTCTCCGCGGGCCCCGTTAACCGCGGCGGGCCTGGGGACCGGGCGCACCGGGCCGCGAACCGCCTCGGCCGCGATCGCCTTCAGGATCCGCCAGCCATCGACGAAGATGCGCAGGTTGCTCTCGCCGTGCACGCGCGGCCATTCCTGGCTGGGTATCTCCTGCACCCACAGCCCGGCCTTGGCCGCGCGGATGTTCATGACGGTCTCCACCTCGAACCCGTCGCAGTCGAGGTCGAGCGCGGGCAGGTGCTTTGCCCAGAACGCGTTGTAGCCGTAGCACAGGTCGGTGTACTGGGTGCCGAAGGCCAGGTTGACCAGCCCGCTGAGCACCCAGTTCCCGAGCCGGCGGCTCAGCGTGATGTCGTCGCTGCCGCCGCTGCTCGCAAAGCGCGACCCCTTGGCGAAGTCGGCCCCGGCAACCAGCGCGCCGATGAAACGGACGATCTCGCCGCCCGGCGTCGAGCCGTCGCCGTCCATCATCACGATGATGTCGGTGCTGCACGCCGCGAACCCGGCCAGTAAGGCGTCGCCCTTGCCGCGGCCCGGCTGGGTGATCACCCTGATTCCCGGCCGGCAGGCCCGGGCGACGGCGACCGTGTCGTCCGCCGAGTGCCCGTCCACCAGCACGACCTCGTCAACCCAGTCCGGCACCGACCGCAGCACCATGGGCAGGTTGCGGGCCTCGTTCTTGACCGGGATGACCACCCCGACGGTCGGGGCGATGGCCAGCGACCCGGAGACCGGACGGTACCCGGGATCGGCCGCCGTGACCACAGGAGCCACTTCTTGCTCAGCAGTAACACAGGAATGCGCGCACGAATGGTCCATGGAAGCGATGTCCCCCTGCATTCCGCGCCAAGCCATGGGCTGGGTCATTCGGGGTGGGCCCGATGGTGGCGGCGGCGTGTGCTCCCGACCAAGAGCGTCTGTCACATGCCTTCACGTATGAGAAGCAGCACCGGTTCATGATTCACATCGTGATGAGATCTTTTAGCCGTGCAAACCGTGATAATGCCTGGTAGACGGCCTGCAGGAGGCAGCGAAAATTCCGACGTACTTGTCAAGATCGGCTCGCCGGATCGGCTCAGCAACTCGGGAGATATTCCGCAGAATGCTTTCAGGTAAGAGCCAGGTAAGCCAATGTTTGGCATAGTTAATGTGCTCGCCGGCGATTGTTGAGAAGGCAGTCAGCGTTTGTTGAAAGTGTTGCGACGGGTCTCAGACCCGATTTCGCGAATAGCGCGGTGAACTGCTGTCGGGCCACGTAAACGATCTTGATAGCCAGGATTTCTGGTCACGGGCATGCGGGACCGCCCGGGATCTGGCGCCGGTTCGCGGTCTGCGGCGTTTCTGCAGGTCAGGTCCGACAGGCCGTGGGCAAGGACGGCGAGCCGGGGGCTTTGGGTACGCGGGTCAGGCCGGTGCGGGCAGGTCCCGCAGCCTGGCCAGGACCTCGGTAAGGAGCTCGTGGCCGGGCGGCAACCGCAGCACCAGGCGGCGGGCGTGGCGGATCAGCCGGCCCGTGACGGCGATCAGCCGCCATCGCAGGGTCGCGATCATGGCCTTGCCGCCGCGCGCGCCATGGCCTGCCAGGATGTCCTCGCCGACGGTGAGGGCGGTGAGCTGGTGCAGCCAGGCGGCCATGCTGGCGGCGAGCAAGCCGATCACCCCGTTAGGTTAGGTACGGCCTTCGCCCGGCGGCGGGGCGTTGACGTCCACGCTGCTGGTCAACGCGGCGGCCTGCGTCGGCAGCCAGCTCGTCATACTTCACCCGCGTTTCCCTGCTCGCGGGCACGCAGTTCGTTAGCTTTGCCGCTCGACTGCGAGGTAGTACATGAGTGCGGTCAGGGACGGCCCGTCCTGGATCTGCCCCTTACCGGCAAGCTTTGGTACCTCGGTAAGCTGTACCCACTCCACCCGGGAAGACTCACCATGGTCAGAGGGTGGCCCCACTCGTTCGGCACCGCTGGCTACGAACGCGGTGAAGCGCATGTCGCTGATGCCGCTCAGCGCGTTGTATCCGGTCATCGGCCGTACCAGCGCCGGGCGGTATCCCGTCTCCTCCTCGATCTCCCGCGTGGCCGCCGCGGCCGGATCCTCGCCTGGGTCTGCCCACCCGGCGGGTACCTCCCACCCCCACGAATCGGTAATGAACCGATGCCGCCACAGCAGCAGCACCCGGCTGCCGTCATCGTCAGTGACAACGGCTGTCACCGAGGCGCGCGGGAAATGCACGACGTGATGCTCGAATCTCGGGCCACCCGGGATCTCGACATCGTCAAGGGACACCCGCACCCATTCGCTGGTATAGACGTCCCGGTGTCCGTGCACCGTCCACCGCACGTTCAGTCCTCCGTTTCGGCGATTTTCATCTCGGTTAGCTGGCCGCCCAGTTCCAGCACCGCGCGGGTACCGGACCATGGTCGCAGGGCCCTGTGCACCATAGCGGCGCGGGTCATGACGGGACACACGACATCGCTGCCTGCCATGTCGATCGCGCGGGCCACCAGGCATGCGGCATGGTCAGGCTCACGGTCGGTGGCCATGCATTCGGCGAGGTCGAGGGTAAGGAGAGCACGGCCCTTGACATCGCCGTTCGCCCGGCCCGTGAGCGCCTCGGCGATGAGCGCCTTCGCGGCGCGCGTGTCGCCGAGCAGCAGCATTGTTGTGCCTGCCATCCCCGCGAGCCGTGGTCCGTCGAAGAAATCCGTGTCCGAGGTCGGTCCTGCAGCTTGCAGGCAGCCACGCGCGTCGTCGATTGCGCGCATGATATCGGTCTTGCTCTCGGCTATGCCGCCGCTCTGGGCTGCAACCGCCGCGTGCGCACGGGCTGACAGCACGGCGAGCCATGCTTGCCGCCGGGAGGTGGAAGACGACGCGGTGCTCCTGGCCCGGTCAAGCAGCTCGGCGGAGAGACTGTACTCGCCGCGGAAATGGCATCCAATGCTGCGCAGCGCAAGGACCCAAGCTGCCAAGTCTGGATCGCCGGTCTCGTCGGCGGCCACCTTGGCGGCGCTGAACCAGCGGCAGACTGATCGGGACGCGCTGTATCGTCGGCGATCTGCCCGGCGACGCCGCACAAGATGCCCGCGAGCCTGACGCATCGCGCCCTGACGCTCAGAGGCTGCGAACGGCCAAGAGCGTCGTTGACGGCTCTGAGCATGGCTTGCACGCCCGGGATGAGGTCTGCGGGCGGCGTGAACGGGTAGCGGGCCGCGAGGCTGGTAACCACCTCCTCCATGAAGTTGACCGCAGTCATGCTCAGCGACGAACGGGTAAGTGTATCGGCCAGCTCCCACGGTTGAAGTCCTGCATCCAGCAGATACTCAGAACTCGGAGCGGCGTCTGGCATTCCCGCGCCCCGGGACGGCTGTTTCCGCAAGTGAGTCCTGGATCATACGAGGCTGTCCGCTTCCGATGCTGTCCACTTTCACGGACACGCAACCGGACTACTCGCGGATTCGGGTCAGAATCGCAGCTCAGGAGGGTCCACCGACGCGGCCCGCGGCGAAGCGGCCTCCGGGTGCGCCGCCCTCGGCGCGGTGACGGCGCGGCGCCGCGAGACTGGCACCCGAGCCGCCAGGCAGAGCGCGGTGATCGCCGCGACCGCCAGCAAGCCATGCACGGGCGACCAGAATCCCTCGGCCAGCATGATCATCGCCACCAGGCCGAGCAGGACGACGTCGGCTGCGCACGCGATCATCACCCTGGCGAAGCTGTCCATCGTGCGCAGCAGCCCGGCGATCGCCACCGTGGGCGCCACCGCGAGAAAGAGGAAGACCAGGACGCTCCGCAGCGGCGACTCCACGCCCGCGGCCGCCAGCCCGACCCCCGCGGCCCCGGCCGCCACCGCGGCGCCGAGCACCCATGCGCCAAGGCTGACGTGCACGGGTGCCCTGCCGGCCCGGGAGAGGTCACGAGCCGGATGTATCGATGCCATACCTACCGCGTCCCCTACGGTCAGCACGAACCTGCCATCGATGATTAACACGGCTCCGGTGACAAAACGGTTCTCCTGGCTTCTTCTCGGCGCCGCTCGTGGTCAGGGGGCCAGGGTTCTGCGCAGGAAGTCCGCGGCCTGGCGTACCTGGGTCACCGGCACGCCTGCCTGGGACAGCTTGCGGGCATAGGCCTCGCCCTCGTCGCGGAGCACGTCATGCTCGGCGACGATGATCAGGGCGGGGGGCAGCCCGCGCAGTCGCTCGGGGGTTGCCCGCAACGGTGCGGCGGTGATCTCGGAGCGCCGGGCCTGGTCGGGGAGGTAGGCGTCCCAAAACCAGCGCATCACTTCGAGTGTGGCCCAGGGTCCGCCGGCATAGCGCTGGTAGCTGCCGGTGTCCATGCTGGCGTCGGTGATGGGGTAGAACAGCACCTGCGCGGCGATCTTCGGGCCGCCGCGCTCGCTGGCCATCAGCGTCAGCGCGGCGGCCATGTTTCCGCCGTTGCTGTCGCCGGCCAGCGCGACCCGGGCGGGGCCAGGGTGTAGTCGACGAACACCACGACCGCCTGGGCGGCGGTGGCGAGCTCGCGGTAGAGCCGCTCGTGGGTGTCCTTGTCGCCGAGGATCCACCCGCCCCCGTGCAGAAACAGGACCATGGGCAGCAAGCCGGCGGCTCCGGCGAGGCGGATGATCCGGATGCTGACCTGCCCGGTCGGCCCGCCCTGGATAACCCGGTCGTCGATGTCGGCGGGCTCAAGCTGGACGGGGACGCTTGCCTGAAGGGAGCGGACGAGCTGGCGGGCGTCTTCAGGTGATAGCTCCCACAGCGGAGGGCTGCCCGCGCTGGCGGCGGCGACCGCGTCCAGCCACCGCTGGGCCCGCGGCTCGACAACGGGGACAACGGCCGGAGCGCTTGACCTCGCGTTCACTTGCGGTAACTCCCGTCGCTGAACTCTTCGACGAGTGACGGATGGGACGGATACCAGCCGAGCTCGGCGCGGGCTTTGGCCGCATCGGTGCCCTGATCGAGCAGCAGGACCTCGGCGAAGTAGTCGCCGAGGCGCTGGCGGGCCTCATCATCGGATCCGGGGACCGCTCCTGGAGCGCCGGCTGCGACCGCGGCCGCCGCCGTCAGCTCGGCAACTGTCGAGTTCAGCCCGTTGCCGATGACGTAGCGGCCTCGGGCCGAGTCCTGTTCCAGAACGCGCCGGAAGAAATCTGCCAGGTCTGCGACGTGCACGGTGGACCAGTGCTGCTGGCCGGTGCCGAGCATAATCAGGTTGCCCGTGCCGTCCCGCGGGGAACCGACGAGCAGCCCGGGGATGCCGCCCGCGCCGCCGCGGCCGTAGGCAACGCTGGAGACAATCACCACGCCGCGCATCCCGGCCGCATCGAGTACCCGGCGTTCGATCGGCAGCTTCCATGCCACCATCGCAGGCGCACGGAAGGGAGAGTCCTCGGTGATGGCGGTGTTGTTCCCGTAGATCCAGTCGCCACTGATGTGCAGGTAGGGCCTGCCGGTGCCGGCGAACGCGCTGGTGGCCGCGTCTGCAAACGCGGAGTCCAGGCGCGCGCTGGTGGCGTCACGGGGAGTGGCGGTGTGGATGGCCGCGTCGGCATCGGCCAGCAGGCTCGTGACCGCGGGCCGGTCGTACAGATCGATCACGACCGGCGTGGCGCCGCGGGCCTTGGCGGCGTCCGCCTGAGCGTCGTCACGGACCAGCGCGATCACCTCGTGGCCGTGCTCGTGCAGTTCGCTCAGTATGTGGGATCCGACGAACCCTGCCGCGCCGGTCAGTGCCGCTTTCATGGCCTGAGCCTCCTTCGTCTGGGGCATTGAAGCCGGTCCTGTTCCAGGCTCGCCGCCAGGCGGGTGAGACGTTGTCACCGAATTTCGGTGATACG
>JASHOI010000742.1 GCA_030041195.1 Streptosporangiaceae bacterium | reverse complement strand
GCTGCGCGGCCGCTGGGGCCTGTGGCGGAGCCGGCGGCTGCGCGGCGGGCGCCTGAGGCGGAGCCGAAGCAGCGGCAGGGACCTGACCTTGCCCGTCGGCGCCGGGCTGCGAAGCGCCGGCCGATGTGCGCTGGTAGTCCTCGACTACAGGCGTGGTGTAGATCCCCGGCGGCGGAGGAAGCGCCGCGGCCGGAAGACCCTGGTGCGTCACGGCGCCGATGCCGGTCCCATGCCCGTTGGCCAGGCCGCGCCGCTGGTGATTGCCGTTGCGGTACTGCTCGTCACGGTCGGACGGCTCGGCAGCGACGATGAGGTCCACAAACGGCCGAAGGTGAGCACCGGAAACCTCGACGATGTCGTCGGATTCCTCGCGCAGCGGCCTGGCGACCGTCCAGTTTCCTTCGGCCGCGATGTGCACGATCACGACCCGGAGCCCGAAATCCTGCACCTCGGCGACGACATCGGTGAGGTCCTCTTCGGCGCTGACGATGACGGCATCACTGACCGCGCGGTTCCTGGCCAGCGTGGTGAGGTCGCGGTGCATCCCGGCTTCAACGCCCTCACGGCGGCCAGGACGGACCCGGGCCAGCCGGAGCTTGACCCCGGGGAGGTCGGCCAGCGCGTTGTGCTCCGAACTGCGCCGCCCCTCGACCGTCGCCTCATACCAGTAGCATCGCAGCACCGGCAGGCCGGTGCGATCCCTGGACAGCCCGGTGAGCAGCTTGACCAGGCCCGCGTAGTCCCAGGAGACGGACTCGCGCTGACGGGTTCCGTGGACGGCCATGGCGCCGTCGGCGAGCACGTAGCTCGCGTCCACGAAAAGCGCGCAACGATCCACGCGATACCGCCCTTCCCCTCGACGCGAGACGTTACCAGCGCATCGCGAGTGTCGTGACATAACGCGCAGATCACGGGTTATCTCTCAGCTGGGTCCCCGGTCACGATGATTCATGGCGCGATCAGGGATTGGCGGCCGGATAAGCTTGCCTGCCGTGACCGACCGCAGTGACCTGCTCAGCGCGATCAATGCGAAGGCCGTCGTCCACGGCGAGGTCGTCCTGGCGTCCGGGCAGCGCGCGGACTGGTACATCGACCTGCGACGGGTGACGCTGGACGGCAGCGCCGCACCGCTCGCCGGGCGAGTGATGCTCGACCTGACCGCCGACCTGGACTACGACGCCGTCGGCGGCCTGACGCTGGGCGCTGACCCCGTGGCGACGGCCATGATGCACGCCGCGAGCGCCCGGGGCAGGAAGCTGGACGCGTTCGTGGTGCGCAAGACCGAGAAGGCTCACGGCCTGCAGCGCAGGATCGAGGGCCCGGACGTGGCCGGGCGCCGGGTGCTGGCCGTTGAGGACACGTCGACCACGGGAAACTCGGTGCTCACCGCCGTTGACGCGCTGCTCGAAGCCGGCGCAGACGTCGTGGGCGTGGCCGTCATCGTGGACCGCGGGGCGAGGGAGCGGGTCGCCGAGCGCGGCCTGCCGTACCGCGCCGCCTACGAGATCGCGGACCTTTCGCTGAGCTGAGCAGCACCGCGGGCCGCGCGCCCGCGCCGGGCCACTGAGGCTCAGGTCAGTGCGTGCAGCGCGGAGAACCCCACCACGAGCAGCGCGACCACGACTAACGCGACCATCGTGACGAGCAGGTACCGTAACCGTGCTCGCGGATCTGAGTCATGGCGTCCCATGGGACAGACCTTAGACGAAAGGCGCGCCACCGCCCGTTAACCTGCGCGATCAGCCCAGGCCATGGGGGGGTGTCTTTCCCGATACCGCCCGCAATCCGTCGGTTTTGCTAATTGGCCGGGGGCGGGGCGGCCCGTGTTTTCCCCGGGGCCCTGCGCTGGTTTTCCGGCGCGGCCCGGGATACTGGAGGCGTACCGAGTGAGAGGGAACGCCGTCATGCCTATCGCGACGCCAGAGACATACGCGCAGATGCTCGACCGCGCCAAGGAGCACGGGTTCGCCTATCCGGCGATCAACGTCACGTCCAGCCAGACGCTGAACGCGGCTCTACGCGGGTTCGCCGAGGCCGGCAGCGACGGGATCGTCCAGATCTCCACCGGCGGCGCCGAGTACCTGTCCGGCCAGTCGGTCAAGGACATGGTCACCGGGGCGGTGGCGCTCGCCCACTTCGCCGAGATCGTGGCGGCCAAGTACCCGGTCCATATCGCGCTGCACACCGACCACTGCCCAAAGGACAAGCTGGACGGGTACATGCGCCCGCTGATCCAGATCTCGACCGAGCGGGTGGCGCGGGGCGAGGAACCGCTGTTCCAGTCGCACATGTGGGACGGCTCCGCGGTGCCGCTCGACGAGAACCTGCAGATCGCCAGCGAACTGCTCGAGAAGTGCGCCGCCGCGCGCATCATCATGGAAATGGAGATCGGGGTGGTCGGCGGCGAAGAGGACGGCGTCACCGGCGAGATGAACGAGAAGCTGTACAGCACCCCCGAGGACGCGCTGGCCACGGCCGAGGCCCTGGGGCTCGGCGAGCGCGGCCGGTACATGCTGGCCGCGACGTTCGGCAACGTGCACGGCGTGTACAAGCCCGGCCACGTCCGGCTGCGGCCCCCGGTGCTGAAGGAGATCCAGGACGCCGTCGGTGCCAAGTACGGCAAGGAAGACCCGTTCGACCTCGTGTTCCACGGCGGGTCTGGTTCGGGGCTCGACGAGATCCGGGAGGCGATCTCGTACGGGGTGGTCAAGATGAACGTGGACACCGACACCCAGTACGCCTTCACCCGGCCGGTCGCCGGTCACATGTTCACGAACTACGACGGCGTGCTCAAGATCGACGGTGAGGTCGGCAGCAAGAAGGCGTACGACCCGCGGACGTGGGGCAAGGCGGCGGAGGAGTCGATGAGCGCCCGGGTCGTCCAGGCCTGCCAGGACCTGATGTCGGCCGGAAAGCAGATCGGCTGAGCGCCGCGCCGCGGGTCAGAACACCGGGGCGGGCGGAGCGAGTTCCGACAGCGCGCCGAACTGGTCGTCGGTCAGCTCGAGCTCAGCCGCGCCGACGTTCTCCTCGAGGTGCGCCACCGATCGGGTTCCCGGAATCGGCAGCATCACCGGGGACCGCCGCAGCATCCAGGCCAGCGCCAGCTGAACCCCGGTGGCGCCCGCCTGCGTGGCCAGCTGGGCCAGCTTGCCGTGCGGCGACGCGAACTGGCCGGTCGCGATCGGGCGGTACGGGATGAACCCGAGCCCTTCCCGCTCGCAGTAGTCCAGCACGTCCTCGTACCTGCGGTCGAGCACGTTGTACAGGTTCTGCACGGACACGATCGGCGCGGTCAGCCTGGCCTCGCCGATTTCCGGCACGCTCACCTCGGACAGCCCGATGTGCCTGATCTTGCCCTCCTTGCGGAGGTCGGCCAGCTCGCCCACCTGGTCGGTAGCCGGGATCTGCGGGTCGATCCGGTGCAGCTGGTACAGGTCGATCGTGTCCAGGCCGAGCCGCCGCAGGCTCATCTCCACACATTGCCGCAGGTACTCGGGCCGGCCGACCGTTCCCCACTGGTCCGGGCCGGAACGGGTGAGGCCCCCCTTGGTCGCGATCGTGATGCCGTCGTAGGGATACAGCGCCTCGCGGATCAGCTCCTCGCTCACGAACGGCCCGTAAGAGTCGGCGGTGTCGATGAAGTCGACCCCGAGCTCGGCCGCGCGGCGCAGCACCCGGATCGCTTCGTCGTGGTCCGGCGGCGGCCCCCAGATGCCCCGGCCGGTGATCCGCATCGCGCCGTACCCGAGGCGGGTGACCGCCACATTGCCGCCAAGTGCGAACACACCGCTTGCCGCCGCAACGAGCTCGCCATCCAGCATGCAGCTAAACCTATCCGGCAGGATGGCTGCATGACGCATGAGAACCTGCTGGGCGGCCCGCCGCCCACCTACCTGCTCGACGATCCCGAGGCCAGCGCTGAGCTGCGGGCCGGCACCGACCCGGCCGCGGTGGCCGCTCGCCATCCCGCTTACTGCGCCGCCTGGGCCGCGCTGGCCGAGCGCGCGATCGAGGCCGGCGACCCGGTCGCCGGGTATGCGTACGCCAGAACCGGCTACCACCGCGGCCTGGATCAGCTGCGCCGGTCCGGCTGGAAGGGCCACGGGCCGATTCCGTGGGAGCACGAGCCGAACCGCGGCTTCCTGCGCTCGCTGCACATGCTCGGCGTCGCCGCCGCCGCGATCGGCGAGGATGACGAGGCGCAGCGCTGCCGCGAGTTCCTGAGGGACAGCAGCGCGGCCGCCGCTAAGGCCCTGGACCCTGCCTGAGCGGGTGCCGCTGAGGCCCTCGATCCCCCCTGACCGCGGCATCCGGTAGCATCACAGCGCAAGAGCCCCTGTCGCGCTTGCAGCAACTGCACGGCCGCGAACAGGGGTTTCGGCGTTATCCGAAGGGGCCTGATGAAATGCCCGCCATCGTGATCGTGGGCGCGCAGTGGGGCGACGAGGGCAAAGGCAAGGTGACCGACCTGGTCGGTGACGACGTGGATTACGTGGTCAGGTACCAGGGCGGCAACAACGCCGGGCACACGGTCGTCATCGGCGACGAGAGCTACGCCCTGCACCTGCTTCCGGCCGGCGTGCTGTCGAAGAAGGCCACGCCGGTGATCGGCAACGGCGTGGTGATCGACCCGGCGGTGCTGCTGGAGGAGATCGACGGGCTGGAGGCCCGCGGGGTGTCCTGCGACCGTCTCCTGATCTCGGCGAACGCGCACCTGATCATGCCGCACCACATCGCGCTCGACAAGGTGACCGAGCGCTATCTCGGCAACTCGCGAATCGGCACCACCGGCCGCGGGATCGGCCCGACCTACAGCGACAAGGCGGCCAGGATGGGCATCCGGGTGCAGGACCTGCTGGACCCGGGGATCTTGTCCCAGAAGCTCGAGCTCGTGCTGCGCGAGAAGAACCAGGTGCTCACCAAGGTCTACAACCGCCGCGGGATCGACGCGGACGCAACCGCCAAGGAGTACCTGGCGCACTTCGACCGGCTGCAGCGCTACGTGACCGACACCGGCCTGGTCATCAACAAGGCGCTGGACCAGGGCCAGGCGGTCCTGCTGGAGGGCGCGCAGGCCACCCAGCTGGACGTGGATCACGGCACCTACCCGTTCGTGACCTCGTCGTCACCCACCGCGGGCGGTGCCTGCGCCGGCTCGGGCGTGGGCCCGACCAGGATCACCAAGGTGATCGGGATCGTGAAGGCCTACACCACGCGGGTGGGCGCCGGCCCGTTCCCCACCGAGCTCACCGGCGAGAAGGGCGAGTGGCTGCGCAAGACCGGCCACGAGTACGGCGTCACCACCGGCAGGCCGCGCCGCACCGGCTGGTTCGACGCGGTCATCGCCCGGTACGCCACCCGGGTCAACGGGATCACCGACTACTTCCTGTCCAAGCTGGACGTGCTGTCCGGCCTGGACCGGGTGCCGGTCTGCGTGGCCTACGAAGTGAACGGGACCTCCCGCGAGGAGGTCCCGATGACGCAGACCGACTTCCACCACGCGGTTCCGGTGTACGAGTACCTGGACGGCTGGTGGGAGGACATCTCCTCAGCCCGGCAGTTCGAGGACCTGCCGCGCAACGCCCAGGCATACGTGCGGGCGCTCGAGGACATGATCGGCGCCCCCTTGTGCGGGATCGGCGTCGGCCCGCGGCGCGATCAGACGCTCCAGCTGCGGCCCCTGCTCTGACGTCGCTGCCCGGAGCGCGCTGCGGGTAACGCGCGCCGGCTCGGAGACGCTCACCCAGCATGGTCACCTGGGCGATCACCGAGCCAGCCTGCGCTGAGCATGGCCCGTATGAACTGCCTGACCCGCCGTGGTCGGTACGGG
Organism: Streptosporangiaceae bacterium; assembly: GCA_030041195.1. Next base: position 2,980 of record JASHOI010000742.1, on the reverse strand, counting down.
TCTCCCGGGAGACGGCCGCGCGGCCCGCCATGGAGGTCTACGCCGCGGACACCCTGCTGGACGTCGTGGTGGCGACCCCGCTCGCGGCCGGCATCCTCTGCGGGGCCAGCCGCACGGTCGTCGGCGGGCAGCACCGCGCGATCGCCTGGGGCCGCCTCGTCGGCAGCTCCTCAGGGATCACCGTGCGATTCTCTCGCCGCGGCCTGCGCGGCGGCGGCCACACCGCCGAGGTCATGCAGGTCAACGACTGGTTCTGGGTCGCCATGGCCGACGGCCGCTTCGGCACGGTCTCCGCCAGCTACCGGGGGATTACCGAAAGGCGCCGGATCGCGGCTGTGCCTGCCTCGTAAGGCCGGCTGACCACGCCGGACCCGCGCCGCCCCGCCGCAACGGCCGGTAGGCTCGCCGCCGTGCGCGTCCTCGTCATTGGATCCGGCGGCCGTGAGCACGCCCTGGTCCGCGCGCTGGCCGCCGACCGCGACGTCACCGGCCTGCACGCGGCCCCGGGCAACCCCGGCATCGCCCAGCTTGCCGAGGTCCACCCGGTCGCACCGGCCGACCCGGCGAGCGTCACCGAACTGGCCGCAAGGACCGGCGCCGGCCTCGTGGTCATCGGCCCCGAGGCGCCGCTGGTGGCGGGCGTGGCCGACGCGGTGCGGGACGCCGGGATCGCCTGTTTCGGCCCCGGCCGCGAGGCCGCCATGATCGAGGGCTCGAAATCATTCGCCAAGCAGGTCATGCTCGCGGCCGGGATCCCCACCGCGGCGGCGCGAACGTGCCGCATCGGCGCCGAGGTCGACGCGGCCCTCGACGCGTTCGGGCCGCCGTACGTGGTCAAGGCCGACGGGCTGGCCGCCGGCAAGGGCGTCGTGGTGACCACCGACCGCGACCAGGCCGTGGCGCACGCGGCCGCCTGCGGCACGGTCGTGATCGAGGAGTTCCTTGACGGGCCCGAGGTGTCGGTGTTCGCGCTGGCCGACGGCGAACGCGCGGTGCCACTGCTTCCCGCGCAGGACTACAAGCGCGCCCATGACGGCGACGCTGGCCCGAACACCGGGGGCATGGGCGCCTACGCCCCGCTACCGTGGGCCCCCGCGGACCTGGCCGACCAGGTCCTCGACCAGGTCATCATGCCGGCGGTGGCCGAGTTGCGCCATCGCGGCACCCCGTACTCCGGCCTCCTGTACGCGGGCCTGTGCCTGACCGCCGCCGGGATCCGGGTGATCGAGTTCAACGCCAGGTTCGGCGACCCGGAGACCCAGGTCGTGCTCGACCGGCTGGCCACGCCGCTGGGCGGCCTGCTGCACGCCACGGCCACCGGCGCCCTGGCCGGCGCCCCCCGGCTGAGCTGGGCGCCCGGCGCGGCGGTGACCGTCGTGCTCGCCGCCGAGGGATACCCGGGCACGCCGGCCAGCGGCGATCAGATCGACGGCATCGACGGGCCCGAACGCGACGCCGACGCCTACATCTTGCACGCCGGAACCTCGGTCGCCGCCGACGGCCGGATCGTCTCCAGCGGCGGCCGGGTGCTCGACGTCGTGGGCACCGGCCCGGACCTGGCCGCCGCGCGCTCGGCGGCCTACCGGGCAGCGGGAAAGATCAGCATGCGCGGCGGCTGGTATCGCAGCGACATCGCCGAGCCGCCCCCGACCGTGCCACCGCCGCCCGGGACCGTGCCACCGCCGCCCAGGCCATGACCCCGCCGGACCCCGAGCCCGCTCACACCAAGCCCCCCGCCTCCGGCCCCGCCGGCGCCGCCGGCCCCACGCCCCCAAGCCCCGGACCCACCGGCCCGGAGGAGGCGCCACTGCGGGTCACCACGCTCGAGCTCTTCTTCGACCTGGTCTTCGCATTCACGCTGACCCAGCTCGCCACGCTGCTGGCCAGCGGGTTCACCGCCGCCGACCTCGCCCGGGTGCTGCTGATCTTCGGGCTGCTGTGGTGGATGTACGAGGGCTACGCGTGGCTGACCAACACCAGGCCGCCAGTGCATACAGCCGAGCGTCTGCTGCTGCTGGTGGGGATGGCGGGCTTCCTGACCGTCGGGCTGGCGATACCGGACGGCTTCGGCGGAGCCAGCCTGACGCTCGGGTTCGGCTATCTGGTGGTGGTGCTCGTCCACGCCTGGCTGTACTTCAGGGTGAACCGGAACATCATCAGGGTCGCCCCGTTCAACGTCGTCTCGGCCGTGCTGGTGATCGTCGCCGGGCTGCTGCGCGGCCCGGGCGGCGCCGAGCAGCCGGCCGGCTACGTGCTGTGGGTCGTGGCGTTGGCCGTGCAGCTCGGATCGCCGCTCATCGTGCACCCGAAGAACCTGTTCGAGCTGCGGCCGGCGCACATGTCCGAGCGGCACAGCGCGCTGATCCTGGTCGCCCTCGGCGAATCGGTCGCCGCGATCGGCGTCGGCGCCGGGCGGCTGGCCGGGCACTCCAGGGCGGACAACGCCAGGATCGTCGCGGCCGCGGTGCTCGGCCTCGCGCTGGCCGCGGCGCTCTGGTGGGTCGTGTTCGGCAGCAGTGACGAGGACAAGGCCGAACAGGTGCTCACCGCGGCGGCAACCGACCGCCGGGTCTCGCTGGCCCTGGGCGCGTTCTTCTACTGCAACATCCCGCTGCTGCTCGGGCTGGTGGCGATGGCCGCCGGGGTGGGAGCGGCGATCGAGCGCTCGGGCAGGATCACCGCAGGCCCGGCCGGGGCGGCCATCGCGCTCGCCGCCGGCGCCGCAGCGTTCCTGGCCGGAGACTCGGGCGTCCGGCGGCTGCTGCGGATCGGCCCGGTCCGGCTGCGCGCCGCCGCGGCGGTGCTCGCCCTTGCGACGGCGCCGGTGGGCGCCTTCCTCGCCCTGGAGGCGCAAGTGGCCCTGCTGGCCCTGCTACTGGCGGGAACTCTGGTACTAGAGAGAAACCAGAGCTAAGTCGGCCCTGCGGCCGCGCCCATCGATGTACCGATGGGCTGCATAGAACAGGCCTTTTGGTACATC
>JASHOI010000741.1 GCA_030041195.1 Streptosporangiaceae bacterium | reverse complement strand
CCGGCTGGGAGATCGGCGCTCGGGCGTCCGGGCTGGCAGGCTGAGCGGTCATTGCTCGTTCGCGCGCCGAGTGTCCTGGTCTGTTGCGTCCTGATCGGCCCGGAATGCCTCCAAATCAACGGCCGGGGCGTTGCGCGACATGGCGGCGAACTCCTGCCGGGTAACGAACCGGCGCCGTTGCAGCGGCGGGATCAGCTCCCCGATCCGGCCGGTCTCATGGTCGGAACCCACACGGGCCAGGTTAGCGCCGCTACTGACTGCTGCTGGCCGCGCCATTAAGCGGGCGAGTCTGGGCCGCCGTTCAGGCGCAGCAGCCTGGCCGCGTTCTCCTTCATGATCAGCGGGCGCACCTCGGGCTTGATTTCCAGGTTCTCGAAATCACGGATCCAGCGGTCCGGGGTGATCGCGGGGAAGTCCGAGCCGAACAGCACCTTGTCCCGCAGCAGCGTGTTGGCGTACCGGACCAGCAGCGGCGGGAAATACTTCGGCGACCAGCCGGACAAGTCGATGTACACCCGCGGCTTGTGCGTCGCGATCGCCAGCGCCTCATCCTGCCAAGGGAACGACGGGTGAGCGAGGATGATGTCCAGGTCAGGGAAGTCGGCCGCAACATCGTCGAGGTACATCGGGTCGGCATACTTCAGCCGAATCCCGCCGCCGCCCCGCGTTCCGGCCCCTACGCCGGTCTGGCCGGTGTGGAACAGGGCCACGAGCCCGTGCTCGGCGATGACCTCGTAGAGCGGATAGGCCGCGCGGTCGTTCGGGTAGAAGGCCTGCGTGCTGGGGTGGAACTTGAAACCCCGGACGCCGAACTCGGTGATCAGCCGGCGCGCGAGGCGCACCCCGGCCGTGCCCCGCGCGGGGTCGACGCTGGCGAACGGGATGATCACGTCCGCGTGCTCGGCTGCGAGCTCGGCGACCTCGATGCTGCTCGGCACCGGTTCGGTGCCGGTCTGCGACGCGCTGTCGACGGTGAACGTGACGCACGCCATGTTCCGCTCGCGGTAGTAGTCGGCCAGCTCGGGCACCGTGTAGTGCGGCATCGACCCGATCCCGAAATACGCGCCCATGTCCTTGTTGCCGCCGGTGTCGTCGCCCGGTTCGGGGCGCACCGACCGGTGCACGTGGGTGTGCACGTCGATCGCGGTGATCGCGGCGACGTCGATCACAGGTCTTCCACGTACCGGGCGGCGGTCCGCGCCCTGACGGCCCCGGCCGTGACCCCGGGCGCGCACTCCTTCAGCCGGAGCTGCCCGTCGGCCAGGTGGAACACGGCCAGGTCGGTGTACACCCGGGTGACCACGCCGCGGCCGGTCAGCGGGAACGTGCACCGCTCGACGAGCTTCGGCCGCCCGGCCCGGTCCACGTGCTCCATCACCACCCAGACCTCGCGCGCGCCGGCCACCAGGTCCATCGCGCCGCCGACCGCGGGGTGCTTGCCGGGCACGTACCAGTTCGCCAGGTCCCCGTCCGCCGACACCTGCAGCGCGCCGAGCACGGTGACGTCCAGATGCCCGCCGCGCACGATCGCGAACGACATCGCGGAATCGACGATCGCCGCCCCGCTGACCAGGGTGATCGGCTGCTTGCCCGCGTCGGTGAGGTCGGGGTCCTCCTGGCCGGCCGGCGGGTGCGGGCCGACGCCGAGCACGCCGTTCTCGGCGTGCAGGATCACCTCGGCGCCTGGCGGGATGAACCGCGGGATCAGCAGCGGGATGCCGACACCCAGGTTGACCACGTACCCGTCGCGCAGGTCCCTGGCCAGCCGCTCGGCCATGCCCTCCCGGCTCAGGCCGCGCACGCCGGCCGCCGCGACTTCCTGCGTCATCGCGACACCCCCGCGATCACGGGCGACGCGAGCAGCACGTCGTCAATGAAAACCCCGGGCAGGTGGATGTCGTCCGGGCGCAGCTCATCGACCTCCACCAGTTGCTGCACCTCGGCGAACGTCCGTCTGCCCGCCATGCCGGCCAAGGGGTTGAAGTTCCGGGCGGAAAGCCGGAACCTCAGGTTCCCCTTGCGATCCGCCTGGAACGCTTTGACGAGGCCGAAGTCGGCGACAATGCCGTACTCGAGCACGTGCTCGCGGCCGCCGAAGCTGCGGGTCTCGCGGGGCGGGAGGTACTCGGCCGCGGTGCCGTCGGCATCGCACGCGAGCGGGAACGTGCCGTCGGCCAGCATCGTGCCGGCGCCGGACGGCGTGTAGAACGCGGCGATGCCGGCCCCGCCGGCCCGGAGCCGTTCCGCGAGCGTCCCCTGCGGGACAAGCTCGAACTCCACCCGGCCGGCGAAGTACTCGTCGTAGAACTCGGGCAGCACCGGAAACGACGCCGTCAGCCGGCGGATCCGGCCCTCGACCAGCAGCCGGCCAACCCCGGTGAAGTCGCTGCCGACGTTGTTGACGATCAGATGCAGCTCGCGGCGGTCCAGGTCGCACAGGGCGTCCAGCAGCGTGTCCGGCCGCCCGGAGCTGCCGAACCCGCCGACCGCGATCGACGCGCCGGAGGGGACCGCGTCGAGCACGGACATCACGTCGTCACGGAACTTGTCGATCACACCTGGCCCCTCTGGTGTCGCGGACGGAAATTAACACGCCGGCACCTGGCGGGGAAACACGGCCTTCCGCGTCGCAGAAGCCGCGCGCTCAGGCTGGCTGGAACCGGGCGAAGTACGCCAGCGGCGGCCCGAGCCACGCCGACGGCCGCAGCCCGGCGTCGTTCGCGTACCGCAGCAAGGTCACCAGCGGGACGTAATGACGGTCCGCGAACTCCCCGACGATCAGCCGTCCGCCCGGCTTCAGGACACGACGGATCTCCCGCAGGGCCGCACCGGGATCGGGAATCTCGCCGAGAACCGTGACCAGGTAGACCGCGTCGAAGCTGCCGTCGTCAAACGGGAGGTCCCGCGCGTCCGTCCGGGCCGGGACGATCGAGCCGATCTTCGCCGCCGCCGCGCGGCGCATGACGTGATCGAGCATCGGCTGCTGGATGTCGACGATGTCCAGCCGCCCACTCGCGCTCAGCAGCCTCGCCACGTGCAGGGCCTGCAGGCCGGTGCCCGGCCCGATCTCGAGGACCCGCTCTCCCGGCCGGACGGCAAGCAGCGCGTCGAGCCGGCGGTTGGTCAAAAACGGCAGCGGCAGGTCCAGCAGCCAGCGCTGCGTGTACGGGTAGGGGGCCGAATCGGTCCACCACCAGGCCACCACGGTGGCCACGGTGGCCGCGCCGATCAGGACCGGGCGTTTCACCGAGCGCTTCACCGGGACTTCCCCAGTCGAGTTCGCCGCTGCACGGCCCGCGGCTACGGTGACGTCGGGCCGTTGGCTCCGCCGGTGTCGTGCAAGACCATGGCGCTGCTTCCGCTGGGCGGAGTAGTCGGCGCGGACGCGTAGCTGGTGCAGGTGTGGGAGTTCGTGTAGATGAGCGCCATCGCGGTCTCCGCGCCGCCGGTCATCCGGAAGTAGCCGAAGCTCAGCTCGGCGCCGGCGGGGATGGCCGCTGGGTTGATCGTCACGGCGTCCGAGTGTTTCATCCCCCCCATGACCTGGTTGATGCCGGCCGGGCTGGGATCTGAGGAGCAGAAGCTGCCGGTCGTGACCAGCGCCGGGATGCCGTCTCGCTGCAGGTCGCGCTGCAGGACGCTGGGCTCCAGAAACACGTTCAGGTTGGTGGCCAGTGTCACGGTGCCGTTGGTGTGCTTGACGAGCGTGAAGGCCGCGGTCCGGATGATGCCCGGCCCATCGGCCGGGGCGGAGCCAACGACACCGCTGAGGCCGAGGCCTAGCACGACTGCTCCGGCGGCCGCGGCGGCGATGATTCCCGCGCCGAGCTTCCGGTGGCCGCGTCTGGGCCGGTAATTGCGCTGCAGCAGCCGCTGGCGCGCCTGCTCCGGGTCCTGGATGTCGGCAGCCGCCCTGGCGAGCGCGCTGCGCAGTGCGTTCTCGAGTTGCTCGGTAGGCATCAGATGGTCCCCTTCGTGGTCGCGGAGCGATGGACTCGGGTAACAGGCGGCACGCCTAGGGTCTCGGCCAGGCGAGCGGCCGCCCGCGATGCGGTGCTGGTGACCGTCCCTTCCGAACAGCCGAGGATGTCAGCGACCTCGGCGGCCGGCAGGTCAGCCCAGTAGCGCAGCACCAGCACGGCCCGCTGCCGCGCGGGCAACTGCGCCAGCGCCCAGCGGAACTCGGCCACGTCGTCGACCTCCCGCAGTGCCCGTGCCGCGCTCTCGTCGGCGGCTTCGGCCGCGTCGTCATGCGGCCACAGTTCGGCCCGTTGCCGGGACCGGCGGTCGGCGTCGCGCAGCACGAGGTTCACCAGGATCCGGCGGGCATAAGCGGCCGGGTGATCCATGAATCGCACCCGGTTCCACCGTCGCGCGACCCTCAGCAGCGTTTCCTGTACCAGGTCCTCGGCGTCGTTGGCGTTCCCGGTCATCAGGTGGCCGGTGCGCAGCAGTGGGTCCGACACCTCGGCCGCGAAGCAGTCAAAGTCGCGCTCCAGGGCCGTGCGCCTGCCCCAGTCCATCCGCGCCTCCCACGGCCTTTACTAGCCCCTACACCTGTATAAGTCCTGCCGGCCGCCTGGGACTGAGTGCTGCTGACCTGAAAATGAACTTCCGGGACGCCCGTCGCCTGGGCCTGGTGCTGCTTTGTCTTCCGCGAAGTGAAATACGTATGGCGACCCTCGCCGGCCCGGCTTCATCGTGGACTAGGCCATGGGAAAGGGGTCCACCTTGAGCATGACGACCCGCGCCGCGGTCTGCCGCGCCCCGGGGCTGCCGTGGGAGATCACCGACCTGGAGCTCGACGAGCCCAAGGCCAACGAGGTCCGGATCAAGTTCTACGCGGCCGGCCTGTGCCACTCCGACGACCACATCCAGAAAGGTGACGCGCGGATGCGCTTTCCGGTGGTCGGCGGCCACGAGGGCGCCGGCGTCGTCGACGCGGTCGGGCCCGGGGTGACCAGGGTCAGCCTCGGCGATCACCTGGTGTGCTCGTTCATCCCGGCCTGCGGCTCGTGCCGGTACTGCTCGACCGGCCGGCAGAACCTGTGCGACGCGGGCAAGAACGCGTCGACCGGCGAGTTCGCCGACGGCACGTTCCGGTTCCACCAAAACGGCGAAGACTTCGGTGGGCTGTGCGTGCTGGGCACCTTCTCCCAGTACACGGTCGTCTCCGAGTTCTCCTGCATCCAGATCCCCGCCGACATCCCGTTCGACGTCGCCGCGCTCGTGTCCTGCGGGGTGCCAACCGGCTGGGGGTCGGCGGTGTACGCCGCCGGGGTTCGCCCCGGCCAGACCGTGGTGATCTACGGCAGCGGCGGCGTCGGCAGCAACGCCGTGCAGGGCGCGGCGCTGGCCGGGGCCAAGAACGTCATCGTGGTCGACCCGGTGGAGTTCAAGCGCGAGATGGCCGCGGTGTTCGGGGCCACGCACACGTTCGCCACGGCGAAGGAGGCGCACGAGTTCGTGGTCGAGACCACCTGGGGGGAGCTCGCCGATCACGCGATCATCACGGTCGGGGTGCTGCACGACGAGGTCATCCACAACGCGATCCAGGTGGTGGGCAAGACCGGGCAGGTCACGATCACCGCGGTCGGCAACGGCTGGGTAGAGGAGAACCCCGGCATGCTCATCGGCTATCAGCGCCGGGTGCAGGGCGCGATCTATGGCGCGTGCAACCCGCTGATCGACGTGCCGCGGCTGCTCGGCCTGTACCGGTCCGGCGACCTCAAGCTCGACGAGCTGATCACCCGCCGGTACCGGCTGGACGAGATCAACCAGGGCTACCAGGACATGCTCGACGGCAAGAACGTCCGCGGCGTGATCATCCACGAGCATGAGTAGGCGGGCCCTATGAGCATCACGACCCGAGCCGCCATCGCCCGCGGCCCGCACATCGGCTGGGAACTTGCCGACCTGCAGCTCGACGAGCCCAAGGCGCACGAGGTCCGGGTGCAGTTCTACGCCGCGGGTCTGTGCCACTCCGACAACCACATCACCAAGGGCGACGCGCGGCCGCGGTTCCCGATCGTCGGGGGACACGAGGGCGCGGGGATCGTGGAGTCGGTCGGGCCCGACGTGCGCCGGGTCAAGGCCGGCGACCGGCTCATCTGCTCCTACATTCCCGCCTGCGGCGCCTGCCGGCCGTGCGTGAGCGGGCACCAGAACATGTGCGTCAAGGGCCTCAACGCCGGAACCGGCATGTTCCTCGACGGCACGTTCCGGTTCCACCTGGGCGACGAGGATCTCGGCGGCTTCTGCACCCTCGGCACGTTCTCCCAGTACGCGGTCGTGTCTGAGTGGGCCTGCGTCCCGCTGCCCGCCGATGACATCCCGTGGGAGGTCGCGTGCCTGGTCGGCTGCGGCGTCCCCACCGGATGGGGCTCGGCGGTGCACGCGGCTGGGGTGCGGGCCGGCGACACCGTGGTCATCTTCGGCGCGGGCGGCGTCGGCAGCAACGCGGTGCAGGGCGCCCGGTACGCGGGGGCCAAGAACGTTGTCGTTGTCGACCCGGTCGAGTTCAAGCGGGACTCGGCCACCAGCGTGTTCGGCGCCACGCACGCGTTCGCGACGGCCAAGGAGGCACACGAGTTCGTCGTCGAGACCACCTGGGGCCAGCTCGCCGACCACGTGATCCTCACGCCGTCGGTGGTCACCGAGGAGACCGTGAACGCGGCCGTGCAGATGACCGGCAAGGGCGGCAAGGTCACGATCACCGCCGTCGGCCATGCCGACGAGCGCGCGGTGCACGTGCACGCCGGCATGCTGATCGGATACCAGCGGCAGATACGCGGCGCGCTGTTCGGCGACAGCAACCCGCTGTACGACATCCCGGTGCTGCTCGGCCTGTACCGCTCCGGCGACCTCAAGCTGAACGAGCTGATTACCCGGCGGTACCGGCTGGACGAGATCAACCAGGCCTACCAGGACCTGGAAGACGGCAAGAACCTCCGCGGCGTGATCATCCACCAGCACAGCTAGCCACCCAAAGGATCGCCGGTGACCGACATGGTGCGCGCGGCCGTTCAGGTCGCACCGAAGCAGATCGAGCTGCGCGAGTTCCCGCGGCCGGCGACCGGACCCGACGACGGGCTGCTGCGGATCGAGGCCAACGGCATCTGCGGCAGCGACGTCGAGACTTACCGAGGGCATCTCGGCGGGCCCCGGCCGGCCTTCATCCCTGGCCACGAGCCGCTGGGCATCATCGAGGAGGTGGGCGAGCGGGCCGCGGAACGATGGGGGGTCCAGCCGGGTGACCGGGTAGCGGTCGAGGTGATCGTCCCCTGCCGCGCCTGCCGGGACTGCCTGACCGGCCGGTACCAGTTCTGCCCCAACCGGAAGTACGGGCACGGGGTGACCGGCATCGGCACCGAGCCGGCGCTGTGGGGCGGCCTGGCCGAGTACATGTACCTGTCGCCGACCTCCGTTCTGCACAAGGTCGACCCCGCGCTGCCGGTCGAGGTGGCGGCGCTGTACAACGCGATGGGCGCGGGCGTGCGCTGGGCCTGCCACCTCGGCGAGGTCCGGATCGGCGAGACCGTCCTGGTGCTCGGCGCGGGTCAGCGCGGCATCGCAGCGGTCGTCGCGGCGCGCGCGGCCGGGGCCGGGGCGATCATCATCACCGGGCTGGCATCGGACGCGCACAAGCTCGCGCTGGCCCGCGAGCTCGGTGCCGACCACACGATCGTGGTGGACGGGGACGCCGCGGAAAACACCGTCGAGCGAGTCTCGGAGATCACCGGCGGGGACATGGCCGACCTGGCGCTCGAGCTCACGCCGATGGCCGCGGAGCCCATCACCGACGCGCTGCTGTCCGTGCGCCGCGGCGGCCGGGTGGTGCTGGCCGGGCTCAAGGGCAACCGGGAGATACCGGTCCGCACCGATCTGATGATCAACCGGGCGCTCACCGTCCGCGGCGCGTTCGGGGTGGACGCGCGCGGCATGGAGGACGCGATCGCGCTGATCGAATCGCGCCGCTTCCCGCTCGAGAAGATGCACACCCACACGTTCGGGCTGGACGACGCAGCGCTGGCCATCGAGACCCTCGGCGGCGAGGTGCCGGGCGAGGCCGCGATCGGCGTCTCGGTTCAGCCAGGTTCCTGACCGAGCGACCGGAGGCCCCTGTGCTCATCGACGCGCACGCGCACCTGCTGCCGCGCGACTACCCGCCGGACGCGCCGGACTGCTTCCCGCGGATGGAGCCCGTCGACGGGGACACCGCCCGGACCCTGGTTTTCGGCCCGATGCGCTTCAAGGCCCGCGACGTGTTCTTCGACGCGGAGCGGCGGGTGGCGGCGATGGCCGCCTCGGGCGTCGACGCCGAGGTGGTGTCGCCGATGCCGCCGCTGCTGCGCTACGACCTGCCGGCCGCCGACGGTCTCGCGCTGGCCAGGCACGTCAACGAGTTCGCCGCGGAGCTGTGCTCCGTCGACCCGGCCCGGCTGATCGGGCTCGGCATGGTGCCGCTGCAGGACCCCGACGCCGCAGCGGCTGAGCTGCCGGCGGTCGTGGAACTAGGGCTGCGCGGCGTGGAGATCGCGTCGAGCGTGCTGGACACCCCGATCGGCGATGAGCGGTTCCTGCCGTTCTTCGCCGAGGCCGAGCGGCTCGGGGTGGCGGTCTTCGTGCACGCGATGCCCTCCGCCAGCAGCCGGCTTCCGGCCTCGGCGCGTGGCACCTACGCGGTCGGCGTGGAGGGCGCGCTGGCGGCCGCGTCCCTGATCACCGGCGGCACCGCGGCCAAGTGCCCGGCCCTGCGGATCTCGTTCAGCCATGGCGCCGGCGGCCTCGCGCTGATGCTGCCGCGAGCGCAGTACTTCTGGAGTGGGGCCTGGAACGAGGAGCCACCGGTACCCGAGCGAGCGGTAATGCCGGACGATGGCCCGTCGCCATTGGAATACGCCCGCCGATTCTGGTACGACTCGCTGGTGTTCGACCGGCGGGCGATCCGGTACCTGGTGGATCTGCTGGGCGGCGACCGGCTGCTGGTCGGCTCGGACTTCCCGGCGATGCCGCGCGAGGACCCGGCCGGGCGCACGCTCCGCTCGATGGACCTGCCGCCGAATGTCCTGGAGGACATTACCTGGAACAACGCGTTCCGTTGGCTCGGGATCAGCCCGGTGCGTTGACGCCGGCCGGCCTGCTCGCCGCGGCGCGGCGGCCGGCCGCCGCACCCGCCAGGGGATGTCCACGGCGCCGCCTGGCGTTTGCCGCCAGTCGCGCGCCCGGCTGCGGGGCCAACCTCCGGGTGATCGCGCTGGAGGCACCGGTGAGCATGTTCGCCAGCGCCTGCGGATGGCACCGCTCGGCCTCGACCACGATGCTGATCGCCGCGGCCACGCCGCCGAGCTGGTCGTAGACCGGCACCGCGACCACCACGTCGGGCAGCGTGATCCGGCCGCGGGCCACGGCGAATCCCGACCGCCTAATCTGGGCGAGCTCGCGGCGCAGCTGGGCCGGGTCGGTGACGGTCAGCGGGGTCAGCCGTTCCAGCGGCCCCCCG
>JASHOI010000740.1 GCA_030041195.1 Streptosporangiaceae bacterium | reverse complement strand
CGCGCAGCGCGGCGACCAGGCCCGCCGAAGGCCGATTCTGGCAGAGCTTGGCCGCCAGCCGGCCGGCGATGCTGTCATCGCCGGCCGCAGCGGCACTCTGGCCGCCCGGCGGCAGGCAGTCGGCCATGGCGGCGATCAGGCCGCTGGCCGCGGCGATGACCGCGGGCCGGTCCAGGTGCAGCCGGAGCCGGTCGGTGGCCGCGACCGCGGGAACGATCACCTGCAGCCGCTCCAGCGGGTAGGTGTCCGGCGGGAGCGCCGCCTGGGCGGCGGTCCCGGCGGCGATCGCCTCGCTGGTGGCCCGCCACGGGGCCACGGCGGCTGGATCGTCGAAGGAACCGGTCCAGAGCAGGCTGGCAACCTCTTCGAAGCTCTTGCTCGTGGCCAGCGCGATCGCGTCATGCCCGCGGAACCGAAGCCGGTCGTCGGCGATCTCGGTCAGCTCCGACTCGATAACCAGCTCGGCGCCGGCCGGCGCGCGGCGCGGCCTGCCGCGCCGCGCCAGCCCTTCTATCTCGGCCGCGTCAAACAGGCTGGCCCGGCCGTCGGAGCCGCGGCGCGGGGTGAGCACGCCACGACTGACGTAGGAGTACAGGCTGGCCGGCTTGATGCCAAGCCGCTGCGCCGCCTCCGAGGCCCCGATCCACTCCGTCACGTTCCCGCCCCCTCGCCGTGGCCCGCACGGCCATGCATGAGCCAGCAGTAGATTGATTTTAGTCAATGTTGACTAGCATGGACAGCGTGCCTCAGGCTATCGGTGTCAGCTGAGGGCATGTCATCGCAATTGGGCAAGCCAGTAACGACGGCTCATCGTCGCGACGGGCGGAGGAGATCAGAGATGCCAGATACCGCGCAAGCAACGACGAATGGGGACGGCCAGGGCGGCGCCGAGGCGCCCGCCGGGCTCGAGGGAGTAGTGGTCGCGCACACCCAGATCGGCGATGTCCGCGGCCTTGAAGGCTTCTACCACTACCGGCAGTACGACGCGATCGAGCTGAACCGGCGCCGGTCGCTCGAGGACGTCTGGTACCTGATGTTCCGGGGGCACCTGCCCGGCAAGGCAGAGCGGGACGAGTTCGGCCGCGAGATCGCGGCGCACCGGGCGCTGCCCGACGACCTGGTGCCGTTCCTCAGCCTGGTCGCCGCCACTGAGCCGTTCGACCCGATGACCGCGCTGCGCACGGCGATCTCGTTCGCCGCGCAGCGGGCCGGCTTCCGCTCCTGGCTGGACATCTCCGAGGAGCAGCTTTACGACAACGCCATGCAGATCTCGGCGCAGACGCCGGTGCTGCTCGCCGCGCTGTACCGGCTGCGCGGCGGGCAGCAGCCGGTGCCGCCGGACCCGGAGCTTTCCGTGGCCGGCAACTACCTGTACATGCTGAGCGGGCAGCGCCCGGACCCGCAGCGGGTGTGGGCGCTGGAACGCTACCTGGTCTCCACGATCGACCACGGGTTCAACGCGTCCACGTTCACCGCCAGGGTGATCGCGTCCACCGGCGCCGACATCGGCTCGGCGGTGACCGGCGCGATCGGCAGCCTGTCCGGGCCGTTGCACGGCGGCGCACCCAGCCGGGTGCTCGAGATGCTTGACGACATCGGCAGCCCGGACCGCGCCGAGGCCTGGGTACGTGCCGCGGTCGGCCGCGGCGACCGGATCATGGGCTTCGGCCACCGGGTCTACAAGGGCAAGGATCCGCGCTCGGCGCTGATGCGCGAGGTCGCGAGCACCCTGGGCGGCCCGACCGCGGAGTTCGCGATGGCCGTGGAGGACACGATCGTCCGGGTGCTCGCCGAAGAGAAGCCTGGCCGGGCGCTCAACGCGAACGTCGAGTTCTACGCGGGCGTGGTCATGGACGCCTGCGGGATACCCCGGGAACTGTTCACGCCGACGTTCGCGTCGAGCCGGGTCATCGGCTGGTGCGCGCACGTGCTTGAGCAGGTGTCGGGCAACCGGTTGATCCGGCCGTCGGCTCGCTACGACGGGCAGGCGCCGCCGCAGCCGGTCCCGGTCGCCGACTAGCCCGCCGCTGCGCGGGGCTTTATGGGGAAACGCGTCAGTATCGGGAAACGCGTCAGTTGTATGTGCTGACGCGTTTCCCCGTTGTGGCCGTATGCGTTGTGGGCCGAGCCCTACCGGCCGAGCTGTCCCCGGTTGCGCATCCCGCGGATCCGGCGTCGCTGGGACGGGTCGAGCGCCCGCCAGGCGATGACCGGGATCGCGATGGCCGCGACGATAATCAGCACCGGCACCCACCAGGGCAGCACGGCCAGCAAGATGAGCCCGATGATGACCCCGCCGATGCCGAACATCAAGTGACGCGACATGTCTATCTCTCCTTAGGGCGGGATGCAGTGATCCCACTTCCTGGAACGCCAGGCTATCCCCATATAGTTCCTGTGCCGACCGCCCAGCCCGGCGGTGACCCGGCGTTTTCCTGCGAAGATGGCAGTCAACCTGGAGGGATCGATGACGCTCTCGCTGCCGATCGAAGACGGTGCCAACGAGCTGC
>JASHOI010000739.1 GCA_030041195.1 Streptosporangiaceae bacterium | reverse complement strand
GCACCCCAGCGGGCCTGGGGCCGGCGTCACCGCAGCCTGGCCGCCGCCGCTGTCCGGTTGCCGACCCCGAGCTTGGGATAGGCGTGCTCCAGGTGCTTGCGCACGGTCAGCGGGCTGATGCCCAGCAGGTCGGCGATCTCGCGGTTGGTCCTCCCCTCGGCCGCCAGGCTGATCACCTCGGTCTCGCGCTGGGTCAGGCCGAGGCCGCGCCGGCCCTCGCCCGGGTCGGCGGGATGCTCGGCGAGCGCGAGCAGCACGCTGCCGTGCGCGTCCGCCGAGATCAGGGTCAGCGTCAGGCGGGCGGCGCCGCGCGGGATCTGGCGCGAGCCGAGCACGGCCGGGGCAGGGCAGGCCGGATGCGCTCTGGCCAGCGCGGCAGCGCGCCACAGGCGTAGCGAACAGGGCAGGAACCCGCCGAGCTCGGCGGGCTCCAGGTAGTGGCCGAGCAGGTCACGCGCGCGGTCGCTGAGACGGCTGACGCGCCCGTCGGCGGCGATGACGGCGATGCCGTCGCACCCGTCCACCGCGGCCTCGCTCAGCGACCGCACGTCCAGGCCGATCGCGGTCAGCGCCGCCGCGTGCGCATGGGCCCGGATCAAGTGCGGCCGCAGAAAGTCGAGCGCGGCCCGGTCCCGCTCGGAGAAGTCCCGGCCGGCGCGACTGACCGCCAGGCCGATCATGACGCCCGGCCTGCCCGGTACCGTGACCGAGAGCTGCCGGTCCACTCCGGCCAGGCGGTAGTAGTCCCGGTACAGCGGCAACTGCCGGAACTCCCGCAGCGACACGAAGTCGGTGAGCTTGACCGCGCGCTCGTCGCGCGTCGCCCGGTAGTGCCGGATCAGCGGATGCTGCCCCATGTGCTCGTGGAACGCCTCCACCATGCCGGGAAGCGCGAAGCCGTCGGGCGCGGTCTGCGCCACGACCCGGCGTTGGCCCGGGTTCACCTCGTTGTAGGAACAGGTGTCGCATCCCACCAGGGCGGGCAGCACGGCGAGGGCGCGTCTCCCGAACTGCTCGAGCGCGCACGCTTGATACAGCTCGCCGAGAGAATCGGCCAGCTTGCGCAGATCTCTTTCGGTCAGGCAGATCACGGCGCGCCTCCCCTTGCGCTGCCGCTAAAAGAATACGACGGATGTCGTATTTACGCCCGCTGTATCAGTCCGCTACACCAACGAGATAAGGAAACGGCCCAAAAGCGGCCGGGTTCATACGGCTTCGGCCCGGGGGGGCAAAGTAATGGGACGCTGCGTTATCCGATATTTCCGGTACTTAACACGAGAGACCGCGGGCCGGTGATCGCCTGGATCCTCGGCTTCATCGCGGGACCGGTGCTGCTCGGCGGATACGGCTGGTACCTCTGCCGGGGTCCGCGGCGGCGCCGGGTGACCGACGAGGAGATCGCGGAGTTGCAGGTGATCGCGGACATCGAGCGCAACGAGGACCTGTCCTGAGCCTCGGCCGGTCACCAGGCGTGCCCGCCGCTCCGCCCGTCCAGCACCGCCAGCTCGAGCTGGGCTAGCCGTGCCGGGTCGCCGATCACGTCGTACCCGGTCACCCGGCCGCCGGCGACGGTGATCGCGATCACGAGCAGCAGCCGGCCGTGCGGGGCGACCACGGCGCCGACCGTCCCGTTCACGAGCGCCGGCTCGGCGTACCTGGCCCGCGGCCCGAGCACCTGAGTCTGCCGCGCCACCGCGTCCGCCCCGCTGACCACCGGCTGGCCGCCCGGCTGCAGCACCACCGGATCGGCCCGCCGGACGACGTCGGGGGCCAGCACGGCGAGCAGGGCGTCGAGGTCTCCGCTGCGCGCCGCGGCCAGGAACGCCTCGACGACGCTCCGCTGCCGGGCGAGCTCGGCCCTGGGCACGGCCGGGGCTCCGCGCACCCGGCGCCGCGCCCGGCTGGCGAGTTTCTTCGCGGTCGCCGGCGTCCGGCCGACGACGGGACCGATCTCGTCAAACGGGACCGCGAACAGATCGTGCAGGACGAACGCGACCCGCTCGGCGGGCGCGAGCGTGTCCAGCACCACGAGCATCGCGCGCCCGACCGAGTCGATCAGCAGCGCCTCCTGCTCCGGGTCGCCGTCCTGCGCCGGCGCGGCCGGGGCATGCCACTCGAGCGGCTCCTCACGGCGCGACGTGCGGGACCGCAGCATGTCGAGGCAGAGCCGGGACACCGTCGTGCGCAGCCAGGCTTCCAGGTTTTCGATGCCGCCGGCGTCGCTGCGGCTGAGCCGCAGCCAGGCCTCCTGAACGGCGTCGTCCGCGTCGCTCACCGAGCCCAGCATCCGGTAGGCCACCGCGCGCAGCTGCCCGCGGTGTGCCTCGAACCGTTCGGCCAGCCCGTCGGCTGCGTTCATCGGTCACCTTTCACGCTCGCGCTCCGTCTGTTTCATGCAACCGATCAGCGAAGCGAGAGGGAGACTGACCAATGATCCAGTACCAGCAGGCTACCGGCCCCGGCGAGGCGCAGGCGCTGCTGCGGCCGTTGTGGCTGAGGGACCTCCGGCTGCCCAACCGGGTGGTGATGGCGCCGACGACGCGGGCCCGCGCGGACAACGAGGGCCTGGTGCCGACCGACCTGCACGCCGCGTATTACGCCCAGCGCGCCAGTGCCGGACTGATCATCGCCGAGGGCGCCTGGGTGAGCGAGCGGGCCATCGGCTTCGTGAACGTCCCCGGGCTCTACAGCGAGCGCCAGCAGGACGCGTGGAGCCGGGTCACCGGCGTGGTGCACGCGCTGGGCGGCCGGATCGCGGCTCAGCTCTGGCACGCCGGAGCGAACTCGCACCCCGACCACCTCGGCGGCGCGCTGCCCGCCGGGCCATCCGCGGTCAACCCGCACGAGATCTGCCGCACCCCGGCCGGGCGCAGGGAGACACTCACCCCCCGGGAGATGACCGGCGCGGACATTGACGCCGCGATCGCGGATTACGCGGCGGCGGCAGCCCGGGCCCGCCGCGCCGGGTTCGACGGCGTGGAGATCGCGGCCAACGGCACGTACCTGATCGCGCAGTTCCTCAACCCGGGGCTGAACCGCCGCGCCGACGGCTACGGCGCGCGGCGCGGCCGGCTGCTGCTCGAGATCGTCGACGCGGTCGCCGCCGCCTGGGACGGGCGGCGGGTCGGCGTGCGGCTGTCTCCGTACTGGACCGCCCGCGACGTGCCGGCCCGCGGCGGCAGCTACCCGTACACCGCCGACGACCGGACGCTCGCCGACCACGACGACCTGGTTGCCGAGCTGAGCGAGCGGCCGGTGGCCTACCTGCACCTGCGCGGCCGGGCCCCGGCTGCTCCCGGCGCGGTCCCGGACTTCGGCGAGTTCGCCAGGTACCGCAGGCTGTTCGGCGGCCCGCTGATCGCCAACCACGGGTTTTCCCGTGAGACCGGCAATGCGATCGTCGAGGCCGGAGTCGCCGACGCCGTGTCCTTCTCCAGGCTGTTCATCGCCAACCCGGATCTGGTCAGCCGGTTCGCGCTGGGTCACGAGCTGGCTGCCAGCGACCGCGGCACGCACTATGCCGGCGGCGTGCGCGGCTACGTCGACTACCCGATGTGGCCCGGGCCCGTTCCGGCGGGCCGGCCGGCCGGCGTGTAGCAGAGCTCGAGGATGCCGGACGGGAACGCGGTGGCCTTGACCAGGGACAGGGTCACCGGCCGGGCCAGCCCGCTGAACAGCGGTGCGCCCTGCCCCGCGGCGGCGGGCAAGACCCAGAGCCGGTACTCATCGACGAGGCCGAGCCGGATCAGGGACCGCGCGAACTCGGTGCCGCCGTGGGCGATGATCTCTCCGCCGGGCTCCCGCCTCAGCCGCGCGATCTCCTCCGCCGTGTCCCCGCGGGCGATCCGGGTCGGCGGCCAGTCCGCGGCCCGCAGGCTGGCCGAGAACACGACCTTGGGTATCTCGTTCATGGGCTCCGCGATCGGGTGGCCCGACGCGGGCCAGGCCTTGGCCATCTCCTCGTAGGTGACCCGCCCCATGATGTGGGTACCCGCCTGCCGCAGCCGGCCCACGAAGTACTCCTGCTGCTCGGGATCCTCTATTTCGTCCATCACGCGGTAGAGCTCTGTGTCCTCGTCGCAGCTGTAGCCGTCGAGGGAGAGCCAGAACTGCAGGACTACCTGCCGCATCCGCTGCCTCCATCCGTCCCGCCGTGCCGGCACGGTACCGGCAGGGCCCAGCCGATGTTCCCGGCATTGAGACGTCCGGGCGCCGGCCCGCTCATCGCCGCGGAGCGGACCAGGCGCGGCTCTGGCAGACTGCACAGTGATGAGCGACAGCGCGCCCGACCTGCACATGCTGAACGTGATCGTTGGCGACATGCCGGCCAGCCTGGAGTTCTACCGCCGGCTGGGGGTGGCCGTGCCGGACGGCGGGACCGAGCCCGGCGCCCACGTGCAGCTGCGGATGCCCGGCGGCTTCAGCCTCGAACTGGACACGGCGCAGTCGGTACGGGTCTGGCACGCGGGCTGGCGCGCCGATCCGGCGAGCGTCGGCGTGGTGATCGGGTTCGCGCTGCCCAGCCGCGAAGCGGTCGACGAGCGGTACGCGCAGCTCACGTCCGCCGGGTACCAGGGCCGGCAGCCGCCGTTCGACGCATTCTGGGGAGCGCGGTACGCGATCGTGGCCGACCCCGACGGCAACGACGTGGGCCTGATGAGCCCGGTTGACGCGTCACGCCGGACCTGGCCGCCCGAGGACTCCCCGGCGCCGTAGCCCGGTCCCGGCCGCAGCCGGCGGACCGCCGCGGCTCAGTGGCCCGCGATCTGGCCGCCGTCGATGTGGATGATCTCGCCGGTGATGTAGGGCGAGGCCTCCAGGAACAAGATGCCGTCGACGACGTCGCTGACCTGGCCGACCCGTCCCATCGGAGGAAGGATCTGGGCATCGAGCGAGGCGTAGCTCTCCGGCGGGTGCATCGGCGTCTGGATGATGCCCGGCGAGACGGCGTTGACGCGGATACCCCGGGACGCGTACTCGACGGCCAGCGAGCGGGTGACCGCGGCCAGGCCGCCCTTGGTCAGGGCGGTCAGCGCCGCCGGCGACTCGGAATTCGCGTAGTCGGCGACGGTCGCGCTGATGTTGACCACGTGGCCGCGACCCCGGTTGACCATCTCGGCGATGGCGCGCTGGGTGAGCCAGAAGAAGCCGGTGAGGTTGACCCCGATCAGCGTCGCGTAGTCCTTGGCCGTGTACTCGGTGAACGGCTTGGAGACATACACGCCGGCGTTGTTGACCAGGGTGTCGACGTGCCCGAAGCGGTCGAGTGCGGCATCCACGATCCGGTCGGCGGCGCTCGGGTCGGAGATGTCCGCATCGACGGTCAGCACGTCCGGGTCCTCGGAGGGCTTGATCGTCAGGGAGGTGGCGACGACCGCCCAGCCCTGTCGGCGGTACCCGTCGACCAGGTCGGCGCCGATGCCCTGCGAGCCCCCGGTGATGATGACGACCCGGCGTTCCGCTTCGCTCATGCTCGTTCCCCCTGTCCTGGCGCGCGCGCCGCCGTCAGCCTGCGATGGGCGGGTCGCTGGGGTGCGGGCTGAGCGGCGTTGTCTGCACGTCCATCCAGGAGTACAGCGGCAGCGACTCCAGGATCACCTGCATCTGGGCGGCGTCCCGGGCGCGGTAGAGGCCGAGCACGCGCCCCTCGCCCGGCAGCTTCCATACTCGCAGCAGGTGTCCCTGTCCGGCCAGCTCGCGCGTCCGGTGCGCCTCGCCCGCCTCGGCGTCGGTGACCTCCTGCTCCGGCGTGCCGGCCGGCACGGCCATCGTGAACGTGACCAGGAACTCAACGCCGTCCCCGGCACCGCCGGGCGGGATGGCCGGGTCGTTCGGGTGCGGGGACAGCGGCGTCACCTCATCGCTGCGCCACACCCGCAGCGGCATCGAGGCCAGGATCTTCTCCAGCTCGCTGGCGTCGCCGGCGGCGAAAAGCCCGAGCGTGCGCCATTCGCCCGGCTGCAGCGGCGGACGCCAGAGGCGCAGCAGATGTCCCTGCGCGGCGAGCTCGCGGGAGTGCGCGGCCTCCCGCCCGCGGACGTCGTCGACGGCTTCCGCCGGTGTCCCGTCCGGAACGTGCGTGGTCATCGTCACGAGGTATTCCATGGCTCTATCGTCGCGCAGCGAGCGGGTGAGCGCGTCCGTGGACCCCCCGGGTCAGCCCCCGGGCCGGGTCTGGAAGATCGGCCAGCCGATCTCGGTCCGCCAGGCTGATTCGTCCGGGGTGTCGGGCCGGCCGGCCAGGTAGTACTCGCGGATCGGCCCCTCGACCGCCAGGGCGTGCTGGGTCACGTGCGCGGCGAGCGCGCCGTAGGCGCGGTCGATGTCGTCGTGCGAGCCCTGGTGCACGATGACCGCCAGCTCGGCGGGCGGCACGACCACGGCTTCGACCCGGCCGACCGGGCGGACCTCCCCGGTGCAGCCGATGAACACGGTGGCCCTCCCGCGCTCGCTGGTGAACAGGTCGGTCGCGTAGATGCCGCCGGGAGCGCCGGTGGCGGGCAGTCCCTGCGCGCCCAGCGTGGCGCGGAGCTCGCCGAGCGCTCCCTGCAACCAGGCGCCCGCGTCGCCGATGTCGATGACAGCGGTGACGGCCGCGGCGCTGGTCGCGGCGACGCTGCGGTGGCTGATACCCGGCTGGGCCGGGTCCGGTGGCCGGTCCAGCAGGTCACGCAGCGTGCCGACCGCCCGCTGGGTGCGGGCCAGGCTCTGCTCGAGCCGGCTGAGGTGCGCGGCGATCAACTCGTTGCGGGCCGGGATATCCGGGGCGGCAAGCACGCCGCGGATCTCGTCGATCGGCATGTCCAGCTCCCGGAACCTGCGGATGACCTGCGCGGTGGGGATCTGGTCGGTGGTATACCGGCGGTGCCCGGAGAACCGGTCCACGTCTGCGGGCTCGAGCAGCCCGACGCGGTGGTAGTGCCGCAGCGTCTTGATGCTCATGTGCGTCGCCCGGGAGAAGTCACCGATCGGCAGCGAGGCGGCCATGACCCCAAGTTTCGTACCTCCCCCATGGGGAGAAACAAGCCGGGCCACGGCCCTTGCACCTCCCCCCGCGGCAGCCGGAAGCCTTCATGGTGTCCCACCCGGCAGAAGGGAAACGCATCATGAAGCCCACCGAGCTGACCGGCGTCGTCGCCGAGCACATCAGCGCCGTCAACGCGCTGGACACCGACGCGATCATGGCGACGTTCGGGCAGGACGCCTACGTCAACGACGCCCACCGCGAATTCGTGGGCACCGAGGCCATCCGCCGCTGGGTGGCCAGGGAGATGGTCGGTGACAAGGTCAGCATCGACGTCCGCGAGGTCCTGGACCACCACGGCGACACCATCGTCCGCGGCAGCTACGACGGCACGTTCGACCGGACCAACCTGCCCGGCGAGATCGTGCTCTCGAACTACTTCAGCGTCCGCGACGGCAAGATCGTCAGCCTGGTCGTGATCCGGAACACCGAGCCCGGCTACTGACCGGCGCTGTGCAGGGCCAGGACCGCGGCGGCGACGTCCTCCCGGCCGTGGCCGGCGTCGACGGCGGCGTGCCATTGCCGGGACAGGGCCAGCAGCAGCGGCGGCGGGTTGAGCCCGGCCGCCGCGATCGCCAGGTCGACGTCCTTGAGCGCCCACTCCAGCGGGAACTCGGGCGAGAAGTCGCCGCGGTCCATCTTGTGCAGCTTGGCGTCGGCGATCGGCGCGTCCAGCGGGCCGCCCTCGATCGCGTCGGCCAACGCGGCGGCGTCGACACCCAGGTCACCGGCCAGCTGCAGCGCTTCGGCGACGCCTTCGATCATGATGGACATGTAGGCGTTGACGACCAGCTTCATGCGGCTGCCTTGGCCTGCTTCGCCCAGCCACACCGTCTTGCGGCCGACTGTGGCAAATGCGGGGCCCACGGCCGCTTGGGCCGCAGGCGGCCCCGCGGCCAGGATGAGCAGCTGGCCCGCCTCGGCCGGGCCCTTGCTGCCCGACACCGGCGCGTCCACGAACACCACGCCGGGCCGCCGCGCCGCCAGCCGGTCGCGGGCGGCCAGCGTCTCCGGGACGCCGATCGTGCCCATCTGCGCCCACACGCAGCCCTCGGGAAAAGCATCGGCCACGCCCTCGCCGAAGATCACCGAGTCCACGACCGCGGCGGTAGGCAGCATGGTGATCACGACCTGGGCGCCGGCCACCGCCTCCGCCGCCGAGGACGCCACCGCCGCGCCCGCCTGCGCCAGGGA
>JASHOI010000738.1 GCA_030041195.1 Streptosporangiaceae bacterium | reverse complement strand
CCCACGTCGACAGACCCCGTCTTCAGCGCCGTGTACTCGGCCGTGTCGCTGGTGAACGGCACGAACTTGATCGCCGACAGGGTCGGCTTGGGGCTGCCGGAGTAGGCGGTGTTCGGGACCATGGTGACGTTGCCGTCGGTGTTGAAGCTGGACATCTTCCACGGCCCATCGACCACCGACCAGAGCGGGCTGGTCGCATACGTCGTGGCGATCTTCGCCTGGGCGGTCAGGAAGTTGTAGACCGCGACGCACTTGGCCCAGTGATCGGCCGCGCTGTCGGTGCTGCAGCCGCCGCTGCCCGGCTTGCCCGTCAGGCTGGTCACGTCCCAGGCCAGCGGCATCGGGTTGAGTTCGGACAGCTGGTTGTAGGTGTACCACAGGCTGGAGTAGCCCTGGTTCAGCTGGAGGGTCACCTGGTCCGGCCCGGTGGCCTTATAGGAGACGATGTTGTCCGGCAGCAGGCCAGGAACGTAGGCGTACCAGATGCTCTTCTCGGCCTCGGCCATGTTCAGGAAGAAGATCAGGGAGTCGGCGTCGACGGTCTCGCCGTCGGACCACTTCCAGCCCTTGAGGTTGATCACCACGGTCTTGCCGCCGTTGCTGTAATCGGGGGGATCGGCCGGGGACAGCGGGTAGTTGATGGTGACCCTGGTGTTGCTGTTCCCGCCGAACATGTAGAGCGGCCGGTACATCAGCCACTGGAACTGGTTGTCGTTGAAAACGCTCGAGTTCGTGATCGAGTAGAAGGGGAAGACCCAGTCGTAGGTGACCCCAGCGGCCAAGGCGATCGTCGCCGTGCCGCCCTTCACCGGCGTGCCCGGCGAGGCACCGGTGCTCGGCGGGCTGCTGCTGGTTGAGCAGCCAGCCGCGACCAGGGCGGCCGCCGCGGCCACGGCAACCGCCGCGAGGCGCAGCTTACGTCTGCACAAGTTCATGTGTGCTCCTTCGGACTTCGGCAAACCTCGGGAAGCTGGCTTGCAGCCGGTCATCGAGCAACGTCGAGGGCCTCCCAGGGCGCAGTATGCGCGCCGCCGCTTGGCAGCGGCTTGGTGGCCGCTTGGCACCCAGCGCCCGGGATAAGTGCCTGTTCAAATATCAAGACAGTGTTCTAATATTCGGAACATGCCGCGTGTAACCAACGGCCCGGGCTTTTCCCAATCGCTGGAGCGAGGCCTGGCGGTCCTGTCGGCGTTCAGGCCCGACCGCCCGGCGCTGGGGATCAGCGAGCTGGCTCGCGAGCTGGGCCTCACCCGCAGCACGACACACCGCTACGTCGCCACGCTCGCCTCGCTCCGTTACCTCGAGCAGGAGGCGTCGACACGCCGGTACCGCCTGGGCCCGCGCGTGCTGGACCTGGGATTCTCGGTGCTCGGCTCGCTGGAACTGCGTGAGATCGCGGCGCCGTATCTGCGCCAGCTCACCGAGACCACCGGGCACACCTCGAACCTGGCCATCCGCGACGACGCTGACGTGATCTTGATCGACCGGGTCCGGGGACGCCCGGGCCGCTACCATCACCTCGAGTTCAGCCTGCACGTCGGCTCCCGGCTGCCCTCCTACTGCAGCGCCACCGGCAAGGCGCTGCTGGCATACATGCCACGCCCCGATCTCGACCAGCTGCTGGACCGCATCGAGCTGGTCCAGCGTGGGCCGCGCACCCTGACCGACAAGAGCTCGCTGCTCAGGGAGCTCGAAAAGGTACGCCGCAGCAACATCGCCACCAACGACGAGGAGCTCGAGAGCGCGCTGCGATCGATCGCCGCGCCGATACGATCGCGGTCCGGCCAGGTCGTCGCCGCGGTCAACGTCGCGATTCCGTGGTCCCCGGTGGCGATGAGCGAACTCGTGAGCAAGCTCGGGCCGACCGTCCGCTCAGCAGCCGACAAGATCGCGGCCCAGGTCATCTGACACTCAACCCGCGTTCCCCGGGCGTGCGGTCCGGATTTCTCGGTGATCTAGGAGGATCACCGGCAGCATTTGCACGCGAGGCTCCTAGATCATTTAGCTCACCGGCTGAGGG
The DNA here is from genome assembly GCA_030041195.1 of Streptosporangiaceae bacterium. The sequence continues at coordinate 3,304 of JASHOI010000738.1, read as the reverse complement.
GGTGCGCTCCGGCTGGGGTGCGCTCCGGCTGGGGTGCGCTCCGGGCGAGGGCAGTGCCGGTTACTCGGTACGGGCGGATTCCGCTACGCAGCGGTTGCGCTGCCAGCCGAGGCCGGTGATCCCCGCGTCGATCTGGTCGCCGTCGGTCAGGAACCGGCGCCAGTGGGCGCCGTTGCCGGCCGGCGACCCGGTCAGGATGAGGTCGCCGGGCCGCAGCGCGGTGATGTGCGAGGCGTAGGAGACCAGCCGGGCCACGTCGAAGATCATGTCCTTGGTCGACTCGTCCTGCATCACCTTGCCGTTCAGGCTCAGCGTGATCCGCAGGTCCATCGGGTCGTCGACGAACCTGCTCGGCACCAGCACCGGGCCGGTGGGCAGGAACGTGGGCGCGTTCTTGCTGCGCAGCCAGTCGGTGCCGATCTTCCCCAGGTCCGGCCGGTAGACCAGGTCGCGCGTGGTCACGTCGTTGCAGATCGTGTACCCGGCGACGTGGCCGAGCGCCTGCTCCGGCGGCACCCGCCGGGCCGGGCGGCCGATCACCGCGGCGAGCTCGAGTTCCCAGTCGTGCTGCGTGCCCTCGGCGGGCAGCACGATGTCGTCGAACGCCCCGCACATCGCGCTGGCCAGCCCGATGAACAGGTACGGGTCCGTGCTGGCCGCCCGGTGCTCCATGAACGCTGCGGCATCCGCGCGGACCTGCTCGGTGGTCCGGCCGTCCGCCGGGTCGTGCTCGGACACGATGATGTCGATGACGTGCTTGCGGTAGTTCGCGCCGCTCTGCAGCAGGTTCCGCGGCTCGACCGGCGGCAGCGTCCGCACCTCGGCGGCGGGCAGCCAGGTGCCGTCGCCGCGGTCGGCGAGCTCGGCCAGCCTCGTCAGCGCGGCGTCCCAGTCGGCGAGCAGCTCGCGGGTTGACCGCGGCAGCCCGTCGGCGCGCAGGTCGCGGACGCGCCCGGCCGCGACCAGGCCGGGGAACGGCTCGCCGCCGGGGGCGGCGAACGTGCCGAGCGCGAACGGTCCGGCCAGGTCCCAGTCGGCCAGGGTCATAAGGCGGGTCCTCCTAACCCAGCGTGGTCAGTCCGCCGTCGACGACGATGTTGGCGCCGGAGATCCACTCCGACTCGTCCGAGGCCAGGAACAGCGCCACCCGCGCGACGTCGTCGGGGCGGCCGACCCGGCCCATCGGGATCCGGTCCAGGACCATGCGCCGGAACAGCTCCGGCGGGTCGGAGATCACCGGGTCGGTGGCCGGGGTGTGGATCAGCCCCGGGCTGATCGTGTTGGCGCGGATCCGGTGCCTGCCGCCCTCGGCGACGAACTGCAGGGTCAGCGCGGCACACCCGGCCTTGGCCGCGCTGTGCGCGTTCTGCTCGACGAACTCGACGCCGCGCATCGCAGCGATCGACCCCACGTTGATGATCGACCCGCCGCCCCGCGCGACCAGGTGCGGCCAGGCCGCGCGGGTCACATAGAAAACCGTGTAGAGCTCGTTACGCAGCGTGAAATCCCAGTCGGGCACGCTGAGCTCGTCAATCGGCGCCATCCGGATCGCCGAGGCGTTGTTGTAGAGCACGTCGACGCCGCCGTACGCCGCGGCCGCCCGATCGACCCAGTCCGCGGCGGCGTCGGGGTCGCCGAGGTCGACCGGGGCCATCGCGGTCATCTCGCCGCCGGCCGCCGTGGCCAGCTCGACGGTCTCCGCCGAGCCGTCGGGGTTGATGTCACACCCCACCACGCGCGCCCCCTCGCTCGCGAACAGGACCGCCGCGGCGCGGCCCATCCCGCCGCCGGTGCCGGTGATCAGCGCCACCTTGCCAGCGAGGCGTCCCCGTCCGGCGCCGCGCGGCTCAGTTCCCGCGGGCACGGGCGGCCGTCCGGTCGATCAGCTCGATGAGGTTGCCTTCCGGGTCGGCCACGAACGCCATCCGCACCCCGGGCTCGGGGGAGGCACGCGGCGGCATGCGGTCGGCCGCGCCGGCCGACAGCATCGCCGCGTGCGCGGCGTCGACGTCGGGGACGTCCAGGCACATGTGCCCGTACCCGCGGCGCAGGGCGGCCTCGTTCGGGCCGCCCGGCGGCGGGCCCGGGAGCGCCGATCCGGCCCGCTCGAGCAGCTCGACCCGGTAGCCGGCCGCGCTCAGCAGCATCGCGCCGCGCAGCCCGGCGTGCGGGACCTCGAACTCGAATTCCCGCTCCAGGCCGAGCGCGGCGCAGTACCAGTCCGCGGCCACGGCGAGGTCGGCCACGGAGATGCCGACGTGGTCGAACGTCGGGGCTGGTGTCAACTGCTCCTCCCTGTGGTCGTGGTGGCCGCCGCGAGCAGCTCGCACGCATTCCGGCCGCGGATCGCGGCCCGGTCGGCCTCGCTCAGGCCGGCCGCGGCGTCCAGGCGGGCGAGCGGGTCACCGACTCCCATGTCGAACGGGTAGTCGGTGCCCAGCACCACCCGGCCGGCCCCGGCGACGTCCACCAGGTGCTCGAGCCCCCGGGGGGTGAACACCAGCGAGTCGAACCAGATCTCGCGCAGGTATTCGCTGGGCAGCCGGGCGCACCCGCGCGCGTCCGGCCGCACCTGCCAGGCGTGATCGGACCGCCCGATGTAGACCGGCAGGTAGCCGCCGCCGTGGCAGGCGCACAGCCGCAGCCCGGGATGCCGGTCCAGCACTCCCGAGAAGATCAGGTGCGACAGCGCGATCGTGGTCTCGGTGGGCTGGCCAACGACGTTGCCGAGGTAGTGGGCGGCCAGCCGTGGTCCCAGGCTGGTGCCCCACGGATGGATCAGCACGACCGCGCCCAGTTCTCGCGCCATGGCCCAGAACGGGTCGTGTGCCGGGTCGGCCAGCTCCCGCCCGGCAACCGTGGTGGACACGCTGGCCCCGCGCAGGCCAAGAGTCCTGACCGCGTTGCGCAGCTCGGCCGCGGCGAGCTCGGGGTGCTGCAGCGGCACCGTGCCCAGGCCGGCCAGGCGGTGCGGGGCCCTGGCGCAGAACGCCGCGATGCCCTCGTTCGTCGCCCGGGTGAAGTCGGCGGCCAGCGCCTCGTCGGCCCAGTAATGGTGCATCGGCATCGGCCCGACCGCCTGGACGTCCACGCCCATCGCGTCCATGTCCGCGAGCCGCCGGTCCAGGTCGGTCATCAGCGGCACCACCCGGGAGAGCTGGGCGCGGTTGACCTCCAGGGACCGCGCCGAGTGGGAGGCCTGCTCGGCCGCGGCCTCGTCGGCCATGCCGATCGCGCTGGCCACCAGCGCCTCGGCGGCCGGGACCGCGAGGTGCGCGTGCATGTCGATGACGCTCATCGCGGG
>JASHOI010000737.1 GCA_030041195.1 Streptosporangiaceae bacterium | reverse complement strand
GGCCGCGGCGGCCGCCACCGCGGACACCGCGTCAGCGGAAGGCGCGCCCGCGGACACGGCTCCCGCGGACACGGCTCCTGCGGACACCGCGTCGGCGGACACCGCGCCGGCGGAAGGTGTGCCCGAGGCTGCGGCAGCCGAGAGTGCGCCGGCCGCCGCTGACAGCGCCGCGGCCAGCCAGGATACGGCGGCCGAGTCCGCGGAGCCATCATCCGAGTCGGCCTGATCCGCGGGCCCGCTCGGCGGCAAGCCGGACTGTCGGCTGCCAGCACGACACGACAGCGTGAGGAATAGAGGACATGGACTACAGCGCAGCGGACGTGAAGCGACTCCGTGAGCAGACGGGCGCAGGCATGCTCGACTGCAGGAATGCGCTTGTCGAGGCCCCGGACTACGAGGCCGCAGTGGAAATTCTGCGGGTCAAGGGGGCCAAGGACGTTACCAAGCGGGCCGAGCGGACCGCGGCCCAGGGCCTGGTCACCGCGGTTCTCCAGGGGCACACCGAGGGTGTGCTCCTCGAGCTCAACTGCGAGACCGACTTTGTGGCCAAGACCGAGCTCTTCCAGCAGGTGGCGGCCGACATCGCCAAGGCGGCGCTGGCCTCGGAAGCCGCGGACAGGCTGGGCGTGCTCGGCCTGGAGGTCAGGCCGGGCCAGACCGCGCAGCAGCTGATCGAGGACGCGGGCGCCTCACTCAAGGAAAAGGTCGAGGTCGGCCGGTTCGCCCGGTTCGAGGGCGGCTACGTCACGAGCTACCTGCACAAGTCCGACCCGGCACTGCCGCCGACCCTCGGCGTGCTGGTCCAGCTCGAGTCCGGCTCCGGGGACGTCGCCCAGGACATCGCGCACCAGGTCGCGGCGATGCGGCCGCGTTATGTCACCCGTGAAGAGGTGCCAGCGGACGTCATCGAGCAGGAGCGCAGGATCGCCGAGCAGATGACCCGCGAGGAGGGCAAGCCGGAGGCGGCCATCGGCAAGATCGTGGATGGCCGCGTGAACGCGTTCCTGAAGGACGTCGTGCTGGTCGAGCAGGCGTCGGTCAGGGACCAGAAGAAGCCGGTCAGCAGGCTGCTGGCGGAGCACGGTGCCCGCGTGCAGGCGTTTGCCCGGTTCCAGATCGGCCAGGCTGGCTGACCCAGCGCAGGGCCCGGCGTGCGGCCAGCCGCGGACCAGGGAAGGATGCGCCCCGTGGAGGAGGGCACCAACCCGGCTGAGCGGACGGCTGCGGCCAATGGAGTGGCGCCAGCGGCGCCCGCCGACGACGCGGGCGCCGCGGTCCGGGCGGCGGCCGGCGGCGCCACCGTGCCGGGGGAAGCCCATCCGAGCTGGCACCGCGTGGTGCTGAAGCTCTCCGGCGAGGCCTTCGCCGACGGCCAGCCGGTCGGGATCTCCCCGGACGCCGTGGTGCACATCGCCAAGGAGGTCTCGGCGGCGGCCCGCGAGGGCATCCAGGTGGCGGCGGTGGTCGGCGGCGGGAACATGTTCCGCGGCTCGGTCCTGTCGCAGCGCGGCATCGACCGGTCCCGTGCCGATTACATGGGGATGCTCGGCACGGTCATCAACTGCCTGGCGCTTCAGGATGTGCTCGAGAAGCTCGGTGTGGAGACCCGGGTGCAGACCGCGATCACCATGGGCCAGGTCGCCGAGCCCTACATACCGCGCCGGGCGATCCGGCACCTGGAGAAGGGCCGGGTCGTGATCTTCGGGGCGGGCCTCGGCGCGCCGTTCTTCTCCACCGACACCGCGGCGGCGCAGCGCGCCCTCGAGATCGGGGCCCAGGCGGTGCTCAAGGGCACTCAGGTCGACGGGGTGTACGACGCCGATCCCCGGGAGATACCGGATGCGGTCCGCTTCCACCGCCTCGACTATGGCGAGGTGCTCCGGCGCGAGCTAAGGTTCATGGATGCCACGGCGGTTAGCCTGTGCATGGACAATGACCTGCCGATCGTGGTCTTTGACCTGATGCGCGAGGGAAACGTCGTGCGCGCAGTGCATGGTGAGCGGATCGGAACGCTGGTGAGCCGGTTCGCGCACTGAGTGGCCGGCGTGGCATGATTCCCGGCCGGGGCGCACCATGAGTACATGCGTACACAGGGCGCGCACCCGGGACGTAACGCAAGGCACGGGAGCCGTAGTGATTGACGATACCCTCCTCGAAGCCGAGGAGAAGATGGAGAAGGCCGTCGCGGTCGCCAAGGAGGAATTCGCTGGCATCCGCACCGGCCGCGCGCATCCCTCGATGTTCAACAAGATCACGGCCGAGTACTACGGCACGCAGACGCCGGTCAACCAGCTCGCGTCGTTTCACATGCCCGAGCCGCGGATGGTCATAATCCAGCCGTTCGACAAGTCGTCCATGGGATCGATCGAGAAGGCGATCCGCAACAGCGACCTGGGCGTCAACCCGTCCAATGACGGCAACATCATCCGGGTCATCTTCCCCGAGCTTTCCGAGGAACGCAGGCGCGAGTACATCAAGATCGCGCGGCACAAGGCGGAGGACAGCCGGGTCTCCATCCGCAACATCCGCAGGCACGCCAAGGACTCGCTGGACAAGCTCGTCAAGGACGGTGACGCGGGCGAGGACGAGGGCCGCCGGGCGGAGCGGGAACTCGAGGACCTCACGCACACTTACGTCGGCCAGATAGACGAGCTGCTCAGGCACAAGGAAGCCGAGCTCCTCGAGGTATAGCTTGCGCCAAGACACACAGCGGGACGCACTAGGGCGAGGATGCCGGCCCGGTGCCTGACGAACCCGGCGGGCAGGTTGCACAGGGCACGGCCGACCCCGCGAGCGAGCCCAGGCGGACCAGGACGGGCCGTAACCTCCCCGCGGCCGTGGCCATCGGCGTCGTCCTTGGCGGGCTGGTGCTGCTCACCCTGTTCACGGTCAAGGCCACATTCCTCATCTACGTCGGCGCGGTGGTCGCGGTGGGGCTCTGGGAGCTGCGGCATGCGCTGGCGGACCGCGATATCAGCCTGCCGCTGATCCCGATCGTCGCGGGCGGCGCGGCCATGTTCACGCTGGCGTACTGGTACGGCGCACAGCCGGCCTTCGCCGCCATGGCGGGCACCGTCGGCGTGCTGATGGCGTGGCGGCTGCCCGGCGGCGCCGGGGGCTACCTGCGCGACCTGACCGCGAGCGTTTTCACGCTGGCTTGGGTGCCGATGCTCGGGGTGTTCGTGCCGCTGATGCTGTCGCAGCCCGATGGCCCGCGCCGGACGCTCATGTTCATCCTGCTCGCCGTCTGCAGCGATGTCGGCGGGTACTTCGCCGGGATCTTCACCGGTCGCCACCCGATGGCTCCCCGGATCAGCCCCAAGAAGACCTGGGAAGGCTTCGGCGGGTCCGTGGCGGCATGCCTCGCGGCCGGCGCGATCGCGCTGCCGCTGCTGCTGCACGCGCACGTATGGCAGGGCCTGATCCTGGGCGCCGCCGCGGTCGCCGCCGCGACCCTCGGCGATCTCGTCGAGTCCATGATCAAGCGGGACCTCGAGATCAAGGACATGGGCCGGATATTTCCCGGCCACGGCGGTGCCATGGACCGGCTCGACTCGCTGCTGTTCGTCGCGCCAGTGGCCTGGCTGCTGCTTTCCGTCTTCGTGCCGCACGCGCGCTGAGCCGCGCTGCCCCTAGCCGACCACCCAGCTGCGGCGCTGCGCCGCCAGATGCGTGACCAGGCTGGTCGGCCCGCGCTCGGCTGCCAGCACGCGCTCGGTGTCGCCGATCGGGACCAGCCACAGCCACCGGACCTGCTCGCCGCCGAACGAGAAGCCGGACAGGTCGGGCACGTCGGGCCCGAGCAGGCTGCCGGGCTTGTCGAGGAAGAGCACGGCCTCGTTGCCGCCGCCGAGCGGGAACGTGGACGGCTCGTGGTACCAGGGCACGCAGTGCCCGTCGCCCAGCCAGGTCGCCTCGCGCCACGGGTACTGCCCGAGCCACAGGAAGATCCGGGCGGCTTCGGTGCTCGGTATGGTGGTCGCGATAGCCAGCTCGATCCGCGCGCCGCTCTTCGCGAGATCGCCCATCTGCTCGATGACCGGCATCCGCTGGCAGCTCATCCCCACCGTGGACAGCACCGTGTAGGGCCGCTGCCCGGTCGGGGGCCGCTCGGAGACCCCGACCAGCGGCTGCTTGCCGCCGCCCACGTCCCAGTACCGCCCGCCGGGGCCGAGCTTGCCGAGCAGATGGCCGAGCACTGCCTGCTGGAACCCGGCCCAGGTGCCCTGGTCAGCGCGCCACCGCCAGTAGTCCTCGGCCTGAGCGGCCCGCGGGCCCAGGCCCTCCATCGCGTCGTCGAGCGACCAGCTGAACGGGGTCTGCCCGATCACGTCACGGCAGTATCCGGGCAGCCCCCTGGCCATGTCGCACCAGCCGGGAATGGCCGCGAGCGGGCCGCCGTACTCGAGGATCACGACGCCGTCGCCCTCCTCCAGCCACAGCGCCCGCAGCGCGCCGGGCTCGAGCATCGGCCTGCCGTCCGGATGCTTGGTGTGTGCCGCGGGCATCAGCGGCGCGTACCCCGCATTCAGCCGCCCCTGATCGATGGTCTCGGGCGCGGGCACGTGGTTGGCGATCCAGGTGGCCGCGACCGGCCCGGCCGAGGAGTGCAGGTAGGCGGCCGTGGTGTCACCGTCGCACTCCACAACCACGCGCCGGCTTGCGTACGGGCTCTCGCTCTCGAGCAGGATCCTGGGCTGCTCCGGGCTGGCGGATATCCTGGTTTGGCCCGCCCCTCGGCGCAGCGTCGGCATGGTACGGAATCTACCGACTTACGGCAGGTCATCGTGCCGGTTTGCGCCGACTGGCCCACCCGCATTTACCGCCCTGAACGGAGAGCCGCGTGCCGGTACCGCAGCCCGTAACGGTCGGTCAGCGGCCGCGCGGCGCGGCGCGTCCGCCGCTGCATCTGGCTGACCTTGATCCCGGGGAGCGCCGTGCCGAGGCCGAGCGACTCGGCCAGCGGGGCTTCCGCGGTGATCAGCTGTCGCGGCACTACTTCGCCAGGCTGACCGACGAGCCGGGGGACATGACCGATGTTCCCGCGGCCGACCGCGGCCCGCTGGCGGCGGCGCTGCTGCCGCGGCTGCTCACCGCCGAGCGGGAATACAGCTGCGACCAGGGCCAGACCCGCAAGACGCTATGGCGGGCGCTGGACGGTGCGTACGTCGAGTCGGTGCTGATGCGCTACCCGGGACGGGTCACGATGTGCGTCTCATCGCAGGCGGGCTGCGGGATGGGGTGCCCGTTCTGCGCGACCGGGCAGGCCGGGCTGACCCGCAACCTGTCCGCCGCCGAGATCGTGGCCCAGGTCGTGGCCGGGGCCAGGGCGCTGGCCCGAAACGAGATCCCCGGCGGCCCCGGCCGGGTCTCCAACGTCGTGTTCATGGGAATGGGCGAGCCGCTCGCCAACTACCCCCGGGTGCTCGCGGCGGTGCGGCGGATCACCGACCCGGTCCCCGACGGGCTCGGCATCTCCAGGCGCGCGATCACCGTATCGACCGTCGGGCTGGTCCCCGCGATCGGCAGGCTGGCCGGCGAGGGTCTGCCGGTACGGCTCGCGGTGTCGCTGCACGCGCCCGACGACGCGCTGCGTGACGAGCTCGTCCCGGTCAACCAGCGCTGGAAGGTCGCCGAGGTCCTCGAGGCGGCATGGGCGTACGCGGAGGCGACCGGGCGCCGGGTGTCGATCGAGTACGCGCTGATCCGGGACGTCAACGACCAGGCGTGGCGCGCCGAGGCCCTCGCCGGCCTGCTGGCCGGTCATCTGGCGCACGTGAACCTGATCCCGCTCAACCCCACGCCGGGCTCGAAGTGGACGGCGTCGGAGCCCGGCGTGATGCTGGACTTCGAGGAGCGGCTGGCGCGGCGCGGCATCCCGGTCACGGTCCGCGACACCCGGGGCACCGAGATCGACGGTGCCTGCGGCCAGCTCGCAGCCGCAGGCCGCGCAGCCCCGCCAAGCTGACCGCCGCGGGCCGCGCAGCCCCGCCAAGCCGACCGCGCCCGCCGCCCCGTGCGCCCGACGTTCCGTAGATGATCTTGATGGTGGGAAGGTTGCTGCTGCTGTTTGAACATCGCGGGACCCTCCACACCGTTCGGCGGGCCGGAACGGGCAGCGAGGCGGGCTGGCGTGCCCCCGTACCGGGGCAACGGGTACCGTTATCGGCCATGTCCTGGAGGCGCACGGTTGGCCGGTGGCGCCGTGAGGCGCTTTTCGCGTCGGTGCACGCCGCCTGGCGAGCCGCGCAGCAGGCCGGGACCATCACCGCCGAGTCTCCGGCCGGCCGCAAATTCGCGGCGTTCGGCCCGCACTCGCTGATGGCGTTCCCGACCGGCGCGGTGTTCGGCGAGCGCTGGATCGAGGTCGGCGACGATACCATGATCGCCGCCCAGGTGACCCTCTGCGCGGGCATGATGCCCGGTCATGACCTTGGCGACAAGCCGGTGCTGCGCGTGGGCGACCGCTGCGTGATCGGGCGCGGCAGCCACATCGTGGCCCATCACTCGATCCTGATCGGTGATGACGTGTTCACCGGCCCGTACGTCTATATCACCGATCAGAACCACAGCTACGCCGATCCCGACGCGCCCATCGGCCGCCAGTGGCCGGTGAACACCGCGGTATCGATCGGCGCCGGCACCTGGCTCGGCGCCGGGGCCGTGATCCTGCCCGGCGCGAGCATCGGCCGGAACGTGGTCGTCGCGGCCGGGTCCGTGGTGCGCGGCGTGGTGCCCGACCGCTGCGTTGTCGCCGGCGTTCCGGCCCGGATTGTCCGGGAGTATGTCTCGGGGACCGGCTGGTCTCGTCCAGAGGACTGAATCGGCCTCCCGCTTCTGGCGGTAACGAGCTCACGATTCTGTCACGATGGGTAGCCGATGGTTTACTTAGAGGCACGAGACGATCTCGTGGCGACCGCTGCCTACCAGCCTGTGCCCGCGGCCGCCGCGGCAGCGCGACGTTTCGTGCGGGACACTCTCTGCTCCTGGGAACTGGCGGGGGACCAGGGCGATCCTGACGAGCCGGACACGCTCCTGGACGACGCGGTGCTGCTGACCAGCGAGCTCGTCACCAACGCGGTGCTGCATGCGGGCACGCCCGTGCAGGTCACCTGCAGGCTGCTGGGAGATCTCTCGCACCGGGCGGTCGAGATCGCGGTGCTGGACCGGCGCCCGGCCCAGTTGCGCCCGGACCTGCCGCACAGCGCGGCGGAAGCGGCCGAGCGCACCAACGGCCGCGGGCTGCAGCTGCCGTCCGAACTCGCCTCCGCCTGGGGGGTGACCTACGCGCGGGCCGCCAAGGCGGTCTGGTTCCGGCTGGACCTCGCCGGCCGGATCCGGCCGGCCGCCGCGACCGTGCCCGCTGTCTCGGTCCCCGGGCAGCCGGGCGCCGGCGCCACCCGGACGGCAGCGGAGAGCACACCCGAGCCGGACGTCCCGCCGCCCCGGGCCGCGGAAAGCGCGGATGTGGCGAGGTTCGACGACCTGCTCGTCAGCACGGTCGAATCGGCGCGGCACGCCATCGGCGCCGACAGCGCCTACCTGCTGCACACCGGGGAGGGCGGCGGGCTGCGGGTGCGCGCCGCCGCGGTCGAGGGCGGCGGCCGGCCGGCGGCGGGAAGGGCCGGACTTCCGGAGTCTGCGGCCAGGGCCCTGGCCCGCGGAGCGCTGTCGCTGGTGACGGTGCCGCTGATGGTAGACGGCAGAGTGACCGGGGTGCTCGCGGCCGCCGCCGCAGATCCTGGCCGGTTCAGCGAGAGCGACGCCTCACGGCTGCAGGACCTGGCCGACCGGTCGGCCCCGGCGCTCGAGCGGGCCAGGCTCAGCGCTGCTTGGCCGGCCTGACGTCGTCTGGGCCGACAGCGGCGGCTCCATCTGAGCCGACGGCCGCGGTGCCGCCTGGCCTGGCGGCCGCGGCGTCGCCTGGGCCGGCGGCCCGCTGCCTGGCGCCTGCCCGCTGCTTGCCCGTCTCAGCTCTTTGC
>JASHOI010000736.1 GCA_030041195.1 Streptosporangiaceae bacterium | reverse complement strand
CTCGGGGCCGCGCAGCCGCTCGACCGGCCGGTCAGGAACCGGCTCCCCCAGCTCCCCCGGCCCTGCTCGGTCTGGGCGAGCGGGCGGCTCCCGGCGAGCCGGCTGGGCCGGCCGGGGAGGTTCCGGCGCGGCCGGTTGGCCGGCTGCGCGGGCCCGAGCCGCTGATCCTGCTGCACACCAGCGGCACAACAGGGCGGCCCAAGCTGGTGCCGCTCACCCACCAGATGCTGGTCGCGGCCGACGTGTTCATGAAGCTCGAGGTGCCCGAGGCGGCGGTCGGCACCAGGCACCTGAGCGCGCTGCCGCTGTTCCACGTGGCCGGGCTCGCCAACCTGGGCTACGTGCTGTTCACCGGCGGCCACCTGCACCTGCTCGGCGGGTTCGAGCCCGCCGGCTTCGTCGACGAGCTGGCCTCCCGGCGGATCCAGCTGACCCAGCTCGTGCCCACGCTCATCCAGGCGGTGACCGACGAGGTCGGCTCCCGTACCGAACCGCCGGACCTGTCGCACCTGATCGAGATCGTCTACGGCGCGTCGCCGATCCGGCCCGGCCTGCTGGAGCGCGCGGTGCGCACGCTCGGCTGCCGGTTCCGGCAGAACTACGCCAGCAGCGAGACCGGCCCGCTGCCGATCAGCTCGCTGCCGCCGGACGACCACGATCCCGCCCGGGGACGCCTCGGCACCGCCGGCCGGCCGTCGCTGGGCTGGGAGGTGCGGCTCGGCGACCGCGGCGAGATCCAGGTGCGCGGCGCGGCGCCGCTGCCCGGCTACTGGAACGACGCGGAGGCCACCAGCCGCGCGATGACCGCTGACGGCTTCTACCGGACCGGCGACGTCGGGGTGATCGACGGCGACGGTTACCTGACGATCATCGACCGGCTGAAGGACGTGGTGATCACCGGCGGCGAGAACGTCTACCCGGCCGAGGTCGAGGCCGTGCTGGCGGAGCATCCGCAGGTCGCCGACGTCGCGGTCATCGCGGTCCCGGACGACCGGTGGGGCGAGACCGTGCACGCTGTCGTCGTCGCCGGGCCGGAGCTGGACACGGCGGAGCTCATCGCGTGGGCGCACCGGCGGCTGGCCGGGTTCAAGTGCCCGACCGGGGTCAGCGTCGTGGCGCAACTGCCCCGCAACGCCACCGGCAAGGTGCTCAGGTCCGCGCTGCGCGAGCCGTTCTGGGCGGGGCGGGACCGGCGGGTCTCATGACGCCGGCCGGCACTCGTGGGCGTAAAGGGCGGGAGACCGATGAGGCCTTCCGCCAGGCCGCGCGCGTCGTGTTTGCCCGTGACGGTTACCTGAACGCGAAGATCAGCGACATCGCCGCCGAGGCGGGCCGGTCGGTCGCGTCGTTCTACAACTACTACGACACCAAGGCCGGCCTGCTGATCGCGCTGGCCGAGGAGTTCCACGCCGAGGCCACGCAGATGGCGGCGCTGCCGTACCGCAGCGGGCTGTCCCGCGAGGAGGCGCTGCGCCAAGCCGTGGCCGGGTTCTGGCGCAGCTACGCCAAGCGCCGCGGCGAGCTGATCGGGATCTTCCAGGCCGCGATGCTCGAGGGGGAGTTCCGGGACCGGTGGCTGAAGATGCGCGCCGAGGCGATCACGCGGATCGCGGCGGAGATCCGCCGGGCGCAGTCGGAGGGCTACTGCCCGGGGGTTGACGCGGTGCTGACCGCGTCGGCCCTGTCCGCCATGCTGGAGCACTTCTGCTACATCTGGCTCGGCCAGGGCGGCGAGCAGGGCGACATCCAGTTCGACGACGAACGGGCGCTGGAAGCGCTGGCCACGATCTGGGTGAAGGCCGTCTACTGGCGGCCGGACCGCCCGTAACCGGTACCCGGCAACCGCCACCCCCGCCACGCCGGCCACTCCCGCCGCCCGCCACTCCCGCCACGTCGGCCACCCCCGTCACACCGGTCACCCATTAGGCCGGCTTCACCGTGATCAACAGCGACTCCTCACGGGTTTGGTGATCGCAAAACACGCAAATCAGGACAGCGAAGTCACCAAACCCGTGAAGAGATCAAGGGGTCCCGGTGATCGGGGCAATCGCGTCGCCGCTGCTTGACTCCGCTCGTATTCAAGGGATAGCTTTATCAAGATACCACTTGAATACGGGACCGGCAGAGGAGGCGGCGGGATGACGCGGATGGCCGACGGGCACGACCGGCTGGACCGGGCGTTCGCCGCGCTCGCCGACCCGGTGCGCCGGGCGATCATCGCCAGGCTGAGCACCGGGCCCGCCACGGTCAACGAGCTCGCCGAGCCGTTCTCGATCACGGTGCAGGCGGTGTCGCAGCACGTGCAGGTCCTCGAGCAGGCCGGGCTGGTGACCCGGACCAGGCAGGCCCAGCGCCGCCCGGTTCACCTTGACCCGGCGGCGCTGGAAGCGGTGACCGCCTGGATCGACACCTACCGGCTGCAGGCCGAGCGCAGCTACCGGCGGCTGGACGCGGTCCTGGACAGACTCAAGGAGGAGCAGTGAGCAGCAACCCCACCTACATCACCGCGCCGGACGGCACCCCGTTCATCGAGGTGGTCCGCGAGTTCGACGCTCCCAGGGACCTGGTGTTCCGGGCCTCGACCGACCCCGGCCTGGTCGCGCAGTGGCTCGGCCCGCGCGAGATGACGATGCGCGTCAACGAGTTCGACGCCAGGCCGGGCGGCCGGTATCGCTACGTGCACACCGCGCCGGACGGCGCCGAGTACACCTTCCGTGGCGTCTTTCACACCGTCACCGAGGCGCTGATCATCCAGACCTTCGAGTTCGAGGGCGCCCCCGGGTCGGTGAGCCTCGAGGCCAGGACCCTCGACGACATCGGCGGCCGCACCCGGCTGCACCAGAACGCGGTGTTCCCCAGCGTCGCCGCGCGCGACCAGGCCCTCGCCGCCGGAATGGAGCGCGGCATCACCGAATCCATCGACCGCCTCGGCGAACTGCTCGGCGCCGGCGCCAGCCGGCCGGAACGGTGACGGCCATGGGCAAGGTCATCGCCAACGCGGCCATGTCAGTGGACGGGTTCGTCGCCGACGCCGACGACGCGGTCGGCGCGCTGTTCGACTGGTACAGCAACGGGGACGTCTCGATCACCGGCGCCGACCCGGACCGGGTCTTCCACGTCACCGAGGCGACCGCCGGTTACCTGCGCGCGAACTGGGTCAACATCGGCGCGGCGGTGATCGGGCGGCGCCTGTTCGACCTGACCAACGGCTGGAACGGCCGCCCGGCGATCGGCGACCACGTGTTCGTGGTGACCCACGAGGCACCCGCGGGCTGGCCCTTCCCCGACGCGCCGTTCACCTTCGTCACCGACGGCCTGGCCAGCGCGATAGCCAGGGCCAAGGCCTTCGCCGGAGACCGGAACGTCGCGCTGACCGCCGGGAACCTGACCGGCCAGGCTCTCGCGGCCGGGCTCGTTGACGAGCTGTCCGTCAGCCTGGCCCCGGTCGTGTTCGGCTCCGGCGTCCGGTTCTTCGGTGACTACGCCGGACCGCCGGTGCTGCTGGACAACCCGCAGGTCGTCCACGGCGACCGGGTGACCCACCTGCACTACCGCGTGAGCGGGAAGTGATCATGATGACCGGGAACAGGGCAGACGCGCTGGCACGCCTGGACGCCTTCGTCGGCGAGTGGGTCATCGAGGCGCGCTTTCCTGGCGATCAGCCGGCACCGTCCACCGCCCACGGGCAAAGCCCGCCGGGACGCAGCCGGTTCCGGTGGGACTTGGGCCGGCAGTTCCTGCTGCAGCGCACCGAGATCCCTATCCCGGAAGCGCCCGACAGCCTGACGATCGTCGCAGCCGACCCGGAGACCGGCGCATACACGCAGCATTACTACGACTCCCGCGGCGTGGCGCGGCTTTACGCGATGAGCCTCGCCGGCCAGGTGTGGACGCTCACGCGGGAGTCGCCCGACTTCGCCCCGCTGGATTTCGCGCAGCGATTCACCGGCACGTTCAGCGCGGACGGGAACACGATCAGCGGCGCCTGGGAGAAGCGCCGCGATGGCGACCGTGACTGGAAGCACGACTTCGCCCTCACCTACCGCAGGGCCGGCTGAGATGAGCGCCGCGCAGACCGCACGTGACATCGTCGAGGCCAGCCGCTACCTCGTCCTGGCCACCGCCGATGCCTCGGGCCGGCCGTGGAGTTCGCCTCTCTACTTCGCGCACTCCGGCTGCACCGAGTTCTTCTGGGTCTCTTCGCCCGGTGTGACGCATTCCCGCAACATCGAGGCGCGCCCCGAGGTGGGCATCGTGATCTTCGACTCCCGCGCCTCGATCGGCGCCGGGCAGGGCGTGTACTCCTCCGCCGTCGCCAAGCTGCTCGAGGGCGACGAGATCGCCCGGGGGATCGAGGCGTTCTCCCGCCGCTCGGTGGCTCACGGCGGGCCGGAATGGACGAGCGAGGACGTCCGGCCCGGCGCCGGGCTGCGGCTTTACGGGGCCACAGCAGACTCGCACTGGATCCTCGCCAGGGACGGCCGGCCCGACCATCGCATTCCCGTGCCGCTCGCCTGACGAGTGGCCGGAACGCTACCCGACCCCCAGCTCAACCGAGCCCAGCCGGTCGATGCTCGCCACGACCACGTCGCGGGGCCGGACCGGCACCGAGACGGTGAGGCCGCCGGAGAACACAACCTGCCCGGCCGCCACGCCTTCGCCGGCCGCGGCCAGCGACCGGACCAGCCAGGCCACGGCCGCGGCCGGGTGGCCGAGCGCGGCCGCGCCGGCCGCTGTCGCGACCACCTCGCCGTTGTGCTCGAGCACCACGCCGGCCAGGCGCAGGTCGATGC
Source organism: Streptosporangiaceae bacterium (assembly GCA_030041195.1). Next base: position 3,660 of record JASHOI010000736.1, on the reverse strand, counting down.
CGTCGAGCGGCACCGGCGACCCGACCAGGAACCGCCCGGCCGAGGCGTTGTCGGCGATCACGTCCGGCGCCGTGAGCCGGCCGCTGGCGTAGCGGGAGTCCAGGATCTCGATGCCGGCCGCCACGCTGCCGGTCGCGGCGAGCACATCGGCGCCGGTCACGGCCGGGCCGGACAGGTCCCTGCCCATGATGAACACGATCTCTGGCTCGGCCCGGGGCTGGATCAGCTCGCCGGTGGCCAGCCGCTCGCCGAGGTCGAGCGCGTTCGCGCTGGCCAGGAAGCCGCGCACCGGCGAGCCGATCCCGGTCTGCGCCTGCTTGGCCCGGGAGGTCGCGCCGAGCTTCCAGCCGGCCAGCGGGCCGGCCGCCTCGCGCGCCAGCCCCTGGATCGCGTAGCCGGTGTCCACGTCGAGTCCGGGCACCCCGTCCGACAGCGGAGGGATTGCGTTCCGTCCGAAGGCCGCCTCGGCCAGCCGGTCGGCCAGCTCACGGATGTCCTGGGCCATCATCCCTCCGTCGCGCGCACCGTGACCGGGCCGAGCCGGTCGAAGTCCGCCCGGAACACATCACCGGCCGCCATCGGAACCGCCGCGTGCATCGATCCGGTCATCACCAGGTGCCCCGGCTCCAGCGCGATTCCGTGCTCGCCCAGCGTATTGGCGAGCCACGCGACCACGGCCAGCGGGTCGCCGAGCGCCGCGGCTCCGGCGCCGGTGTCCACCAGCTCGCCGTTGCGGGTGAGCACCATCCCGATCAGCCTGGTATCCAAGCCGGCCAGCGGAACGATCCGGCTCGAGATCGCAACCGCGCCGTTGGAGGCCAGGTCGGCGACCGTGTCTGCGAGCTTGATCCGCCAGTCCACGATCCGGGAGTCGATGATCTCCATGGACGCGGCCACCCCGGCCGTGGCCAGGCTCGCGTCCGCGACGCTGACGCCGGGGCCGGCCAGCCGCTGGCCGAGCACGAACACGATCTCGGCCTCGATCCGCGGCTGGATGAACCTCGCCAGCGGCAGCTCGGCCCCGTTGGCGTACACCGTAGAAGCCAGCACCGGGCCGTAGTCGGGCGAGCTGACCCCGACCATCTGCTGCATCGGCTTGGACGTCAGCCCGACCTTGTAGCCAGCGATCCGCTCGCCGTCCTCGAGCAGCATCCGGACCAGATGCTCCTGCACCGCGTAGCCGTCGGACATGCCGAGGCTGGGGTCGCTGTCGGTGAATGGCTCGACCGGGATGCCGGTCCGGCGCGCCTCATACAGGATCGAAGCCGCCGCGTGCGGGTCGGCGATCGGCATGAGCAATACCTCCTGTCGCCTCGGATGCCGGCTGCGGAGCCCAGCCGAGCCTGCGCGATACGGCGGCGCGGCGTCAAGACGCCCGGGCGAGATGCCAGACTGGTGCCGAGCCGGTCCGGCGTGAAGGAGGCCGCAGTGCGCATCGACATCCCGCGGCCGGCCGCACAGGTGACGACGCCGATGCGAGTCCGGTGACGGCCCGGCTGACCCGCCGCCCGGGAGCGGCGGCCCGGCTGCGCGCGCTGCTCGAGTCCGGCCAGACGATCGTGGCGCCGGGGGCATTCGACCCGCTGGCCGCGCGGCTGGTGGAGGAGGCCGGGTTCCCGGCGGTGTACATGACCGGGTTCGGCACCTCGGCCGCGCTGATCGGGCGTCCCGACGTCGGGCTGCTCACGATGACCGAGATGGCGGGTAACGCGGGCCGGATCGCCGCGTGCGTGGACATCCCGGTGATCGCCGACGCCGATACCGGCTACGGCAACCCGCTGAACGTGATCCGCACCGTCGGCGCTTTCGAGGCCGCCGGGGTCGCCGGGATCCACATCGAGGACCAGGTGGCGCCGAAGAAGTGCGGCCACATGGAGGGCAAGCAGGTCATTCCGGCGCAGGAGATGGCCGAGAAGGTGCGCGCCGCGGTCGAGGCGCGCGCCCAGCCCGAGTTCGTGATCATTGCCCGGACGGACGCCCGCGCGGTCGAGGGGCTCGCGGCGGCGATTGAGCGCGGCCGGCTTTACCGCGCCGCAGGGGCCGACGTCCTGTTCATCGAGGCGGTGGTGTCCGAGGCGGAGGCCGAGGAGGTGGCCAGCGCCTTCCCCGGCGTGCCGCTGCTGTTCAACTGGGCCGAGGGCGGCAAGACCCCGCCGATCGGCCTGGACCGGCTGGCCGAGCTCGGCTACCGGATCGTCATCTTCCCGATCGGCACGCTGCTGGCGGCGACCGCCGGCATGCGCCGGATCCTGCGGGAGATCGCACAGGCCGGAACGCCGGCCGCGGCCATGGCCGAGCTGCCGTCGTTCGGCGAGTTCCTTGATTTCATCGGGCTGCCCGAGGTACGCGACGTCGAGCAGCGCTACATCGCGAAGGACTGAGAACCGGGAGGGTGGGAATGGCAGCGACGTTCGACCGGCCCAGCGTGACCACGGAACTGGCCAGGACGATGATCGAGGCGGCCGAGCGCAGGGCGGCCGAGATGGGTCACCCGTTCGTGATCGCCGTGGTGGACGACAGCGGCGTGCTCAAGGCGTTCAGCCGGATGGACGGCGCTCCGCTGCTGTCCGTGCAGGTGGCGCAAGACAAGGCGTACACGGCGGTCGGCTTCGGCATGGCCACCGACGCCTGGCACGAGTTCGTCAAGGACGACCCGCCGCTGGCGATGGGCGCTGCGCCGGGCATCGACCGGCTCGTCGTCTTCGGCGGCGGGTACCCGATCAAGGTCGAGGGAGCCGTGGTCGGCGGGATCGGCGTCAGCGGCGGCCATTACAGCCAGGACATGGATGTGGCCCAGGCCGGCCTGTCCGCCGTCCCCGCCTCCTGACCTCCCACCGCCCGCCGGGCTGGTGCCCCGGGCTCCCATCGATGTACCGATAGGCCGCTTCTTACAAGCCCATTGGTACATCGACGCACCCCGAGAGCGGGTTTTGCGGCGTGGCGTGGCGGCCGGTTGCGTGGTCGGCGGCATGGTAGGTGTGAACCCATGCGATCGCAGGCGACGGGCAGCCGGGCGGAGACCGCCGCCGTCAACGCGGCCGGGCTGGTTCAGGGCATCGCCCTGGTTACCTTTCCCGCGGCCAGCACGATCTTCACCGCGAAGAGCTCCTACGACCTGTCCAGCACCCAGTACGGGCTGATGTTCGTACCGCAGGTGATCACCGCGGTGACCGCCTCGCTGCTCGGCGCCGGCGTGATCGGGCACGGCCTGGCCAGCAGGCTCGGCGAGCGCACGGTCTTCCTGGCCGGCCTGGTGGCCGACCTGGCCGCCATGGTGCTGCTGATCGTGAGCTGGCCGGTGGCGCACCAGCACGCGGCGGCCTACGGGCTGCTGCTGGCCGCGACCGCCTGCCTGGGCGCGGGCTTCGGCCTCGCCGGCCCGGCGCTGAACACGCTGACGGCCGCGTTCCACCCGCAGGCCGTCGACCGGTCGGTGCTGGCGCTGAACGCCCTGCTCGGGCTCGGCACCGCGCTCGCCCCGGTGTTCGTCGCGCTGTTCGTCGGCATCGGGTTCTGGACCGGCCTGCCGATCCTCGCCGCTGTCCTGCTCGTGGGCCTGCTCCTGGTCAGCCTGCGGCTGCCGCTGCGCCCGGCGGCTCAGCCGGGCGCCGGGCTGATCGGGCCCGGCCTGGCCAGCATGCTCGGCGAGCGGACGGTCTA
>JASHOI010000735.1 GCA_030041195.1 Streptosporangiaceae bacterium | reverse complement strand
GGTGCCCGAGGCCTACCGGCCGCTGACCGGATCGCTGACATCCCGGGTGCGCACGCTGCTGTCCGACGTCGGCACCTGGCGTGAGCTGGGCTGGCTGCTCCTGCAGATCGTGGCCGGGGGAGTGGGACTGGCGTTCCTGGCGGCGGCCGTGGTCGGGCCGCTCTTCATAGCCACGGTGCCGGTCGACTTCCTGCGCGGGGCCGGGGACGGGAAGGTCCTCGACCTGCTTCCGCTCGGCGCGTTCTTCACCGCCGTCGGCTGGGTGGGATGCCGCCCGGTAGCGAAAGCTCTGGCCGCACTGTCCGCACAGTCGCTCGCAGCCGACGATGCCGCCGTGCTGCGGGTGGAAATGGCGCACCTGGCCGAGACCCGGGACGAGACCGTCGACGCCAGGGCCGCGGAGCTGCGGCGGATCGAGCGGGATCTGCACGACGGCGCCCAGGCCAGGCTGGTGTCGCTGACCATGAGCCTCGGCATGGCCGAGGAGGAGTTCGACCGCGACCCCGGGGCGGCCCGCCAGCTCGTCGTCGACGCCCGGGCCTCGGCCAGGGAGGCCCTGAGCGAGCTGCGCCACCTGGTACGCGGCATCCATCCCCCGGTGCTGACCGAGCGCGGCCTCGGCGGCGCGGTTGAGGCGCTCGCGCTCGCCAGCGCCGTGCCGGTCGAGGTGGACGTGGCGCTGGACGAGCGGCTGCCCGCCCCGCTCGAGTCGGCCCTGTACTTCGTGATCGCCGAGGCAATGACCAACATCGCCCGGCACTCGGAAGCCACCTGGGCCTTTGTCAGGCTCTGGAAGGAACAGGGCAAGCTGCGGCTGATGGTGCACGACGACGGGCACGGCGGGGCCGACCCGGCCCGCGGCAGCGGCCTGCGCGGCATCAGGGCACGCCTGGCCGCATTCGACGGCAAGTTCACGCTGAGCAGCCCGGAGGGTGGCCCCACCGAGCTGTTCGCCGAGCTGCCCTGCCGCCAGTGACCTCGGTCGTCGTCGTCGAGGACCTGCTGCTGCTGCGGGACGGCCTGATCCGGCTGTTCAGCACCAACGGCCTGCAGGTCACCGCCGCCGTCGACACCGGGCCGGCGTTCCTCGAGGCGGTCGACGCCCACCGGCCGGACGTCGCCGTGGTGGACGTGCGGCTGCCGCCGACCTTCACCGACGAGGGCCTGCGCGCCGCGATCGAGGCGCGCCGCCGCCGTCCCGGCTTCCCGGTCCTGATCCTGTCCCAGTACGTCGAGCAGCTCTACGCCCGCGAGCTGCTCTCCGACGGCGACGGCGGCGTCGGTTACCTGCTCAAGGACCGGGTCGGCGACGTGCGTCAGTTCGTCGAGGCGGTGCAGCGGGTAGCCGCCGGCGGCACCGCCATGGACCCCGAGGTGATCTCCCAGATCCTCGCCCGGCGATCCCGGGCTACGCCGCTGGCCGGGCTGACCCCCCGGGAACGCGAGGTGCTCACGCTGATGGCCGAGGGCCGGACCAACGTGGCGATCGCGCGCAGCCTCGTGATCACGACCAAGGCCGTGAGCAAGCACATCGCCCGCATCTTCACCAAGCTGGACCTGCCGCCGTCCGACGATGATCACCGCCGGGTGCTCGCGGTCCTGGCCTACCTCAACTCGAACACCTGACCGGGGCGGACGGTCCCGGCCTTCAGGGCGTGCTGGTCATCTCGACGGCGAAGTGCCCAGCAGCCGGCCGAGCTTCGAGGCGGAGCTTGACGGCCGGGCCCCGGCGGCGACCAGCCGGGCGCGGGCCGCGGCCAGGATGCCTGGCCCGCCGGACACCAGCTCGACCTCGATCTCGCGCCAGGTGACCGGCTCGGCCGGAGCGTCGCCCACGCCCGGGATCCGGCCGCTCACCAGGTCATCGGCCACCTCGGCGAGGACCGCGCCGCCGGCGCCGACGAGGTTACGGACCGTGCGGCGGGTCTCCAGCACCGCCACGACCTGCAGCGGATGACCCTCGACCCAGCGGGCGACCAGCGACGCGAGCTGCGGCGGAACGGTCGTCTCGTCGTCGCCGAGCGGGGCCTGCAGCTCCCGCCGGGAGCCCGCGCCGACGGGAAGCTTCAGGTGCCAGCCCTCGTCGGGCCCGCCGGTCCGGCGCCGCAGTGTTATCGGCGCCGCCGCCAAACGCAGGTCGCTGGTGTCGAAATAGTGCGCGACCAGGTGCCTGACCTCGGGTTCGCTCACCGTCTGGCCCTCGATCAGGCCGCTCAGGTCCGGGACCACGAAGCCCGGGTCAACGTCGAGCTTCAGCTCGGTCTCGAGGTGCTCGGTCAGCCTGCCGCCCATGGTCAGAGGCTACGGCATCGACGCGCCGGGCCGGCCCAGCCGCCCGCGTGTTTGCTCGCCTCCAGCCGATCACGGTGCGAGACTTGCCGTTGACGTTCCGTGCACGGGCGGATCATCGGAGACGGGGGAAACGATGGGCCTCATCACGGAGCGTGGCAGTGCTGCCGACGGTTACGAGGCAGTGCCTGTCCCGCTTGCGTTTGGCGAGGCCGCGGAGAGCGGCGGCGCCATGCTGCGGCGCCGGTCGGCGCTGCCGAGCAGGCGCTCCGTGCTGTACCTGCACTGCCGCCCGGACACGTTCGTGCCGGAGGACCTGGTCGGCTGGTACACCGAGCGCGGGTTTCACTTCTACGTCGCCGACCTGCGCCCGGAGGAGGGGCAGCGCGCCCGCCAGAGCCGAGCCGAGCGCTTCGCCCGGCTCGATGGCGCCTGCAGATGCCTGCGCGAGGCCGAGGGCCACGACATGATCATCCTGATCGCGGATTCCGCCGACGCGGCCACCGCCGCCCGGTGGTGCGACGCCCGGCGCGAGGCCGGGGGCCCGGACGCGCTGATCCTGTCCAGCCCGGCGTTCGGTCGGGCGCTGCGGCACGGCCTGGACATCGGCTGCCCGGTGCTGGTGCTCAGCCCGGCTGGCGGCCAGGCCGGCGGCCGGCTCCGGCCGCGGCGCGGCAAGGACCCCCGGGCGATCAAGCTCGGCCCGCACGTCACCTGGCTGCGCCTGGACACCGGGCCGGATGGGCAGGCAGCCGGGCCGGCCAAGGTCGACCAGGGCGCGCAGGCACCGGGCCCGAACGCCGACCGCCGCCAGTTCTTCGACGAGATGGGCCGCTGGCTCGGGGCGTACATGTACGGCGGCGTGCGCGACCAGCTGCTCTGACCGGCACCGCCCGGCCGGTCCAGGGCCGGGGCCGTCAGCCGCCGACGCTGACCGAGACCGTCGGGTAGCCGCTCGCGCCGTTCGGCGGCGGCGGCTCCTGCACCGCCGTCTGGGTGTAGCCGGTGGCGTCCGTGGCCCGGGCCGTGATCAGGTGGTTGCCAGGCGTCGCGTCCCACTCCCACACCCATTGCCGCCAGCAGTCGATGTCGGGGACGGCGGCCAGCCGGGCCTCGTGCCACGGGCCGCTGTCGACCCGGACCTCCACGGCGGCGATGCCCTTGTGCTGCGCCCACGCGACCCCGGCGACCGGCGTCCGGCCCGGCTTCAGCGGTGCGCCGCCGGCCGGCACGTCGATCCGCGACTCGGTCTTGATCGGTGCCTGCTGAGCCCAGCCCTGGCCCGGCTGCGCCCAGTATGCGACGTCCGCCCACGTCGTCACGTATATGTCCGTGATCCACTTGCACGCGGACACGTAGCCGTACAGCCCCGGGACCACCATGCGCACCGGGAACCCGTGCTCCACCGGCAGCGCGGTGCCGTTCATCGCCACCGCGAGCATCGCATCTCTGCCGTCCATCGCGGTCTGCACCGGGGTGCCGCAGGTGAACCCGTCCACCGACGTGCAGAAGAGCTGCTCAGCCCCGGCCCGGATGCCGGCCTCCCGCAGCAGGCTGGCCACGCTCGCGCCGATCCACTCCGCGTTGCCCACGTAAGGCCCGCCGACCGGGTTGGAGACGCAGGTCAGGGTGATGTAGTCGGCGGTGAGCGGGCGCCGGATCAGCTCGTCGAACGTGATCGTCAGCTCCCGCGCCACCATGCCGTGGATCCGCAGATGCCAGCTCGACGGCGGGACCTCGGGCAGCACGATCGCGGTGTCCACCCGGTAGAACGAGGAGTTCGGCGTGATGAACGAGCTCAGCCCCGGTATCCGCAGGTTGCTCCCGGCGGGCAGCGGGGGAGCGGGATGCACGGGCTTGGGCAGGCGCAGCGCCGCCTGCGCCCGCGAGACGCTGGACCGCTCGGCCAGCAGCCGCCCGGCCAGCCCGGCCACGACCGCCGTTCCCGCGGCCGTCGCGCCCGTGACCAGGAACCTCCGGCGATCCGGACTCGATGCGCTGGCCGGACGTACGGGCCGGTACGCCTGCGCCGCCCCCGGTCGGGCCACGTCCGGCCGGCCCGGCTCCGGGGTGTCCGGCACGGCCGGCGGTCCGGTGTAGGACTCGGGCTTGCCCTCTTCGAGGGGAGGCGCCTGCTTCGGCAGCGCCGCCGGGGCGGCGCGGACGAGCAGCCGCAGGGCCCCGGCCGAGGCGGCGCCGCCGATCAGGGTCGGAAACGCCCAGCCGACCGAGGCGGTCGGCCGGGTCAGCGCGGCCGCGAGGCCGATCGCGGTGAACACCGCCAGGCCGGCGATGCCGTAGGCGAGCCTGCGCATGGCCAGCACGCCCACGACCGCGGCGAAGATCGCCAGCACCGCAAGGATGCCGCTGACCAGCACAACCTTGTCGTGCGAGCCGAAGGCGGAGATCGCGAAGCTCTTCACCGGGGGAGGAGTGAGGCCGATCGAGGCCTCGCCGACGGCCACCACCGGTGAGGCGTCCGGTGCCACGAACCCGGCAATGAGCTGGCCGATGCCGAGCGCAACGGCCGCGGCGAGCAGCCCAGCGACCATCCCCCGGCCCACTCGCGCGATGTCCATCTCGGAAGTCACAATATTTATTCGCGGCAAGCATCGCGCCGGATTGGTCTTATCGCGCGCCGGGACCCAAACCACCGGGCGGTCGGCTACGAATCAAGGACGTGGGGAGTTTGACCGGAGGCCAGGACCGGCCACGGAGCGGCCCGCGCGGGTTGTCGTCCGTGGGCGCCGGCCAGTCCGGCTCCCGGCAGCCGCCCGACGAGCTCGGCGTTCTGCTGACCGAGGTGGCGCGCGGCGACCCGGACGCCTACGCCGCGGTCTACGACCGCACGGCCGGCCAGGTGCTCGGCATCGTTCTGTCGGTGGTACGCGATCCCGCTCAGTCCGAAGAGGTCGCCCAGGAGGTGCTGCTGGACGTCTGGCGGTCAGCCTCCCGGTTCGACCCGGAGCTGGGCAGCGCTGCCGCCTGGGTGACGATGCTGGCACACCGCCGGGCGGTGGACCGGGTTCGGTCGGAGCAGAAGGCGGCCGAGCGCCAGCAGCGCGCCGCGACGGCGACGATCGAGTACGACGAGGTGACCGAGGCGGTCGAGGCCCGGCTGGACCGGGAGCGGGTGCGGCGCTGCCTGGGCTCCCTGACCGAGCTGCAGCGGGAGTCGGTGACGCTCGCGTACTACGGCGGGTACACCTACCGCGAGGTGGCCGAACTGCTCGGCGTCGCGGTCGGCACGGTCAAGACGCGGATGCGCGACGGGCTGATCAGGCTCCGCGACTGCCTGGGGGTGGACGCGTGACCGAGGCAACTGGGGGCACCGCATGAGACGCCAAGGCGACCTGCACGCCCTGGCCGGGGCGTACGCGATGGACGCCGTGCCGGAGCCGGACCGGGCCGCGTTCGAGCGCCACCTGGCCGGCTGCGAGGCGTGCCGGCAGGAGGTCCGCGGGCTCAGAGAGGCCACGGCCGCGCTGGCCGCCGCCACCGCGGTACAGCCGCCCGCCGGGTTCAGGGACGCAACGCTGCGCGCCGCGGGGCAGGTCAGGCAGCTCCCGCCGCCCGTTG
>JASHOI010000091.1 GCA_030041195.1 Streptosporangiaceae bacterium | reverse complement strand
CGGAGCTGGTCGGCCAGCAGCTGCCGGTCGACCAGCTCGGAGGCCTCGGGCGCGTCCACGTCCTCGATCAGGTCGCCGATGCTGGTCTCGCCGTCCTCGCCGATCGTGGAGTCCAGGCTGATCGGCTGGCGGCTGGTGCGCAGCAGCTCCTCGATCTGGTCCGGCGTGCGGTCAAGCTCGACGGCCAGCTCCTCGGGGGTAGGCTCGCGGCCCAGCCGCTGGTGCATGTCCCGCTCCACCCGGCTGAGCTTGCTGAGCATCTCCAGCACGTGCACCGGCAGCCGGATCGTGCGGGCCGAGTCGGCGAAGCCGCGCTGGATCGCCTGGCGGATCCACCACATCGCGTACGTGGAGAACTTGTAGCCCTTGGTGTAGTCGAACTTCTCGACCGCCCTGATCAGGCCCAGGTTGCCCTCCTGGACGACGTCGAGCAGGGACAGCCCGCGATCGCTGTACTTCTTGGCCACCGAGACCACCAGGCGCAGGTTGGCCTCGAGCATGTGCGCCTTGGCCCTGCGGCCGTCCTCGGCGACGTCCTCCAGGTCACGGCGGAGCGCCTCGGACAGCTTGGCCTCGGTCTCCAGCTTGTGCTCGGCGTACAGCCCGGCCTCGATCCGCTTGGCCAGGTCCACCTCCTGCTCGGCGGTGAGCAGGCTGGTCCGGCCGATGGACTTGAGGTAGGTGTGCACCGAGTCGCCCATGACCGACGTCTGGTCGTCCAGGTCGGCCTCGACGGCCAGCTCCGGCATCGCGCCAGCGGCAAGGGCCGACGCCTCGGCCTCGGCGGCGTCGAGGCCGTCAAGCTCGATCACGTCGGCGATCGCGGCGGCCAGCTCGGGCTCGCCGGAACCTGCGTCGCGGTCGGCGGTCCCGGAGCGCGCCTTGCGGGCACCGGTCGAAGGGAGGGTAGCAGCCTGCACGGGAGCCTCCGGCTGGTCGTTACCGAGCTGAACGCCGGCCTCGGTGAGTTCACGGATGATGGACCTGGCTTCGGTGGGGGAAATCTGGGCCCGCTCGAACGCGGCGCGAAGCTCGGGAAGGGACAGGTGACCCTGGCTGCGCCCGCGCTGGATCAGCTCGTCGACGCTGGTCATGGTGGCCTCATCGTCGCGTCGCTGCGACGCGGCGGCCGCGGTCCTCGGCATGAGACAACCTCCCTCTCCTCGTGCGTTCACCGGGCACACGCCCCCGTGTACCACCGGGGCGGCACCATCGGTTATTAGCGGGGGCCCGCAGCACTTGGTATTGTGCAGCGCGGGCACTATCTTTAACGCTCAGTGCGGCTAATTGTTCCCGTCGGGGTGCCGTGCGCCCGCGGACGGCCAGTTACGGCTGTGTCCCGGCCCCGGCGGCCATGGCTCTGAGCGCAGCCCTGTCGGGTTTACCAGACGGTAGCATGGGAATTTCTGGCACCAGCACCAGGGCTGCCGGAGCGGCGTAACCAGGCAGCCGCGCCCGCACGTGCGCGCGGACGCCGGCCAGCAGCGGAGGCGCCGCGGGATCGGCCGGGACCACGACCGCCGTGACCACCTCGCCCCACTCCGGGTCCGGCCGTCCCACCACCGCGGCTTCCCTTACCCCGGCGCAGCCGCCGAGCGCCGCCTCGACCTCGGCGGCGACCACCTTCTCGCCGCCGGTGTTGATCACGTCGTCGGCCCGGCCGCGAACCAGCAGCTCACCGGACGGCCCGAACGCGCCGAGGTCCGACGTGACGAACCACTTGCCGTCGCGGGCCTGCGCGGTGAGATCGGGGCTGAGCCGGTACCGGGAGAACAGCACCGGCCCGGCGATCCGGATCCGGCCGTCGGCGCCGATGCCAACCGACACCCCGTCGAGCGGCACGCCATCGTACACGCAGCCGCCGCAGGTCTCGCTCATCCCGTAGGTGGTGACGATCCGCCCGCCTGCCGCGCTCGCTGCAGCCACCAGCCCGGCGCCCGGGGCGGCGCCGCCGAGCAGAATCGTCTTCACGGCCGTCAGGTCGTCGCCGGCGTCGACGAGACGCCGCAGTTGGGTCGGCACCACCGACACGTGCGCGCAGCCGCTGGCGGCCAGCGTGCCGGGTTCCAGCCGCTCCACCACGACCGGGTCGGCCCCGGCCAGCAGCGACCGCACCAGCACCTGGATCCCGGCGATGTGGAACGCGGGAAGGCAGCACAGCCACCGCTCGCCCCCGCTGGCGCCGATCCGCCGCAGCGAGGCCCTGGCCGAGGCCAGCAGGGCGGCCGCGGACAGCTCGGTGCCCTTGGGCTGGCCGGTGGAGCCGGAGGTCGCGATCACCAGGGCCGTGTCCGGCTCGACGCCGCCCGCCGGACGCTGGCCGGATGGGGCGCTGGCGTTGCGTACCGGCCCCTCGGACGATTCGATGACCGACGGGGCAAACGCCTCGAGCAGGGCGTCCAGCCGGGGCCTGGGCAGGTCCGGATCCAGCGGCAGGATCGCGGGTCCGGTACCGTCCAGCGCGGCGGCCAGCGCCTCGAGCATCCGGCCCGCGGCGCCGGCCGGGGGCAGCAGGACCGCGTGCAGGGGGCGGGTCGTCACGGTCGTAAGGTTAACCGGGGCAGATCAGGCCCTGACGGACAGGTAAAGGGAGACAGCGGAGTGGTCGACTGGCAGGCATCCGGTCCCGCGGACGGGCAGAAATATACCGATATCGTCTACGAGACGGCCGAGGGCATCGCCAAGATCACCATCAACCGGCCCGAGGTGCGCAACGCGTTCCGGCCCACCACCCTGTTCGAGCTGTCGAACGCGTTCAACGTGGCCAGGGACGACCCGGGGATCGGTGTGATCATCCTCACCGGGGCCGGGGACAAGGCGTTCTGCTCCGGCGGCGACCAGAAGGTCCGCGGCGACGACGGGTACCGCGACGCCCACGGCGTCGGCCGGCTGAACGTGCTCGACCTGCAGGTGCAGATCCGCCGGACCCCCAAGCCGGTGATCGCCATGGTGGCCGGCTACGCGATCGGCGGCGGGCACGTGCTGCACGTGTGCTGCGACCTCACGGTCGCCGCCGACAACGCGGTATTCGGCCAGACCGGCCCGAAGGTCGGCTCGTTCGACGGCGGGTACGGGTCCTGGCTGCTGGCCTCGACGGTCGGGCTGAAGAAGGCCCGCGAGATCTGGTACCTGTGCCGCCAGTACACGGCCGATCAGGCGCTGGACATGGGCCTGGTCAACGCCGTGGTGCCGCTGGAGCGGCTGGAGGAGGAGACCGTCGCCTGGGCGCGCGAGCTGCTGGCCAAGTCGCCGCTGGCGCTGCGGATGCTGAAGGGCGCGCTGAACGCGGTGACCGACGGCGCGGCCGGCATGCAGCAGTTCGCCGGGGACGCCACGATGCTCTACTACATGAGCGAGGAGGCGCAGGAGGGCCGCGACGCCTATGTGGCCAAGCGCGCCCCCGACTTCGCCAAGTTCCCGCGCCGGCCGTGACCGCCCAGGCCGAGCTTGGGCCGCCCGGGACGCCGGGGCCGTCAGGGCGTGAGCTGCGTGAGCAGCTTGCCGCTGTGCTGCCGGGAGTCCGCGCGTTCGCGATCCCGATGCGGACCAGGTTCCGCCGCACCACCGTGCGGGAGGGCGCGCTGATCGAGGGCCCGGCGGGGTGGGGCGAGTTCTCGCCGTTCCCCGAGTACCGGCCGCGCGAGTGCGCCCGGTGGCTGGCCTGCGCGCTCGAGGCGGCCTTCGCTGGCTGGCCGCCGCCGGTGCGGGAGCGTGTCGGGGTGAACGTGACCGTGCCCGCCGTCGGCCCGGACCGGGCGCATGAGATCGTCGCCGGGTCGGGCTGCCGGACCGCGAAGGTCAAGGTGGCCGAGCCCGGCCAGCCGGATTCGGACGACCTGGCCAGGGTGGCGGCCGTGCGCGACGCGATCGGCCCGTCCGGCCGGATCCGGGTCGACGCCAACGGCGGCTGGAGCGTTGACCACGCGGCACGGATGTTGCTGGCCCTGGGCCGGTTCGGCCTCGAGTACGCCGAGCAGCCCTGCGCCAGCCTGGCCGAGCTGGCCGAGCTGCGCCGGCTGGTGGACGTGCCGCTGGCCGCCGACGAGTCGATCCGCCGGGCCGAGGACCCGATGGCGGTCCGCGCGGCCGGTGCCGCGGACATCGTCATGCTCAAGGCCCAGCCGCTCGGCGGGGTTCGGGCGGCGCTGCGGGTGGCGGCGGCGTGCTGGCTGCCCGTGGTCGTGTCCAGCGCTGTGGAGTCGTCGGTGGGGCTGGCCGCCGGGGTGGCGCTGGCCGCCGCGCTGCCCGAGCTGCCGTACGACTGCGGGCTGGCCACGATGAGCCTGCTGACCGGCGACGTGACCGCGACGCCGCTGGCCGCCGAGCACGGGATGCTGCCGGTGCGGCGCGCGCCCGTCGATCCCGAGCGGCTGTCGGCTTACGAGGCCGACCCGTCTCCCTGGGTGGCGCGGATGCGGGCGGCCGCCGAGTTCCTCGGCACCGCTGGCGGCGCCCGGCCATGAACCCGTCGACCGCGTTCGGCACGGTGTTCGTCGACGAGCTGATCAGGTGCGGCCTGCGCGAGGCGGTGCTGGCGCCGGGCTCGCGCAGCGCCCCGGTGGCGATGGCGCTGTTCGATCGCGCCGCGGCTTCGGGGCCCCGGCTGCACGTGCGGATCGACGAGCGCTCCGCCGGGTTCCTCGCGCTCGGGCTGGCCAAGGCGGGACGCCGGCCGGCCGCGGTGATCTGCACCTCTGGCACGGCGGCCGCGCACTTTCACGCCGCGGTGATCGAGGCGGACGAGGCCGCGGTCCCGCTGATCGTGCTCACCGCGGACCGCCCGCCGGAGCTGCGCGGCACCGGCGCGAGCCAGACGATCGACCAGCTCAAGCTCTACGGCGGGGCGGTGCGCTGGTTCTGCGAGGCCGGGGTGCCCGAGGAGCGGCCCGGCATGGTGCGCTACTGGCGGTCGCTGGCCTGCCGCGCCTGGGCCATCGCGTCCGGGGCGGCGGGCGGCCTTCCCGGCCCGGTGCACGTGAACCTGCCGTTCCGGGATCCGCTGGTGCCGGACGCGTCCGCCGGCGACGACGCCGGCTGGCCGGAACCGCTGGACGGGCGACCCGAGGGGGCGCCCTGGACCAGCCTGGGCCTCCTGTCCGCCGCCGCCGCGGGTGCCGCCCAGCCGTCCCAGGCCGGCCTGGGGTCATCGATGTACCATCGGGCCGGTTCTATGCAGCCCATCGGTACATCGATGCGGCCCTCCGACGGCGGACCGCTCGTGCTGGACTGGACCGAGCGCGGGGTGGTGGTGTGCGGGGACGGGGATTACGACCCCGCGCCGCTGCTCGGGCTGGCCGAGGCCGCCGGCTGGCCGGTGCTGGCCGAGCCGTCGTCGAGCGCCCGCAGCGGCCCGAACGCGCTGTCCGGCTACGGCTACCTGCTCGACTCGCCGGGGTTCGCCGCCGCGCACCGGCCCGATCTCATCGTCTCGGCCGGGCGGCCCGGGCTGTCCCGCGGCCAGCTTGGGTTCCTGCGCGGAGCGCCGGGGCCGGTTCCGGCCCGGCACGTGGTCCTGGCCCAGGGCCCGGGCCGGTGGGCCGATCCGGCCAGGACCGCGACCGACGTCGC
>JASHOI010000734.1 GCA_030041195.1 Streptosporangiaceae bacterium | reverse complement strand
GTAGTGGCCGTGGCGCTCGGTCACGCCTTGACGTAGGGCTGGCCGTCGGCCTTGGGCGGCCGGACCTTGCCGACGAGGCCGGCCACGGCGATGATCGTGGCCACGTAGGGCGCCATGTTCATGATGGGCGCCGGCAGTACCGGGTTGACCGTGGGCAGCACCAGCGCGAGTTCGAGGCAGAAGCCGAACAGGAGCGCCGCGCCGAGCGCGCCGAGCGGAGTCCACCGCCCGAAGATCAGCGCTGCGAGCGCGATATAGCCAAAGCCCGAGCTGATGTCGGGGATGAAGCTGCCGACCGACCCGATCGTCAGGTAGGCGCCGCCGATGCCCGCCACCAGCCCGCCGAGTATCACGTTGCGGTAGCGGATCCACAGCACGTTGATCCCTACCGTGTCGGCGGCGGTCGGGTGCTCGCCGACAGCGCGGACCCGCAGGCCCCAGCGGCTCTGGAACAGGGCCACCTGGATCGCGATGATCGCGATGTACGTGATGTACAGGAAGATGGTCGAATCGAAGAAGATCGGGCCGATGATCGGGATCTGGCTGAGCCCGGGGATCTTGATGCTGCCGAACGTGATCCCGGTGTTGTAGTTGGGGTTCGTGGACATCAGCCGGTCGTACAGGTAGTCCGTCATGCCGAGAACGAGCACGTTCAGCACCACGCCGAGGACGATCTGGTCCATCAGGAAGGCGATCGCGAACACCGCGAGCAGCACCCCGACGAGGCCGCCGGCCAGTGATCCGGCCACCAGCCCGACCCACAGCCCGCCGAACGCGCTGGCCACGATCGCGGCGGTGAACGCCCCGAACAGCAACTGCCCCTCGATGGCGATGTTGATCACGCCGGAGCGCTCGCAGAGGCAGCCCGCCAGGGCGCCCAGGATCAGCGGGATGGATTCGGTGAGCGTCCCCTGCGAGATGATGATCACGTTGAGCGGGATCGCGCTGGCGTCGGCCCAGCACAGCAGCGACACCAGGAAACACACCAGCACGCCGGCGATCGCCAGCCGCTTGGCCAGCCGGGTGAACGGCACCGTGTCGCGCAGGACGCCCAGCCCCACCGACACGACGCCCAGCGCGTAGCAGACCGGCGCGGCCGGCACCCTGATCACCGGAATCTTGACGCTCGCCGACGCCAGTGACAGCTCGAAGCCGGCGTCGCCCGCGTGGGCGAGCATGCCGAAGACAAAGATGTTGATCAGGCCGATGACGATGAAGGTGATGGCCGCCAGGTGCCGGCGTTCGGTGGTCAGCGGCGCGCGTACCGCCGCGGCGAGCGTGGTCATCCGTTCCACCCCTTGGCCACGGCCTCCATGCCGGTCCCGGAGGTGCTCCGCAGCCGGAAGACCGCGCGGATCAGCGCCGGTGCCGCGACGAAGAGCACGATCAGTCCTTCGAGCACCTGGACGATGTCGGCCGGAACCTGGCCGAGCGTGGCCGCCTCGACGTAGGTGCCGCCCACCTGCAGCGCACCGAACAGCAGCCCGGCCAGCAGGACTCCCATCGGCTTGGCCCGGCCGAGCAGCGCGACCGTGATGCCGTCGGATCCGTAGGTGCCGTAGCTGTTGTAGGTGAGCTGGGTGTTCGTGCCCTGGACCACCGTCGCCGCGGAGAGCCCGGCCAGCCCGCCCGCCAGCAGCATCACCAGGATCCAGGACCGCTCGACCTTGATGCCGGCCGTGCGCGCGGCGCTCGGGCTCGCGCCGACGGTGCGGAACTGGAATCCAGTCGTCGTGCGGGACAGCAGCCAGGCGACCGCGATCGCGGCCGCGACCGCGATCAGGAAGCCGATGCCGACTTGCGGTGGCGGCCCGCCGACGTGCGCGAGGTTGGCGTCGTTCGCGATGAACGGCGCGATCTCATTCGTCTGGTGCGGCTCCTGGAGCATGGTCGGGTGGGACAGCAGATAGGTCAGCAGGTCGTACATCACGTAGTTGAGCATGATCGTGACGATGACCTCGTGTGCGCCGGTCGTGGCCTTGAGCAGGCCGACGCCCCAGCCGATGGCGGCGCCGCCGGCGAATCCGCCGATCACGCAGACGATCACGTGGATGCCTGGTGGCAGGCTGACCCCGAAGCCGAGCCAGGTCGCCACCAGCGCGCCGCCCACCCACTGGCCGGCCGCGCCGATGTTGAACAACCCGCACCGGAACGCGATGGCCACCGACAAGCCGGTCAGGATGTCCGGTGTTGCCTGGGCACACGTCGACGACAGCGGATAGAAGATGGCCGCGATCGAGCCGCCGTGGAAGGCCGCGCTCACCGTGGACGGATTGAGGATCGCGCCCTCGAACATCTGGGAGTAGGCGAACGACACCGAGTCCCAGGTCTGGGCGAGCGCGTACAAGGGGTACGAGAAGAACGTGCTCCACGCCTTGGTCACGACCGGGTCGCTGAACACGATGAAGAAGCCGCCGACGACCAGCGCCAGGAAGATCGAGAGGATCGTGATCACGGCAGAGCTGCCCTGCGTGATCGCCTGTATGATCACGGTTCCGGTCAGCCTGGCACGCGAGCCCGCCGGCTTGCCCGGTACCAGCGGGCCGGCCCCGGCTGGCCCGGCCTGCCCGTCCTCGGCTGGCCCGGCCTGCCCGGCTTGCCCGTCCTCGGCTGGCCCTGCCGGCTCGGCCTCGGCAGGCGTGGCGGCCGCTGCGGGCTCGGCCGGCTGGGACGGTGCTGAGCCGGTCGAGGCTGGCGCCGGGTCGGGCCCGGTCGCCGGGGTCTCAGTCACTGCGTCGGCTCCTCGGTTCGCGGCGCGGCCTGGTCGGGCAGCGCGCCGGGCATCTCCAGGATCTCGTCGGCGTCGGGCGAGTGCGGGCCCGTGCCGCTGCCCGGCTTGCCGTCAGACCCGGCGCCGGTCATCAGCAGGCCGAGCTCCTGCTCTGGTATGTCGGGAGCGGACATGCCGACGATCTTGCCCTCGTACATGACCGCGATCCGGTCGGACAGCGCGTAGATCTCGTCGAGCTCGGAGGACACGATGACGACCGCGACCCCTTCGTCGCGCTGCTTGACGATTTCCGAGTGCACGAACTCGATCGACCCGACGTCGAGGCCGCGGGTGGGCTGGCTGGCCAGCAGCAGCTTGTTCGGCCGGCTCAGCTCCCGGGCGACGACGACCTTCTGCTGGTTGCCGCCGGACAGGGTGCCGGCCGAGGTCAGCACCGACGGCGTCCGGACGTCATACTCGTTCGCCAGCTGGACGGCGGCCTTCCTGACCGCGTCCGGCCTCATCACGATGCCATGGGCGTAGGGCGGCTGGTCGTAAACGTCGAGGACCAGGTTCTCGGCGACCGGGAAGGCCCCGACCAGGCCGTCCTCCTGGCGGTCCTCGGGTATGTAGCCGATACCCGCGCGGAGCCGCTCGCGGGTGCCCGCCTCAGCGATGTCCGCGCCCGCGAGCAGCACCGACCCGGTCGAGGGCCGCAGGCCCATCAGCGCCTCGCAGAGCTCGGTCTGCCCGTTGCCCTGCACCCCAGCGATGCCGAGGATCTCGCCGGCCCGCACGTCGAAGGAGATCGAGTCCACGGCCAGGCCGCCGTGCTCGTCCGGCACGCTGAGGTCACGGACGTCGAGCATGACTTCGGCCGGCCTGGCCGTCTCCTTGCTGACCCGAAGCTGGACGGCCCGGCCGACCATGAGCGCGGCCAGCTCCGCGTCGCTGGTCGTCGGCGGCCGCTCGGCGACGACCCTGCCGCGGCGGAGCACCGTGATGTTGTCGGCGATGGTCTGGACCTCGCGCAGCTTGTGCGAGATGAAGACGATCGACCGGCCGCTGTCGCGCAGCTGGCGCATGATCTGGAACAGGTCCTCGGTCTCGCCGGGCGTCAGCACCGCCGTTGGCTCGTCGAGCACCAGCATCCTGGCGTCCCTCAGCAGCGCCTTGATGATCTCGACCCGCTGCTGCACCCCCACCGGCAGGTCCTCGACATAGGCGTCGGGATCGACCCGCAGCCCGAAGCGCTGTGACAGGTCGCGGACCGAGGCGCGCGCCCGGCGCCGGTCGAGCAG
>JASHOI010000733.1 GCA_030041195.1 Streptosporangiaceae bacterium | reverse complement strand
CGCCGTCAGCAGCCCGGCCGCGTGAACGGCCGCGATGCTGTCGCCGGGGAAGGATGCTTCCCGGTCGTGCCGCTGCGCGCGGGCCGCGAGCGTCTCGGTCACCGCCGGCAGGCGGTCCCGGTCGAACTCGCTCACGCTGACAGCGCCTCGGCGCTCCCGCCAACCGGGGTGGCCGCCGCCTGTTCCCGCAGCAGCGGCACGAGTTCCCGCCCCCAGTCCACCACGTCGTCCAGCGGGTCGAACCCGCGGATGAGCACGGTGTCCACGCCCACCCGGCGGTAGGCCATCAGCGCGCCGACGACCTGTCGCGGCGTGCCGACCAGCGCTGTGGAGTTACCGCCGGGACCGGTCAGCTTCGTGATGCCGTACCACAGCCGCTCGTCGTGGACGTCGCGCTCGGCGCCCTGCTGCTGCAGGCGCTGCGACCCGACCGACGAGGATTCCCGCAAGCCGAACAGCCGTCCGCCCCGGCTGGGCACCTGGATGCCCTGCACCTGGGCGGTTTTGGCCTGTGCGACCCGGGCGGCCGTGGCCGACCTGATCTCTTCCGCGCGCTGCCACGCTGCCCGCTCGGTCCCGGCCACGATCGGCCGTACCGACAGACTGAACCTGATCTTGCGGCCATGGCTGGCGGCCGCGCTGCGGACCCGGGCGATCCGCTCGGCGATCTGTGCCACCGGCTCGCCCCAGAGCATGTAGACGTCCGCGTGCGCGGCGCCGACGCCGACGGCGGCCTCGGACGCGCCGCCGAAGTACAGCGGGATCCCCGCCGCGGTTGCCGGCCTGACCGAGCTGAATGCCCCGCGGACCTTATAGAACTCGCCGTCGTAGTCGAACGGCTCCGCCGCGATCAGCTCACGGCGCAGCAGGCTCATGAACTCGGCGGTGCGCGCGTACCGGCGGTCGTGGCCGACGAAGTCGCCATCCCGCTTCTGGTCCAGTTCGTCACCGCCGGTTATGTGATGGATGGCAACCCGGCCGCCACCAGTCAGCTGGTCCAGCGTCGCCAGCTTCCGCGCGACCAGCGTCGGCGCCACGAACCCCGGCCGGTGAGCGATCAGCACCTTCAGGGCGGATGTGCTGTAAAGCACGTGCGCGGCGACCGCGAACCCTTCCGGGCTGGTGGCACCGTAGCCGATGAGCACGCGGTCGAGGCCGGCGATCTCATGCGCCTGCGCGAACCGGGCCAGGTACCCGGCGTCAACCTGCGGGCCGTCGAACGAGCCGCGCGATTCGGAGACCTCCTTGGTGCCTACCATGCCGATGATCTCAATGGGCATTGGCGGCGCTCCTCCCCAGCGCTCGGGTCGACCGCAGCAACCGCGTCTCTCGCATGCAAGCACCGCGGCGGCCACTTGTCAATAAACTCGATCGAATTAATAGGATTAGCAGACGGCAACGCTTCGCTTGTAGGGTGGAGAGCCGGAGCACGCGTTTCAGGCCCGAGCCCGGGCGAGGGCGCAGCCCATTGACGCCGGGCACAGCCTTCCGTAATGTATATTTTATCGATCGATTTTATCGGCTTTCGGGAGGGTCGGCATGATCACGGTCACCGAATCCGACGCGGCCGGGAAGCACGCTGGTTTCCCGCGGCTACCCGAGCGGATCCGGACCGCCGGCGAGCCGCAGCACGCCGACTTGTGATCAGGGTTCCGTGACCGCGCACACCTCAGAGCCGCACGGTGACCGGCCGGCCGTCGTCGCGATCATCGGCGGGGGCGCGAGCGGCGCCCTGACCGCGGTCTATCTGCTCCGGGCGGCCGCCGCGGCCCGGGTGCTGCTGCGGATCGCGCTGATCGACCGGTACGGGCGGCACGGGCTGGGGCAGGCCTATGCCACCCGGCAGCCCGCGCACCTGCTGAATGCGCGAGCGGACCGGATGAGCGCGGTCGTGGACGATCCCGGCCACCTGGTGCGCTGGGCCGCGGCACGCGGGATCGAGCACGACGGGTTCCTGTCCAGGCCGGATTTTGGCCGCTATCTGAGCGAGCTGCTGGCCGACGCCGAGCGCGCGGCAGCGGGTACCGCCACCGTGAGCCGGATCACCTCTGACGTCGTGGGGCTGACCCGGGGCGGCCTGCACCGGCCACTGCGCCTGCACCTGGCGGCCGACGGCCGCATCGACGCCGACGTTGCCGTGCTGGCCACCGGCAACCAGCCGCCCGCTCCGCCATGCCCGCTGCCGGACACGCCCCGCTACGTCGGCGACCCCTGGCAGCCCGGTGCTCTGGACGGGGTCGCCGACGGCAGCCCGGTGGTGGTTCTCGGAACCGGCCTGACCATGCTGGACGTGGCGATCTCGCTGACCCGCGCGCACCCGGGCACGGTCGTGCACGCGGTATCCCGGCATGGCCTGCTGCCACGCGAGCATCGATGTCCGGCCTCCGCCGCCAGTGAGCGCGTGCCCGCCGCGCTGGATCCGCTGGCACCCCCGCGCGGGCCGGTTGGCCTTCCTGGCCTGATCAGGAACGTGCGGGCGGCAGCCGCCGAAGCCGGAGAGGACTGGCAGTCCGTGGTCGACGCACTTCGGCCGCACACCGCCGGGCTGTGGCGGTCGATGACGCTGAACGACAAGCGGGTGTTCCTCCACCACGTCGCCCGGCACTGGGAGGTACACCGGCACCGGGTGCCGCCCGCGACCGCCATGCGGATCGACGGGCTCAGGTCCGCGGGCCGGCTCACGGTGCGCCGCGGCCGCGTCGTCGCGGTCGGCGAGGCCGCCGCTGGCTTGCGCGTCCTTATCTCCAGCGATGCCGGCACCGCCGAGCTCGCGGCCGGCTGGCTGGTCAACGCCACCGGGCCGGCCACGGACGTCACCGCGACCTCGGACCCGCTGCTGCGCGGCTTGCTCAGCGCCGGGATGGCCACGCCAGACCCGCTGCGGCTTGGGCTTCGGGCCGATGACGGCGGTGCGCTGCTGGACGCGGCGGGCAAACCCAGCGACGGCCTCTTCACGCTCGGGCCGCCGCTTCGCGGGCAGCTGTATGAGACCACGGCCGTGCCGGAGATCCGCGACCAGGCCGCCGCGCTGGCAACGCGGCTGATCGCGGCCTGCCGCGCCCGGGCGGCCCGGCAGACCGCGGCGTAGGCTACGCCTCGCCGGGCCCAGCGGGCTGAGCCGGCTAACCGGCCGGGCAATGAACGCTCAGGCCAGGAAGGGAAGGGTGTGCGGGTGTCAGCTCCGGTCCGGATCGTCACCGTTGTCGGGAATCCCCGCCCCGCGTCGCGCACGCATGCCCTGGCGCGGACGCTCGCCGCCGAGCTCGCGCAGGTGCTGCCGGACGCGACTATCGGGGAGGTTGACCTCGCAACGCTGGGTCCCCGGGTGCTCGACCAGGCCGACGAGGCGGCGAGCGCTGCCGCCGGCGAGGTGCTCGCGGCCGACGTGCTGGTGGTCGCCAGCCCAACCTACAAGGCGACCTACTCGGGCCTGCTGAAGGCGTTCCTGGACCGGCTCGGCACCGGCAGCCTCGCCGGGAAGACCGCTGTGCCGCTGCTCCTCGGCGGCGCGCCGAACCATCAGCTCGCGGTCGACGTGCACTTCACCCCGCTGCTGCTGGAACTCGGCGCGGCCGTCCCGGTCCGCGGCCTGTTCGTGCTCGAGTCCGATGTGGACGGCTTCCCCTCGTTCGCGGCGAAGTGGGCCGCCGCGAACGCCCCGGCGCTGGCCCGCTAATCGCGCAGCAGGCTGATCTCGAAGTCGACGCTGCGGAACGGGTTCGCCAGGCCGGACCGTTCGGCCCGTTCCGGGTCGTCGACCTCGGAGAAGGCCCGGACAAGGCTCTCCTTGACCCCGAAGACGGCGTCAGAGTCCAGGTACGGGCTGTCGTCAGCGAACAGGTGCGTGGTCACGGTCGCGTAGCCGGGCGCGGAGACGATGAAGTGGATGTGCGCGGGACGGTACGGGTGCCGTGCCATCGCCTCGAGCAGCCGTCCGACGGGGCCGTCCACGGGGATCGGGTAGTACCGCGGCACGACCGTGCGGAACCAGAACCGGCCGTCGGCGTCCGTGGTGAACAGCCCGCGCAGGTTGCCGTCCGCCGCGGGAGCCGAGGGCCGCTGCACGTCGTAGAAGCCCTCGGCGTCGGCGTGCCAGACGTCCACCTGCGCGCCGGCGACCGGCTCCCCGGCCGGGCCGGTGACCCGCCCGGTGACCAGGCAGGGATCGCCGGCAACCCCGACGCTGATGTCGGCGCCGAGCTCGCGCGGCGGCGAGTCCACGACGTGGAACGGTCCGGTCACGGTCGACTCGGTCGCGCCGCCGGGGGCCCGGTGATTGATCGTCTCCACCAGCATGGAGACGCCGAGGACGTCGGAGAGCAGGATGAACTCCTGCCGTGTGTCGTCGCACTTGTGCCCGGTGGCGGTCAGGAACGCGATCGCCTGCTGCCACTCGCGCTCGGTGAGCTCGACGTCCTTCACGAACGCGTGCAGGTGCCGCACCAGCGACTCCAGCACCTGCCGGACACGGGGGTCGGGGGAGCCGGCCAGGCTGGCGCAGACGACCTCGGCGGAGCGTTCCTCGGTGAAGAGCTCGCCCAGGTCCGGCTTTGCGGTGTCCATCCGCGATCACTCTCCTGCTGCGATTCACCGGCGGCCGGCGCGCCGATGCTGTCATCACGATAGCCGAGCCGGCCGCGCCCGCCTGAGATCATTTTGTGACCGTATATCGGGCATCCGGCCATTACCCAGGGGCGTCTTCTATTCGGAATACGGAGGCTTTCGTCCTCACCGGCCTCCTGGACGCAGTAACCCCGATACGGACCGTTACCAACACTGCGCTCCGCCCGATCGCCAGCAGCAAAGCGCGATCGCCATAGCACCGTAGGGCCGCAACGGCCCGGCCATCCGGCTCGCTCGCCGGCCGGCCGTCGGCGTCGCGCGGTAGGCTCGCAACGGTGCGTGAGGGCGCCGCCGGGACTGAGTCCGCCTCTGCCGGTCGCGGTTGCTCCTTGCTGGACAGCAAGACCGTCTTCGCTCGAGCGCGGAACGCGGGCCCCGGGCTCAGGAGGACACGTCATGCCCCAGCTTCCCGACCGCCCGGATCTCGATCAGCTCCGCCGCGAGGCCCCGGAACGGGACGCCGCTGGGCCGGTTCCGCTCCCCCCGGTGCGTTCGCTGGGTGAGGCCGACGAGCTGGTCGACGGCCAGTACGCCGATCGCGAACGGCTGCGGCCGATCCTCGACACGCTGCTCGCGGCGGCGTCAGCCCTCGGCCCGGTGACCGTGCAGGCCCGCAAGACCATCGTGTCCCTGGTGTCGCCGCGACGGACGTTCGCCGCGGTGCAGGCCACCACCAAGACGCGGGTTGACCTCGGCCTGCGGCTGCCGGGCGCCGAGCCCGGCGGCCGGCTGCTTGAGGCCAGGAACTTCAACGTCGGCGCCGTGAACCTGCGGGTCGCGCTGACCGCGCCGGGCGACGTGGACGAGGAGGTGCTCGGCTGGCTGCGGCGGGCGTATGACGAGAGCGTGGCTCCACCCGCCTGCACTACACGGCGCCCGGCCCGGCGGCCCGCGCCGGTGGTGGGAACGCTGACCGTGCTGATCGACGGCTTCGACCTGCCCGGGCTGACCTGCCACCCGGAACCGAACGGCACCGTTCACCGCAGCGTGCACGTGGCGTTGAGCGGCCGCGACGAGGGCCGGCCTTCCCTGGACATGCCCGGCCGCGGCGGAGCGCGGGCGCTCGAGCCGGTGCCCGGTGACGCGCCGTCGGCGCGCTGGGAGTTCCCGGTGACCGTGCGCAGCGGCGACGACGGCCTCGACTTCGGCGGCCCGTTCGTGCGCGGCGGGCGCAGCGATCGCCACATCGGCCTGGCCTGGGGCGATGTGCCCGGGGACGGCACGTTGCGGCTGTTCCGCGGGGCCAAGCTCCGGCTCGTCGATGTAGAGCCGGGCCTGATCGGGGCCGCGATGCGCCCCGGTTACCGCCTCGTCGCCCGGATCCGGCTGAGCGGCCCGGGGGGCAACCCGGTCTGCGCCCGCGTCAATCCGCCGTACCTCGAGTGGTCTGCCCAGCCGTGCGGGTAACCAGCCGCAACGCTCGGTTTCAGCAATGGGCGGCGCTGCTGGACAACCGGGCCAAGCGGCAGCGCAGCGGCGAGTTCATCGTCCAGGGCGTGCGCCCGATCACGCTAGCGCTGCGCTCGGGATGGCCGATCCGGGTTCTGCTGTACAACGACGACGCCGCTGCGTCGCGGTGGGCCAGGCAGACGCTCGACGCGGTCGCCGCGACGAAGATCGCGATGTCGGCCGGGCTGATGCGGGAGCTGGGCGAGAAGGACGAGGAGCCACCGGAGCTGCTGGCCGTGGCCGAACTGCCCGCCGACGACCTGGGCCGGATCCCGGTGGGTCCCGGGCTGCTTGGCGTCGTGTTTGACCGCCCGGCCAGCCCGGGCAACCTGGGCACGCTGATCCGGTCGGCGGACGCGTTCGGCGCGTCCGGGGTGATCGTCACTGGTCACGCCGCCGACCCGTACGACCCGAGGTCGGTCCGGGCCAGCACCGGGTCGCTGTTCTCCCTGCCGGTGGTCCGGGTCCCGTCGCACCGGACGGTGCTGGACTGGGTCGCGGCGATCCGGGCCCGGGGAACCGGCGTCGTTCTGGTCGGCACCGACGAGCACGGCGGACTGGATATCGCCGCTGTCGACTTCACCCGGCCGACGCTGCTGCTGGTCGGCAACGAGACGGCCGGGCTCAGCGCGGCCTGGCGCGAGGCGTGCGACGACCTGGCCAGGATCCCGATGCTGGGCACGGCCAGCTCGCTCAACGCCGCGATGGCCGCGTCGGTGGCGCTGTACGAATCGGCCAGGCAGCGAATCGCCGCGCGGGCATGACCGACTGGGCCGACAGCGTCAGCGACGCGATCATCGCGGCGTGTTCCTGAACAAGGCCGGGCCTGCTTCGGGTTTGCGGACTGCGCGCGGGAGTGCAGACTAAAGCGGAGGCGGTGCGAGATGTTCGAGAGGTTTACCGACCGGGCGCGCCGGGTCGTGGTCCTGGCTCGCGAAGAGGCCAGGATGCTGAACCACAACTACATCGGCACCGAGCACCTCCTGCTCGGCCTCATCCACGAGGGTGAGGGCGTCGCTGCCAAGGCGCTCGGGTCGCTGGGGATCAGCCTGGAGGCGGTGCGGCAGCAGGTTGAGGAGATCATCGGCCAGGGCCAGCAGGCGCCGTCGGAGCACGTCCCGTTCACGCCGCGGGCCAAGAAGGTGCTGGAGCTGTCGCTGCGCGAGGCGCTGCAGCTCGGGCACGACTACATCGGCACCGAGCACCTCCTGCTGGGGCTGATCCGCGAGGGCGAGGGCGTCGCGGCCCAGGTGCTGGTGCGGCTCGGCGCCGACCTGAACCTGGTCCGGCAGCGGGCCATCCAGCTGATCCACGCCGGCGCCTCGGGCGAGCCGCCACCGGGAGTCGCGACCGGGGAGGTCACCGCGGAGAGCGTGGTGTTCCGCGTGTCCGGCGAGCGCCGGACGGGCGAGCTGCAGGACACGCTCACCAAGATGGCGCAGCGGATCGAGGCCATCGAGCGCGTCCTGGGCATGACCGAGCGTCCGCCCAGCCCCGAAGCCTCCGCCAGCCCGAAAGACCCGGCCAGCCCCGAGCACCCGCCCGGCGCGGCGGAACCACCCGCCCCGCCCGGTGAGCCGGACCCGCCTACTTCGCCTGGCGGCACCGCGGCGGCAGGGGACTGAGGCCGGCAGCGGTCTTGGGTTTCACTTCTCGGCGGGCGTGCTCGATGGCCAGTGCTTGGGCGACCAGTCCCCGTCCGGGTCTGTGGTTTGCCCTACTTCGATCAGATGGCCGTCGGGGTCGCGGATGTAGCAGCGCTTCTCGTACGGGTGCTGTTTCGGCGGTGTCAGGAATTGAGCGCCCCGGGCGCTCCATGCGGCGTACGCGGCGTCGATGTCTTTGACCCGGATATTGAGGAAGCTGCTGACGCGGTCGGGGTCGGGTGGCGTCTCCAGGGTGACCGTCGGCTTGTCGTCGGTCGGGCCTCCGCCGGCATTGATGACGATCCAGCTGTTGGCCAGTGCCACATTGACCGGGTCTCCGGGGAACTCGACCCTGCCGCCCAGTACCTCGGTGTAGAAGCGCCGGGAGCGCTCGACATCGTCGGAGACGATGAAGTGGGTCAGCACCATTGTCTCTGGGAGCGGCGGCAGTTCGGCCATCCGGCACCTCCAGTGGTTGGTCTCGCACCCCGCTAGGACGGGTCTGCAGCCGACGTTACTACGAGGGAGGTGGCGCGGCTCGGAGGCCTCGAGGGGTCAGCTCGGCGCCGGTCGTCTCCGCTGCGTGGGCAGGCTGAGCTCGTAGGTTCGCTGTGCCGTGCCGTGGAAGATCGCGGATTGCTCGGCCGGGCTGAGGTCGGCGGTGAGCGATCGGGCTGCCGCGCATACGCCGTCGTAACCGACGTGCATCGTGCTGACCGGCCAGTCCGAGCCGAACATCAGCCGGTCCGGGCCAAAGTCGGCCAGCGCGATCTCGTAATGCGGCCGCAACAGCCGGTCTGCCAGGTCGGCTCGGCCGGGTGGGAGCTCGCCGAGCACGCCCGAGAACTTGCCAACGGTGTTCGGCAGCTTCGCGAACGCGCCGAACACGCTCGCCCACGACTCGTCGACCCCGGAGCCGATCTCGGGATTGCCGAAATGATCGAGCACGAACGTGAGCTGCGGCGTCGCGGCCGCGGCGGCAACCGCCGCGTTAAGCTGCGCGCCCGCGGCGACCACGTCGTAGACGAGCCCGGCGGCGGCCACGGCCGCCAGCCCGCGCAGCACGGCCGGCCTGGCCAGCCAGCCGGGGTCGGGCTCGGTCAGCACCGTATGGCGGATTCCCACCAGCAGGTCGCCGCCGGGCAGCTGCCGGAGCGCGGCGATGGCATCCGCCACATCGGGCGCTTCGAGGTCTACCCAGCCGACCACGCCGGCGACCAGGTCGCTGGTCGCGGCGAGCGCGAGCAGCTCGGGCGTCTCCCCCGGCTCGGCGACCGTCTGCACCACGACCGTGGACGTCACTCCCTGCGCAGCGGCCTCGGGCTCGAGCTCGGCGAGCAGGAAGTTCCTGCGCAACGGGCCAAGCCCGGGCTGGTCGAGGAACGGCTGAGCGCGCACGGACAGATCCCAGACGTGGTGGTGGGCGTCGACGATGGACATGGTGGCTCAGAGGCCGAGGTCGTCGAGCTGCTTGTGCAGGTCGGCCCGGGGGCCGCTCGCTGGCGACGCCGGTTTCGAGCCGGCGGAGCCCTTGCCCTGTCTGGTACCGGTGCGCCGCTCCCTGAATATCCAGCCGGCCGCTACGCCGCCGACCAGCCCGCCGATGTGCGCCTGCCACCCGATCCCGGCCTGCGGGAGCAGCACGGTGAACTGGTACGCGAAGCAGAGCGCCATCACGGCGCCGACCAGCATGTCAATCGGGTGCCGGTCGAAGAACCCGCGGACCATGATGTAGCCGAGGTACCCGAAGACCACCCCGGACGCTCCGGCCCCGACCGAACCCGGGCTCTCGAAGATCCACGCGCCCAGCCCGCTGGTGAGGATCACCAGAACGGTCAGGCCGAAGAACTTGGTGACGCCGCGGTAGGCGGCCAGGAAGCCGAAGATGAACAGCGGGCCCGAATTCCCCTCGATGTGGGCCCAGCTGAAGTGCAGGAACGGGGCGGTCAGGATGTCCGGCAGGCTGGCCGCGTCCCTGGGCCGGATCCCGTACTCGTACGTGAGCTGGTAGTGATCGGCCCAGTTCGCGATCTGGATGATCCACAGGATGGCGAGAAAGCCGACCATCACGAACAGGGCCTTACGCGCCTCGGCCAGCACCGTCTCGGCGCTGCCGCTTCCGAGGTCCCAGGTCCCGCGGTCGGCGGAGCCGCGCGCCGGGCCCGATTCCGGACTGCTGCTCACCGTCACCACCCGTCCGGCCGTCAATTGCTCATCGTAACCATTCACGCGGCTCTCAGTTGCCGACCGTCACTATCCGGCTCAGCCGACTGCTCACTATCGCCACCGATCCAGCCGGCGATGCCCTGCTTTGGAAGTTAACCGCATTCGCAGCGGCGCCGGGGATGGCCCGGCGTGTCGCAGCGCGCCACTTCCCCGGGAGTGGTGATCACAGGATGAAGCCCTTACGCCGAGTAATTGTGACCTTACGCGTTGCCAAACTGTGATCTGTGAAACGCAATTCCCGCGTTTGCAACACAACTTTTTCTCCGGAAGCGCTTGGTCCACTCCTTCGCTTCTGGCAACGTAGGTCGGCGACGGTACTGGACCCACATGCGTGGTTCTGCCACCTCTAGTCATCTGGCGCCGCATTGGCCCCATCCGTCACTGACTCGCTGCCCTGTACCGCAGCGGTCTGCGCGCAGGGTGTTCTGCCCGGCGTGCGTGGCCGACGGAAGGAGCGCATTGTCACAGCACCGGAGGCGGGCTCACGTCCGGCGCCGCGGGCGCAGGCGATTCGGCTTTCTCCTGGTCACGACGATGACCGCGGTTGTGGCAATTGCCGGCGGCGTGCTGGTCGAGATGCACATGAGAGATGGCGGCGCCGATCCTGCGGCCGCGGCCTTGGCGGCGATTCCGTCCAGTCACGCCGCCACCCTGCTCGAGCAGGAACGCCAGCAGATGATCCTCGTGGATGCCGCGTCCAAGACGCTGAGCCTGGTCGCCACCCCGAAGATGGCCACCAGCCCGTCGTCCTCGTTGTCGGGCTCCGGCGCCGACTCGGTGCTCGTGAACATGCCGCCGCCCGATCCCGGCACCGCCCAGTCGATAGCATTCGGTCTGCTCTCCTCGTACGGGTTCGCCAGCTCGCAGTGGGGCTGCCTGGACGACCTGTGGGAACGTGAGAGCGGGTGGATTTACAACGCCGAGAACGCCAGCGGCGCGTACGGGATCCCGCAGGCCCTGCCCGGATCCAAGATGGCCAGCGCGGGTCCTGACTGGCAGACCGACCCGACCACGCAGATCAGGTGGGGGCTCGGGTACATCCAGTCCGTGTACGGCTCGCCGTGCGCAGCGTGGGATCACGAGGAGGCCGACGGCTGGTACTGACCGCCGTTTCGTGCCATCTTCCTGCCATCCCTCTGCCATCATGCCGTCCGCCTTAACGGGTCGACGGGGTGGAATGTGGCCCCCCCATCGCGGGTGGGCACGGTGGTGGAATGCGGCGCCCATCCGCTGAGCAGACGGGAACCCGGTATTGGCTCTAAGTAGTCGTGCTGCTACTCAGGATGGCTAACGCGCTGCATTGGCGATAACACGAATGCCCTGGTCACTAGCCATGTTGACGACAAGGGGTTACTTAGCATGCAAGATTTGTAATCGAACGGGCTGGCCCGGTTCGCCGCGCCTGGCCAATTCTAAGGAATGGACAAAATAGGCGAAACATCGCGAGCAAAGATGGGCGCACTGTGATGTACGTCATACGGATTTCGAGCCGTTTCTGGCGCCACTGGTCCAGATTCTTAGGCAATGTAGATTCCCGAAGCACCCAGCGTGCATGACGGCTGCCCCCGAGTGGCCCCCGTCGCCCTGATCCCGCGTCAAGTCCTGTGCGCCGCTGCATGCCTGCCATCGACCGGCGGCGTGACAGTGCAATTTCGGGTGGAAGCCGAGCGCGCCTGGCGCGCCCGACCAAGGGCTCCTATTGACCCGCGTACGACGTCATACCCCCCTGCACGGAAAACCCTCTAAGCTCACGATCGCAGTAACAGGCTCCACCGTCCTCACCGCGGCGGCGGCCTCCGGGGTGGTGGCCCTCTGGCCAGTCACCGTGGCATCGCAGTCGGCTACCGGGCCGGCGGCAGTCGCGAGAGGGGTCGCAAACTCGGCCCAGTCTGACGGCCCCGGAACGCTAGCCTCGCAAGTCCAGATCTCCAGAGCCATGTCTGCTCTGCGGCAGCAAAGCGCCACGTTCACGGCGCAGCAAGCTGCCGCTCGCCAGGCCGCGCTCAGGAAACAGGAGGCCGCACGCCGGGCCGCAGCCGAGGCGGCCGCGGACCAGGCGGCGCAGCAGCAGGCCCAGCAGCAGCAGAGCCAGGCCGCGCCACCGGCTGCCCCGGTGCCTTCGGGCTCGGCGCAGCAGATCGCGATGGGCATGCTCGGCTCGTATGGCTGGTCGTCCAGCCAGTTCTCCTGCCTGGACTCGTTGTGGAACGAGGAGAGCGGCTGGAACGTCTACGCCACCAACCCGACCTCCGGGGCCTACGGAATCCCGCAGGCCTTGCCGGGCTCGAAGATGGCCAGTGCCGGGCCTGACTGGCAGACCGACGCCGCCACCCAGATCCGGTGGGGACTGACCTACATCCAGTCCCTGTACGGGTCGCCGTGCGGCGCGTGGGCGCACGAGGAGGCCGACGGCTGGTACTAAGGAGCAGCTGACGGCCGCGGCCCCCTGGCGTTCTGGCCAGGGGGCCGCTCTACGTCAGCGGCTGGAACGTCTGCAGCGCCCGGCGGAAGACCGTCAGCGCCCCGGCGAACGTGCCCGAGGGGGCGGACACCTCCAGCTCGTAGTCTTGTGTTCCGGCCGGGGTGGCGGCGCTCACCAGCCACTTCAGGACGCCGACGCGGGTCGTGCCGCCCTGCAGCCAGCTGAACCTCCACGCCGCATCGGGCTCGCCAAGGTACGTTCCCGGCCTGATCGCGATCAGCCGGTATCCCGGGTAGAGGTCCTGCCGGAGTGCCTGCGCCTGCAGGAAAGCGGCCTCCCGCAGCGGCCCCGGGTAGGTGAACGGCGCCAGGCTGATTTCGATGTAGGCACGTGCCGATGGCGGCCGCAGATAGCTGACCAGGCCTTGCCTGGTCAGCCGCCAGGTTGCCGGGGCGGCGATCTTGAATCCGGCCGCCGTGCCAAGGCTGGCGGCCGTGACCTGGAACCACGCAAAGCCGGCGGGTGCCTCGGTGCCGCCTGCGCCGTCCGCCGCCGCGGGGTCACCGCTGCCGGAGGTTGCCGTGGCCCCATCGCCGGCCGCTCCGTGGTCCCGCCGCCCCCTTGTTCCGGTGGCCGACGTCGCGCTGCCCCGGACCGACGTCGCATCGCCCAGGCTGCTGGC
>JASHOI010000732.1 GCA_030041195.1 Streptosporangiaceae bacterium | reverse complement strand
CGCTGGTGATCGGCGTACACGCTGGCCAGCGTCGCCTTGCACAGATCCTCGAGCGAACGGGTTGCCGAGCCGGGCCCGAACGTCTCCCGCAGCCGGGTCAGCCCTTCGTCGATGTCGCTGGCGCGTCGTTCCACCAGCCCGTCGGTGTAGAGGACGAGCAGGCTGCCATTCCTGATCTTGAATATCCGCGTGTGGATGGGTCCCGACCCGATGCCAAGCGGGGGCGCCGGCGCGACGTCGAGGAACTCGCTGGTGCCGTCTGGGGATACCAGCAGCGGCGGCAGATGGCCGGCCGAGGCGACCTCGCAACTGCCGGAGACCGCGTCGAAGATCGCGTACACGCAGGTGGCGAAGTGCGGCTCGCGCTGGCCGAGATCGTGCATGAGCTCATCGAGTTGCTGCAGCGTCTCGGCAGGCGGCAGCTCGAGCCGCGCCAGCGTGCGGATCGCGGTGCGCAGCCTGCCCATGGTGACGGCGGCGCGCACCCCGTGCCCGGCGACGTCACCGACCACGAGGGCCACCCGGCCGCCCGGCAGCGCGATCGACTCGTACCAGTCGCCGCCCACCTCGATCATCTTGCTGCCCGGCAGGTAGCGGTGCCTTACCTCGACCGAGGATGGCGCGGAGAGTCCGGTCGGCAGCAGGCTGCGCTGCAGCGTCAGCGCGGTGGCGCGCTCCCTGCTGTACCGGCGGGCATTGTCGATGAAGATCGCCGCACGGGACGCGAACTCCATGCCGATCTCGGTGTCGTACGCGTCGAACCGGCGGTATCCCTTGTACCGCGTGCAGGCGAAGAAGCCGAGCGTGGTTCCCCTGGCGATCAGCGGCAGCAGCAGCAGCGACGTCCCCGCCAGCAGCCTGGCCACGGGCCGGCGCCGCATCCCCCTGGCCAGCTCATCGGCAACCTCGGCGGCGAGATCCTGCATCACCGGCTTGCCGGTGTCCAGGCACCGGGTGTGCGGGGCGTCCGGCGGGTAACTGAGGATTTCCCCGATCGGGAACGCCGCGTCCCATCCCGGTTCGTCATCGTCGTGCGCTACAGCGAGCCGCCGCACCAGGTGCTGTCCGTCGTACGTTTCACCGGGGAACTCATCCGCCCCAACCAGACTCTCCAGCACCAGCAGACCCGCGGAATTACAGAAGTGCGGAACGATGATGTTGACGAGCGCGGGCGCCATTTGGTCAATGTCGAGGGCACCGCCGGTTCTGGCGAATGCGCCGTCTAGCAGCGCGTGCCGCATCACCGCCGGATCGAGGAACCGTTCTTCCGACGGAGGGGCGATCCGCAGCACGACCTGAGCGACGAGCCTGGGGTCGGTGGAGCGGAGCGGCTGGACCGTGACCACCGCGTCGGCGTGGTGGCCGTTGCCGGTCTTGACCGTCATCACCGCGGTGCCCTCACGATCGGAGCAGGCAGCGTCGATGAGCGGCTGCAGCCCGTTGCCGTAGGCGGATCCCGTGACCAGAGTGCCGAACTCGAGGCCGAGCAGCGAGCCCGGCACCTCGGCGAGAACCTCCCCGGCTGCGCGGTCGTGCTGCAGCACGCGGCCCGACTTGTCGAGCCCGACGGTCAGCGTTCTCGCCGACGTGCTGGACAGGAGCGCAGCGATGTCGGCTGCCATTCCGGATGTGACCATCCGACGCGCTCCCTCCGGCGCTGCTCGCGGCTTGTTCGCCTCATTATGGAACAGATTTCGTTGTATCGAGAAAGAATGCTCAGCTGCCTTTACCTTCGCTGGACGAGCCGCAGCATCTGGCGCCGCGACCGCCGCACCCGGCGCCTGGCGCCCGCTCCGCCGCAGCCATCCGCTGCGCCTGGCGCCCACCGGCCAGTTCCGCCGCGGCCGCCCATCCGCCGCACACCGTGCGTAGCAACGGACGGAATTTCAATAACGCAGCGTCGTTGCTAGCGAGCCCGGCCGGGCCGCCGCGCGGCGTTTTCCATCATCTTGGTGGCTGAGTACCTCATAGCGGTATTTATCAACCATGATCATGGAAAAGCCAAAGACGCGGGTTAGAACCGGCCCGCTGGTGCGGTGGATGGCAGTGGGATGGGAGGGCAGCCGAAGTGCCCGGGCCGTTACGCGTCGCGGGCGGGCTCGCCGTGGCTGGCGTTGGCCCGGCCCCGGCCCCAGTACGCCTTGGGCGACATCTGGTCCTCGCCGAGCCCGCGGCCGGCGAGGATCTCCCGCAGCCGCAACACCACCTTCGCCTCGCCGAACAGGTAGGCGTGACCACGGCCGGCCGGGAACTCGACCTCAGCCGCCTCGGCGGCGAGCTCGGCCGGGTCTCCGGCCGGGGCGCCGAGGCGGTGCAGCCAGGAGATGCGGGTGGTGGCCGCGGACGACAGGTCCTGCTCGTCGTCTTCCTCGGGAATCTCGATGACCAGCGTGGCGAAGCTGCCGGCCGGCAGCGCCTCGGTCATCGTGAACACCGCGGGCAGCGCCGACTCGTCGGCCAGGAACAGGTGCCAGTCGGCCGTCGGCGACGTGGTGATCTTCCCGCGTGGCCCGATGCCCTCGATCCGGTCGCCGGGCTGGGCCGACCGCACCCAGCGCTCGCCGGGCCCGTCGCCGTGCAGCACGATGTCGAGGGTGAGCAGCCGCGCTGCGGTATCCAGCTCGCGGATCGTGTAACGGCGCCGCACCGGCCGGTTGCCCTCGGCGGCCACCAGCAGCATCACGTCCTGGCCGGGCAGCCAGGTGAACCCGTCGAGCTGCGGAGCCGTCAGCGTGAGCCGCTGCATGTGGGGGGTCAGCCGCTCGGACTCGACGACCTCGAGGGCCAGCCGGGTCGTGCCGGCCAGCGGTCCCGACAGCTGCGCGAACGGGTCGTCCAGCGCCGCCAGGGTCGATTCCGGCAGTGCGTCGGCCATGAGGCGACCAGCCTTTCTCAGGTGTTGCCGTCAGCGCGGGCGGCCAGCACGGCAGGCCCCCTTGGCAGCGACAATACCGGGCGGCTGTTACCCGGTCGGCGCCAGCGCGCCAGCGGGAGCGATCGCGGTCCCGGTGGCCGGGTCGAAGAAGTGCAGCCGCTCGACGTCCACGCCGAAGACGGCCGGGCCGCGGGTCCGGATGGCCGAGCGCGGGTCGATCCTGGCCACGCCCTCGGCCACCGAGGCGGCCACGATCTCACCCTGGTCCGCCCCGGCCGGCAGAACTTCCTCGCGAACCTTGCGCGCGTCGATCGTGAAGTGGACGAGCTGCTCGCTGCCGAGCACCTCGACGTAGTCGACGTCGGCGGACAGCCTGCTGCCGGACGCGGGCTCCGCGCCCGCGTGCGCCGGGTCATTCAGGTGCTCGGGCCGGATTCCGAGGATCACGCTGCGCCCCAGGTAGGAGGCGAGGCTGGGGTTGCGCTTCAGCACCAGAGCGGGAACCGAGAGCTTCTGACTGCCGAGCACGATCACGGCTCCCGCGTCGCCGCCCGCCTCAAGGCCGGCCTCGTAGAGATTCATCGACGGCGAGCCGATGAACGTGGCCACGAACAGGTTGGCCGGGCACTCGTATAGTTCCCTGGGCTCCGAGCACTGCTGCAGCAGGCCATCGCGCAACACCGCAACCCGGTCTCCCATCGTCATCGCCTCGGTCTGGTCATGCGTGACGTAAAGGGCGGCGACCCCAATCCTGCGGTGCACGCGCAGCACCTCCGAGCGCATCTGCACCCTGAGCTTGGCGTCGAGGTTGGAAAGCGGCTCGTCCATCAGGAAGACCGACGGCTCCCTGACGATCGCCCGGCCCATCGCCACGCGCTGCCGCTGGCCGCCGGATAGCTGCCGCGGCTTGCGGTCGAGCATGTCGGTCAGCCCGAGCACCGCGGCCGCCTCGCGCACCTTCGCGTCCCGCTCGGCCTTGGGCATCTTCCGGTTCGCCAGCGAGAACCCGATGTTCTGGTGCACGGTCAGGTGCGGGTACAGGGCGTAGTTCTGGAACACCATGGCCACGTCCCGGTCGCGCGGCGACACGTCGTTGACCACGCGGTCGCCGAACCGCAGCGTGCCGGACGTGATTTCCTCCAGCCCGGCGACCATCCGCAGCGCCGTTGTCTTGCCACACCCGGACGGCCCGACGATCACGACGAACTCGCCGTCGTCGACGCGCAGGTCGAGGCCGCGCAGGGCCTCGACGCCGTTGGGGTAGACCTTGGTCAGTCCTTCGAGCGAGACCGCGGACACGGGCGTCCCTCCTCCGGCTCAGTTCGCGATGCTGCCGAGCAGCAGGCCGCTGCGCCAGTACCGCTGCAGCACCAGGAACAGCGCGATCAGCGGGATGATCGTGACCAGGCCGCCGATCACCACCAGCGGGAACAGCTCGGCGTTGCCGCTGTTCTGGGCTCGCTGCGCCCACAGACCGAGCCCCACGGTGAGCGGGTAGAGCCGGTTCTGGCTGAAGATGATCAGCGGCAGGAAGTAGTTGTTCCAGACCCCGACGATGCTCAGCAGCAGCACGGTCATCAGCCCGGGCACCATGAGCGGCAGCGCGAGCCTGAAGAAGATCCGCAGCTCGCCCGCGCCGTCCAGCCGGGCCGCGTCGATGAGCTCGCGGGGCACGGACACCTCGACATACACGCGCATCAGGTAGACGCCGACCGGGCTCACCATGCTCGGCAGTACCATGCCCCAGATCGAGTTGATCAGGTGCACCTTGGCGTAGGTCAGGTAGAGCGGCAGCGTGATCGCGGTGATCGGCACCAGCAGCGCCGCGATCACGAAGTAGAACAGGATCCGCGAGCCGCGGAATGAGAACCGCGCGAACCCGTACCCCGCGAACGCGGCCAGCGCGGTGGCCCCACCGCCGCCGAGCACGGCGTACAGGGCGGTATTGCCCATCCACTGGATGTAGGTGCCGTAACCGTCGACGTTCTGGAACAGCAGCGAGAAGTTATGGAACAGGGAGAACGGCCTGGCGAACCAGAAGCCGAAGGTCTCGAAGATGTTCGCCTGCGTCTTGGTCGAGTTGATCATGACCCACGCGATCGGGATCAGCGTGAAGATGGCGAACAGCGCGCAGACCAGCGTGAGGAACGTGGTCGTGCCGCGCTTCAGGCCGTACATCTCGATCGGGATGATGTCGTTCGCCGGATCCTCGGGCTTGCGCCGGCGCCGGCGATTTCGCCGCGGCGGTGCTTCGTCGCTGCCGCGCGCGGCGGCGCGGTCGACGGCTGTCGTTGCGTTCAACCGAGTTCACCCCTCCGGCGCCGGAAGGCCAGCGAGCCAACCGAGATCACGACGATGACCAGGCCGAGGACCACGGCCGCGGCCGCGGCCAGGTTGTACTCTCCGTCCCCGATCGCGGTCCAGTAGATGTAGATCGCGGGCGTGTAGTTGACCGAGATCGCCTGCGGCTGGAAGTAGTAGAGGATCAGCGGCTCGGTGAACAACTGCAGCGCGCCGATCAGGTTGAGGAACAGCAGCAGCACGATGGCCGGGCGCACCATCGGCAGCTTCACCCGCAGGATGATCTTCCACAGCGGCGTGTCGTCGAGGATCGCCGCCTCGACGACGTCGCGCGGGACCGACTTCAGCGCGGTGTAGAGGATCACCATGTTGTAGCCGGTCCACTCCCAGATCACGATCACGACGATCGACGGAAGCATGAGCGTGGACGAAAAGAAGTCCACGTTGTGCACGCCGACCGCGTTGGCGATGTGGACGAACGGGCCGAACTGCGGCTCCAGCAGGAACGACCACATCACGGCGCCGACCACGGCGGGCACGGCGAACGGAACGAAGAAAATGGTCCGGAACAGCGTGCCCCACTTGGCCACGCCGAGGTCGAAGATGGTCGCGAAGAAGAACGCGATGGCCAGCATGATCGGGATCTGGAAGGCCGCGTAGATGATCACGCGGACCACGCCGGACCAGAAATCGGCCGACTGCAGCGTCGCGGTGTAGTTCGCCGCCCCGGAGAAGCTGGTGCCGCCGATGATCCGGGTGGTGTACAGGCTGGTGTAGATCGCGTACCCCAGTGGCGCGATCATGAACAGGAGAAACGCGACCAGGAACGGGACGACGAACCAGAGCCCCCGGCGGTCCCGCCGGTGGATCCACGCCGAATGCCGCGGCCCGCGCGGCCGGGAGGCGCGGGCGGCGGGCGCGCGTATCGCTGTGCTGCTCACTGCGGTCCGCGATGCGGCGCCCCGTGGTGGCCGGGGCGCCGCACCGCTCCCTCCTCTCAGGTCGAGACGGTGAAGCCCTGCTGCTTCGCGTACGTCACGAGCTGGCCCTGGAAGGTCGTGAACGCCTGCTGCAACGTCTCCTTGCCGTCCATCACCCCCGCGAATGTGGTGCTCGACTGGGTCAGGGCGAAGGTCATGAACGGCGGCCACTCGACGCTGGAGATTTCCGGCGCCGCGGCGGTGAACGCGACGTTCGGGGTGGACGACCCGGAGATCGGGTACGTCTGGTCCTTGAACGACGTGCTGTTGAGCAGCGGGACATACGTCGGGAACAGCGACGACGGCGGCGTCTTCACGATGTTCCACGACGTGCTCGTCGCGGTCAGCCACTCGGCGAACTCGGCAGCCTGGGCGGGGTGAGCGCTCTGGGTGAAGACCGGGTACGTCGACCCGCCCCAGTTCGCGGCCACGTTCGCCCCCGCCGTCCACTGCGGCAGCGCTGCGGCGCGCCAGTCGCCGACGGACGTCTTCGCGTCGGGCGCGAAGTACGAGGGACCCCACGCCGAGCTGATCCAGCTCGCGTCGATGCCCTTGTCCATGTCGGCGAACGCGGTCGCTGTGATGTCGGTCACCGTGTTGAGTTCGTGCTTGGACAGCATGTTCTGCCAGTAACTCGCGAACGCCATCTGGGCCGAGCCGGTCCAGTTGATCGTCACGTGGCTGCCGCCCGTGTACTGGAACGGGAACGCGTTGTCCTGCGCCATCAGGCTCATGACCCACTGCAGGTCCGACCCGGCGAAGTTGGTCAGGTAGGCGGTTGGGTCGTCCTTGTGCAGGGTGGCCGCGTCGGTCGCGAACTGCGCCCAGGTGGCAGGCGGCGAGATGTGGTACTTGGCCAGCAGCGACGAGTTGTAGTAGAAGCCGACCGGGCCAGAGTCGCTGGGCATCGCGTACACCGCCGAGCCCTGGCTGACCTCCTGCCAGGCCCACGAGACGAAGTCGCTCTTGTACTTGTCGGCCCCGTACTTGGCTATGTTCACCACGTTGTGCGTGATCTCGAACGACGGGAGTTCGTCGTACTCGACTTCGGCGACGTCGGGGGCGCCGGAGCCCGCCTTGAGCGCGTCGGCGAGCTTCACGTACTCGGGATCGCCCGCGCCGACATCCTCCAGCGTCACGCAGATCGACGGGTGGGTCTTGTTGAACTCGTTGACCGCACGGTCGATCCCGGGCACCCAGGCCCAGAACGTGATGTTCGTCGCGCCGGACGACTTGCATGACGCGCCCGCGAGCACCGTGCTGCCGGGGGTGGGGCTGGGGCTGGTCGAGGATTTCGGGGTGGTGGCGGACGTGGTCCCGCCGCTGCCGCAGCCGGCCAGGACCGACACGGCGGCGGCCGCCGCGAGCCAGGCCACGGCGCGCGCGGCCGGGAGCCTGCGCCTCGTGACACCCGCGGTGCCCGCGTTGCGCACCCGGCCCGCGGTGCCAAAGCTGCCTTCGGTGCCGGAGCGGTTGATTCGAGTTAGCGTTAACATTTTCGGCGGCTCCTTGCGGTTAAGTCACTGATCGGGGCTGGGGTCGGCGGGACGTGCCGCCTACTGAGGTGTCGTCGCCGACTCGATGACGGTGAACGACTGTGGTGGGAGCGTGAGGGACAGCGTGGGGCCCTTCGGCTTCTCCGACCCTTCCTCCAGGCACGCACCCTCGACATCGGGGAGGACGCGAGCGTCCCGCCCGCGCTCCGCCGTGAGGCTCCGCACTTCGACAACGCTGTCGAAGACCAGGTCGCGGAGCACGATCTCGACGTTTTCGGGCTGATCGGGATTCCTGTTGACCAGCGTCAGCGCGAGCCGCTGCCGGTCGTCGCTCGTGGTCGCCGCGGCGTCGACGACCGCGAACGGGCCGAGGTCCGCGACCCGGTGCGGCCACCGGCTGCGATGGCCGTTGGTGAGCGGGCTGACCGTGGGCCCCTCGACGTGCACGTCGGCGGCGGCCGCGAGTGCCGCCTGGGCGTGCAGCAGCACCGGGTAGTAGATCGGCTGGGTGACCGCGGACCGCGGCGTGGTGACCACCGGCGCGATCGCGTTCACCATCTGTGCCAGGTTCGCCATCCGGACCCAGTGGCAGTTCCTGACGAAGATGTTCAGGTAGGTAGCCACGGCCAGGGCGTCGGAGAAGTTGTAACGCTCCTCGAGCGTGCCGTCGTCGGTGCGGAACCAGACATTCCACTCGTCGTACGCGATGCGCGGCGGCCGCGCGATCTTCTTCGCGTAGGCGGCCCGCTCGATCAGCGCCCGCGCGCACCGGATGGCGCGCTCGGCCTGGTGCGGCTGCAGCACGTTGGTCCAGTAGTCGTCAGAACCGGTGTAGATGTGCAGCGAGTGCAGGTCGACCAGCGGGGCCATGGCGTCGATGACTACCCGGTCCCAGTCGTTCCACCCGTTCATCCCGCAGCTCACCAGCGCCACGTCCGGGTCCAGCATCTTGATGGCCCGCGCCCACCGGGTGGCCTCGCGCACGTACTCGTCGGCGGTCAGCGCGCCGACTTGCCAGTCGCCGTACATCTCGTTGCCCAGGCCCCAGTAGCGGACCCGGTAGGGCTCCTCGCGGCCGTTCTGCCTGCGCCGCTGCGCCCAGGCCGTCTGGCCGGAGCCGTTGCAGTACTCGACCCAGTCGAGCGCCTCCTGCAGCGAGCCGGTGCCCATGTTCAGGCAGATGTACGGTTCGGTGCCGAGCTCGGCGCAGTAGCCGAGGAACTCGTCGGCGCCGAACCGGTTGCTCTCCTCGCCGCCCCAGGCGAGCTCGGGGCGCCGGGGCCGGGAGTCCTTCGGCCCGATCCCGTCGGCCCAGTGGTAGTTGCTGACGAAGTTGCCGCCCGGCCAGCGCAGCACGCCCATCCGAAGCTCGCGCAGCAGGCCGAGCACGTCCTTGCGGAAGCCGCGCTCGTCGGAAAGCGGTGAGCCTTCCTCGTAGAGGCCGCCGTAGATGCAGCGGCCCAGGTGCTCGACGAAGCCGCCGAACACCTTGCGGTCGAGCCGGCCGAGGCTGCGGGCGGGGTCGACGGCGATGCGGGTCATCCGGCCTCCAGTCCTGTGCGCGCCGGGGGAGTGTTTCGCGGTTGCCCGGCACCGCAGGATTCGCGCACGATCAGCTCGACCGGCAGCAGCACCGGCTCGTCCGGTACCGGCTCCCCGGCGATGCGTCGCAGCAGCAGGTCCACGGCCTTCTCGCCGGTCTCGGCGAACGGCACCCTCAGCGAGGTGAGCGGGGGAATCAGGTACTCGGCGAACGGCATGTCGTCGCAGCTGACCACCGCGACGTCGGCGGGGACCCTGCGGTGCGCGTCGGAGAGCGCGCTCAGCACGCCGATCGCCATGGTGTCGCTGTGCACGAAGATCGCGCTCATGCCGGGATCGCGCTGCAGCAGCAGCCGGGTGGCGGCCGCCGCGCCGCCGGGCGTCCAGTCCGACTCGACCGCGAGATCCTCGCCCGGCTCGATCCCCGCGGCCCGCAGCGCGTCCTCGTAGCCGTGCAGCCGGCTGCGCACCACGTGGCGCCGGAACGGCCCGGTGACCGTGCCGATCGAGGTGTGGCCGAGCCGGATCAGGTGCTCGGCGGCGATCCGGCCGCCGGCCCGGTGGTTGGACCCGATCAGCGGGACGCCCCCGCCCGGCACGTGGTGCATGCTCACCGCCGGGACGTACCTGCGGAGCAGGTCAGCAACCTCGGGATCCTCCTCGAGCTGCGGCGCGGCCGCGATGATCCCGTCGACCCGCCGCTCGATCAGCATGCGCGCGACCGCGGCGCCGTCCTCGCCGCCCTCGGCGAGGTTCCCGACCAGAACCGCGTTCGAGCTGCGGCGCGCGGTGCGCTCGGCTGCGACCGCGAACTGGGACAGCGCGATGTCGG
Source organism: Streptosporangiaceae bacterium (assembly GCA_030041195.1). The sequence goes on along the minus strand of JASHOI010000732.1, from coordinate 6,433 downwards.
TCACGTCCCCGGCGATCAGGCCGATGGTGGCGGTCGACTGCTGCACCAGGCTCCTGGCCACGGTGTTCGGCTGGTAGCCGAGCTCCTGGGCGACGGCCATGATCCGGGCGGCCGTCTCGGCGGACACGCGCACGTTGCCGCCGTTCAGCACCTTGCTCGCCGTCTGGAAGCTCACGCCGGCGCTGGCCGCGACTTCCTTGATCGAGACGTACCGCGGTGGCATTCCGTCCTGCCTTATCGGGATCTGGCGTGAACGAACGTTCGCCTAGAAGGTAAATGCCGGATCTTGGGGACGTCAAGACCCAAATTCCGTTCGGCTCCGGCTGGTGATCCGTCCGGCCAGCGGCCATGGCGGCGTAATAAGAGCAGGTCAGAAGCGCCTGACGGGTGCGTTACGGCTGGACGCGTGCCCGCACTCCCGTCGGGCGAGGCAGCTCGGCGTAAGCGCTCAAAGTAACGATTAGATTTCGTAACGTATCTGACAGGCGCTAACTGGCGGGTCACTTCACGCGAACGTTCGCTCTCGTTGGCCCTGAGCTCGCCGACGGTTGCCGCCCGCACCTCGCGTGCCTGGTTCACGGGACCGCCGGCTCGGCGGCGGACTCTCCGGTGGCCTGCCAGCCGGTCGAGCTGCGGACGACGAGCCGGCACGGGACCGTGTGAGCGCCGTGGGTCGGCTCGCCGTTGATCGCGGACAGCAGGTGCTCGGCGGCAACCCGGCCGACGTCTTCCAGGCACATGTCGATGCTGGTCAGCGGCGGGTCGGCCCCGCGCGCCATCGGCTCCCAGTTGTCGTAGCCGATCAGCGCGATGTCGTCGGGCACGCTGCGCCCGAGCATGTGCAGCGTGTCGGAGACGCCGCGGGCGATCTGGTCGCTGCCGCAGAAGATTGCCTGCACGCCGGGGGAGTTGCGGAGCAGGATGCTGGCGCCCTGCCGTCCCCAGGCCTCGCTCCATTCGCCGTAAAGGACGTCGTTCGGCGAGAACCGCACGTCGGCCTCTGCCGCGGCATCGCAGAACCCGCTGGCGCGCTTGCGGACGCACAGGAAGCGCTCGGGCCCCGTGATGTGCCCGATCCGGCGGCGGCCGCCCTTCAGCAGGTGGGCCGCGGCCATCCGGCCGCCGCCGTAGTCGTCGGGGAGGATGGCCGGCTCGTCGCTGTCCAGCGACTGGGTCATCGCGTACACGACCGGCATCCCCAGGCCGACGCCCACGCTCGGTCGCGGCTCGATCCGCCGCCCGGTGACGATCAGGCCGTCCACCCGCCGGCTGAGCAGCCTGTCCAGGTACTGGCGCTCCCTGGCCGCGTCGTCCCGCGTATCGCACATGAACACCGAGATCTGCCCCGCGCCGAAGGCGTCCTCGGCACCGAGCATGACCGGGATGCTGAACCTGCCGAAGCTGTCGGTCGTGATCAGCCCCACGGTGTAGGTCCGGCCCGCCAGCAGCCCGCGGGCCAGCACGTTCGGCGAGAAGCCGAGCTGGCGGGCTACCTCCGCGACCCGCTCCCGCGTCTCCGCGCGCAGCTTCCCCTGCCCGTTGAGGGCTTTCGACGCGGTGCCGATCGAGACGCCGGCCTGCGCCGCCACGTCCCTGATCGTCGCGCGTCGCGTGTCGGGTTCTTCGGGAGGCAAACGGTTTCTCCATACTGGTGCCACGGGTCAGAGACTTCATATCGTAATAGAACCGTGTTTGTACAGCCTTGACGGGTCACCCGGACACGCCCTAGCTTGCATGGGAAAACCTATTCCTGACGACCCTGGTCCGGATAGCCGGTAGTGAGCGTTAACAATGATCATGGTCCGCCGGGGTAGATGAGTCGGCCCGGGCCGTGCCGTGCGGGGCCGGTGAGGCTGGTGAGGCCCGTGAGGCTGATGAGGCTGGTGATCGAGTGGAGTCGCGCACGTGACTGATACGGACATGGCGCCAGCATCCCGAGGGCCGGTCAGCCCGACGGCATCGGCGGCCGTCAGGCATCGCCCGGTGGAGGAACCCGGCACCCGGCTGACTGGCGCGCTGCTGCGCGACTGGCAGCGGCGCAGTCATGACGCCAGCCTGCCGCTGGCGCTGCGCCAGATGGAAGCCGCGGGCAATCTGGGCAACCTGCGCCTGGCCGTGGCCGGGGCCAGCGACGGCTACCGCGGCCCGGTGTTCATGGACTCCGACCTGTACAAGACCCTGGAGGCCATCGGCTGGGAGCTCGCCCACGACCCGTCGCCCGAGCTCGCCGAGTTTGCTGCCGACGCCGTCGCGCTGATCGAGAAGGCCCAGCAGCCGGACGGCTACCTGAACTCTTACGTCCAGGTGAGCGGTACGCCGAGGTACTCCAAGCTCTCGTCGAGTCACGAGATGTACTGCGCCGGTCACCTGATCCAGGCCGCGATCGCGCACTCCCGAAGCCAGGGCCAGCTGCCGCTGCTGGGCGTCGCGCGCCGGTTCGCCGACCAGCTGGTCGGCCACTTCGCGGGCCGGGAGGAGGGAATCGACGGTCACCCGATCATCGAGAGCGCCCTCGTCGAGCTGTACCGGGAGACGGGGCATGCCCCGTACCTGAGCCTGGCCAGCCAGTTCGTCGAGCAGCGCGGCCGGGGGCTGATCGGCGACTCCGGTTTCGGCAGCCGCTACCTGCAAGACCACCTGCCGGTGCGGGAATCGACCGAGATCGTCGGCCACGCCGTGCGGGCGCTGTACCTGGAGGCCGGCGTGGTGGACGTCGCGGTCGAGACCGGCGACGCCGAGCTGATGGCCTCGTCGGTCACCCGGTGGGAGGACATGGTCTCCGCCAAGACCGCGCTGACCGGCGGCGTCGGCTCCCGGCACGACGGCGAGTCGCTGGGCGACCGCTTCGAGCTGCCCCCGGATCGCGCCTACAACGAGACCTGCGCGTCGATCGCCGGCATCCAGTGGAGCTGGCGGCTGCTGCTGGCCACCGGCGAGTCCCGGTACGCCGATCACATCGAGCGGCTGATCTACAACGGCCTCGGCGGCGCGATCTCCGCCGACGGGCAGCGGTTTTTCTACGTCAACCCGCTGCAGCGCCGGGAGGGCCACTACGAGCGCGACGACCCGGGGCGCCGCCGCGAGTGGTTTTCCTGCGCGTGCTGCCCGCCGAACATCATGCGCATGTTCGCCTCCATGGGCCACTACCTGGCGACCACCGCCGACGACGTCCTCTACCTGCACCAGTTCACCGGCGCGAGCATCGGCGCCAGCCTGGCCGGCGGCACCCTCCGCGTCGAGACGAACACCGGATACCCGTGGTCCGGAGGGGTCGAGATGCAGGTGCGCAGCGCGCCGTCAGGGGCCTGCGGGCTCGCTGTCCGCATCCCGGCCTGGTGCCGCGGCGCGCGCTTCACGGTCAACGGCAGCTCCCTTGCGCCTGATCCCGCCGACCGGGGCTACCTCATCGTCCGGCGGCACTGGATGCCGGGCGACGTGCTGCGCTGTGACCTGGACGTCGCACCGCGGCCGACGTACCCGAACCGGCGCATCGACGCGCTGCGCGGGACGGTCGCGGTCGAGCGCGGCCCGCTCGTCTACTGCTTCGAGCAGGCGGACCAGACCGCGGGGGCGGACATCGAGGACCTTGTGCTCGACGCTCACGACTTGCCCGAACGCGACGACGACCTCCCGGGCGTGGGCCGAACCGTGACTGTGGTCGTGGCCGGCGAGCGCCTGGCGCCCGTCGCCTCGGGCGGCCTGCCCTATCGATCCTCGCCCGACGCCGCGGCCGCGGGAGCTCCGGCCACGGCCGTGGGCATCCCCTACTTCCAGTGGGACAACCGCGACGGCGCGGGCATGCGGATCTGGATGCCGCAGGCCCGATCTGCCAGCAACAACATGGCAGCTGGTCGTTCCCCGGCTGCTGACGAAACCGTGTAACCCCCGTCAACGAGGAGGATGACGACATGCATAGACGCTCCGGGCCGCGTTATGCGCGGAAGGGCGGGCGGCGATGAGGCGCCGCGGCTACCTATCGATCGCGGCTGCCGTGGCGGCCGGGACGCTGGCACTGACGGCGTGCAGTTCCTCAGGGGCTGGCTCATCGTCCGGCTCGTCGCCGAGCACGTTCGGCGTGAACGCGACGGGAACCGTGCACTTCTGGGCCCGCCAGGCCACCGACGGGCCCGCCAAGGCCCTGGTCAAGGAGTTCAACGCGACGCACAAGCACCTGAAGATCGTGCTGCACCTGACGCCGCCCAACGACGACACCAGCCAGCTCGCGACCGCGATCCGGGCCGGCTCGCCGCCCGATGTGGTCGGCCTGAACGACATCGACGTGCCGACGTTCTCGCACGAGGGCGCGCTGATGAACCTCACCAAGTACATCGACGCGCTGCCGTACAAGAGCTCGCTCAGCCCCGGTCACCTGGCGCTCGCGACCATCGGCAGCAAGTACTACGGGCTGCCGTACCTGGCGGACCTCTCGGTGCTCTGGTACAACAAGAAGCTCTTCTCCGAGGCCGGGCTGAACCCGAACGACCCGCCCACGGACTACGCCCAGATCGTGAGCGACGCGCAGAAGATCAGCGCGCTCGGCCACGGCATCTACGGCTTCTCGTTCGCCGGTGACTGCCAGGGCTGCCTCGGCTTCACGATGCTGCCCTCGCTGTGGGCCGACGGCGTGCACATGATCAGCGGGCCGCTCGGCAACCAGAAGGCCAACGTCTCCAGCGACGCCCCGCTCAAGACGATGCTGGCGGACTACCGCACGCTGTGGTCGAAGAAACTCGTGCCGGTGGACGACCAGACGCAGAACGGGCTGACCTGGGGTGCCGACTTCGAGGCCGGCAAGGTCGGCATCCTGCCCGGCGACTACGGGATCGCGGCGACCTTCAAGACCGCGGCCCAGAAGGCCGAGTTCGCCGACGCGCCGCTGCCCGGCGTCACCGGCGACAGCTACAGCACGTTCGACGGCGGCGACGACTTCGTGATCCCGGCCGGGGCGGCGAACCCGTCGGGCGCGTGGGAGTTCATCAAGTGGGCGCTGGAGCCCGCGCAGCAGGCGCAGTACCCCTCGCTCGGCGACACCCCGGTCCGCAGCGACATCCTGACCCCGGCGTTCGCGGCCAAGAACCCGTACGACGCGGTCGCGCTGAAGGCCCTGGCCAAGGGTTCCGTGGAATACACGCTGGCGTATGACGCGGTCTACAACGAGCCCGGGTCGCCGTGGTTCAAGATGTTCGAGGATGCCGTTTATGACGGGAACATGAGCGCGGCTCTTCAGGAAGGCCAGTCCGGTATCCAGTCGACGCTGCAAAGCGTGAAGAGCTGACAGGCCCCTGCGCCGTGCCCTGTTCCAGTCGGGCCGGGAACGGGGCACGGCGCAGGCAGGACCGCCGCGCAGCCAAGGCGCGGACAGAGGCGGAGGACGAGGACCGTTGGCAGCAACCCAGGCTTCGGGCGCGGCGCCCGCTGCGGCGCGGCGCCCGCGCTGGCCAGGGCGGCGGAGCGCCGCCGACCGCAGGAACGCCAGGGTAGGCCTGGCGTTCACGTCCCCGGCGCTGCTGCTGGTCGGGGTCTTCGCGCTGTTCCCGCTCGGCTTCGGCGTCTACATCTCGCTGACGAACTGGCCGCTCGTCGGGCCGTACCACTTCATCGGCCTGTCGAACTACACCAGCCTGATCCACGACTCGGTGTTCCTCCAGTCGATCCTGTTCACGCTGAAGTACACCGCGATCGTCACGATCCCGATCTTCGTCGTCGGCTACGCGCTCGCGGTGTTCGTGCGCTCCAACCGCCGGGGCACGACGGTGTTCCGGACGCTGATCTTCCTGCCGTACATCGTGGGGCTGGTGGCCGAGAGCTACATGGCCGTGGTGGAACTGCAGCCGAGTTCGGGAACCGCGAACTTCGTCCTGTCCAAGCTCGGGATCGTCAGCAACACCACGGCGTGGACCGTGCACACCGGTCTGGCGATCACCGCGATCTGCGTCCTCGTCATCTGGTTCGCCTCCGGGCTGACGATGATGCTGCTCATGGCCGGGATGCAGAGCATCCCGACCGACCTCTACGAGTCGGCCCGGGTCGACGGGGCCTCCTGGTGGAGCGCTGAGCGGCGGATCACGCTGCCGCTGCTGCGCCGGTCGATCGCGCTGAGCCTGATCATCTCGGTCGTCGGCTCGTTCCTCGCCTTCAACCAGTTCTTCATCATCACCGACGGCGGGCCCGGGACGAGCACCGTGCCCGTGGTGATGTCGATCTTCCAGACCGCCTTCGCGGACACCGACGTCGGCCTGGCCAGCGCGATGTCGGTCGTGCTCATCATCGTGGTCGGCCTGATCACCTTCGTCCAGTTCCACTACCTGCAGGGGGATGGGGACTGATGGCATCCGTTCGCAGCAGCCAGCAGCCAGGCGCCCGCCCGTCAGCGGCCGGCGACCCGGGTGCTCGCCGGCCGGCTGCCGACGTCCGGGCCGGCGCCGCCGGGCGC
>JASHOI010000731.1 GCA_030041195.1 Streptosporangiaceae bacterium | reverse complement strand
CGCGGCGCTGATCGCGGCCCGGACGCGCGGCCAGCTTCCAGCCGCCCGCCGTGGTCTCGACCGGCAGGTCGACGAGCAGCGCGGCGGTCCGCCCGGTCAGGTCGGCGCCCACCCCCCGGGCGGGCAGCTCGGGCAGATGCGGAAGGTCGGGCAGCTCGCCGAGGACCACGGCGACCGCCTCCGCCGGGCTGGTGCCCGGCATCGAGCCGACCCCGGTGGCGCTGCCCGCGGGCCAGGGGAACGGCGCGCTCGGCTCCATGCAGCAGAGCCTAGCGGGCGGCGCCGACACTCGCGGCAGGGTGATTCGCTCACCGATGGCAGGTCAGAGCGCCTGCCACCGCGCGGGCGCGTCACTAACTACCGCGCGTGCGGGGGGCCGGTGTGCCGGCGGTCCGCTGGCGGCGGGCCGTAGCCGCCGGGCCCGAACGGCGTGGGGCCCGGGCGCGGGGATCCGGAGAATTCCGCCGTCTGGTCGTCATCCGGGTGATCGCGCCACGGAGGGTCGTCGCCGGGACGGCGCACGTAAAGGCCGGTCAGGAACCGCCCCGCCTGGGCCACATGGTCAGGCGCTTCACGGCTCAGCCTCGCCCTGCGGTCTTCCCTGCGGCTCGCCAGGCTCACCACGAGGATCACCCCGGTGATCACTCCGATCGAGAAGATCACGCCGATCGTTAGCAGTTCGACGGCCGTCACTGCTGATCCCCCTTTCGCCTGATCAGCGGCTGGCTCCGCGGCTCCGCTCTAGACCTCCCGGTCCGGTGGGTGTTGGCTGGTCACTGACTGGCGGGGGGTCCTTCGGGCAGCCCAAATTTTTGGCGCCAGTCCTTGCGTACCCAAGGACCTGGACTGCTAGGGTGAGCCCCATGAACCCTGCCGGTCGAGCGGTACCAACCTTTGGTACTATGCTGACATCGGACTGGATAGAAGGCAATGGGATACGCCCAAGTATTCCGATCGCCGGTATGGCAGGGATGATCCTTTTGGACCTATCAGGCCTGAACATTGGTGTTGTTGGGACCTCTAGGAGGTCGAATGCCTGATCCCATGTATCGCCGGATCGCCGACGATCTGCGCGACAAGATCGAGTCAGGCGTCCTGCCGCACGGCAGTCAGCTCCCCACCGAGATCGAGCTCAGAGAGCGCTACGACGCGTCACGCAACACGGTCCGCGACGCGATGAAATGGCTGATCACCCGCGGCCTGGTGGAGACACGCCCCGGCCAGGGGACGTTTGTCGTCGAGAAGATCGTGCCGTTCGTCACGCAGCTGACCGGGGACCCCGCCACCGGGCGCGACGACGAGGGCCCGGTCTACGTCGCCGAGGTGGAAGCGACGCTGCGCAAGCCGACGTCCACCGAGCCGAGGGTGGAAATCCAGCAGGCGCTCGGCGTGGTTCAGAGCGAGCTCAAGCTTCCGGACAGCTCCACGGTGGTCAGCAGGCACCAGCAGCGCTATATCGACGGCACACCCTGGTCGCTGCAGACCTCGTTCTACCCGATGAGCCTGGTCGAGCAGGGAGCGCTCAAGCTCATCCAGGCCCCCAACATCGACGAGGGCGCGGTCGCCTACCTGGGCACCAAGCTCGGGCTGACCCAGGCCGGCTACCGCGACAAGGTCACCGTGCGAGCCCCGGACGGCAACGAGACCAACTTCTTCAAGCTTCCCGACGACGGCCGGGTCGCGGTGTTCGAGGTGCAGCGGGTGGCCTTCGATCCGCACGGCGACCCGTTCCGGCTCACGATCAGCGTGTACCCGGCCGACCGCAACCAGTTCGCCGTCTCGGTGGGGCAGGTTCCGGACGAGGCGACCGCGCCGAGCCAGGCGGCCGACGACAGCTAGGCAGTCCAGATGTACGCCCGGCGGTGCTGAGCCGCCGGGCTGCTGGTGGTAGTGACGCAGATTTACGCAGACTTACGGGGCCCGGCTGGGCAGCGGGCCACGGGCAAGGCCAGTCGCGGGCTGTCTCGGCCCGCGACTGCCGATTACGACAAGCTGAACGGAGGAGGTGCTATGGCCAAGTACCACTCGCGCCCTTCGGCGCAGTACCGCTACGAGCACTACGACCCCCGCTGACCGGGGACCGGATGCTCCTGGATCAACAATGCCCGGCCGGTACCGACCGGACGGCATAAAGGGGCCAGCGCCGCCCGGACGGGGCCCGCTGTGTAACGGGACGGGCGGCGCGGGCTAAATACGGCTAAGGCCCATGTGAGCTGCGGGTTTCAGGTACCGCCGATCACATCAGAACGGACGAGGAGGTGTGTCATGGCCAAGTACCACTCGCGCCCTTCGGCGCAATACCGCTACGAGCACTACGACCCCCGCTGACCGAACCGGTTTCGCGCACAGCGACCAGCGATGCCCGCCCGGGCGGGCAGCTGGCCTGAGGTGACTCGCGAGCCGCCGGCGCTGTCGCTGGCACGACAGTCCACATCGCAGCGCCGGCAGCGGAAGGCAACGCTACATGGCTGGTGGGGCGCGAGCGGCGGGATTTAACTATTGATGCCAGCGGTGGCGCTCGCGCCGTGCCGCGATCCCGCGTGGCAAGCCGGGCGCTAAGTAGCCGAATATGAAGCTATGCCCGATTGGCCGCTAGCCCTCCGTCGTGCCAGCGTGAACGACATGACGGTCGTGATCCGGCTCATCGAGGAGGCGGCGGAGTGGTTAAGGCGCAAGGGCACTGATCAGTGGGCCAGGCCCTGGCCGAACCGGGCCGGGCGGGACAGCAGGATCCTCGGGTCGCTCAGCCAGGGCAAGACCTGGATCGGGTGGCAGGAGCAGGTGCCGGCGGCGACCATCACGGCCGACCCGGACCACGATCCTTACTGGCCGGACGATCTGCTCCGCGATCCGGCCGTCTATGTTCATCGCCTGATCGTCAGCCGCCCCTTCAAGGGGGTCGGGCTTGGCGCCGCGTTGCTTGACTGGGCCGGCCACAACGCGAGGAACGACTACGGAGCGGTGTGGATCCGGGTCAGCGCCTGGACGAGCAACACCGCCCTGCACGCGTACTACCGGCGCCAGGGTTTCGTTCCGTGCGGGTTTCACCCCGACGACGGCTACCCGTCGGCGGCCCGGTTCCAGAAGCCGACAGCGCTCATCCAGGCCTCGGGCTCTCACCTGTTCAGGGCGTCATGACTGGCTGACGGGTGCCGGTGATCGTGGCGCTGCCGAGGACGGCGTCGCCGTCGTACAGAACGGCTGCCTGGCCCCTGGCCACGCCGCGGGCCGGCTCGCCCAGCCTGATCCGCAGCGTGCCGCCGTCCAGCCACGCGCTCGCCCGGTGCTGCTCGCCGTGAGCGCGCAGCTGGACCAGGCAGTCGATAGGGGCCCCTGGGGGCAGGCAGCCGCTCCACACCGGCCGGGTGGCCTCGATGTCGGTGACGCCGAGCGCCTCGGCCGGGCCGACGGTCACCGTGTTCGACACCGGCTCGATGTCCAGGACGTAGCGCGGCCTGCCGTCCGGCGCCGGGGTGCCGATGTGCAGTCCCTTGCGCTGGCCGACCGTGAAGCCGTAGCTGCCGTTGTGGCTGCCGACGACCGTGCCCTCGGCGTCCACGATCTGGCCGGGCAGGGCGCCGAGCCTGCTTTCCAGGAACTTCCTGGTGTCCCCGTCCGCGATGAAGCAGACGTCGTGGCTGTCCGGCTTGTCGGCGACGCCGAGGCCGCGCTCGGCAGCCTCCTTGCGCACCTGCTCCTTGGTGCTGTCACCGAGCGGGAACATCGCCCTGCCCAGCTGTTCGCCGGTCAGCACGGCGAGCACGTACGACTGGTCCTTGGCCCGGTCCACGCTGCGCAGCAGCCGCTGGCCGCGATCCGGGCCGGCGTCGCCGCCTGCTGGCATCAACCGCGCGTGGTGGCCGGTGCAGACGGCATCGAAGCCGAGCGCCACCGCGCGGTCGAGCACGGCGGCGAACTTGATCTTCTCGTTACAGCGCAGGCAGGGATTGGGGGTGCGGCCGCGCGCGTACTCGTCGACGAAGTCCTGCACCACGTCCCGGTGGAACTGGTCGGCCAGGTCCCAGACATAGAACGGGATGCCGATGACGTCGGCGGCGCGGCGCGCGTCCCTGGCGTCCTCCAGCGTGCAGCAGCCGCGCGCTCCGGTCCGGTAGGAGGCGGGGTTCCTGGACAGCGCGAGGTGGACGCCGGTCACTTCGTGACCGGCGTCGGCGGCCCTGGCGGCGGCCACGGCCGAGTCGACACCGCCGGACATCGCGGCGAGCACGCGCAGTCGAGTCATCGCGTTCGAGGGTATGCGGCGCGGGGTGGTCCGGTGGCCACCGGTGCCGCCTTCGCCGCCGTCGGGCGGCCCCGGCAGACTGAGTGCAGCTCGACGACAAGGAGCGTGCATGCAGCAGGGAGCCACCCCACCCAGCACCAAGACCCTCAGCGCCGACGACTTCGCCGTTCCCGTCGACGACCGCTACTTCGAGGACTACGTGCAGGGTGCGGTCTACGAGTACGGGTACATCACGGTGACCGAGCAGGACATCCTCGACTTCGCCCGGAGGTTCGACCCGCAGCCGATCCACGTCGATCCGGAGTTCGCCGCCCACGGCCCGTTCGGCGGCCTGATCGCCAGCGGGTGGCATACGGCCGGGATCATGATGCGGATGTTCGCCGACCACTGCCTGTCCAAGGTGGCCAGCCTCGCCTCCCCTGGGATCGATGAACTGCGCTGGCCCGCACCGGTCCGCCCGGGCGACTCGCTGCGGCTGCGGTGCACGTTCGTCGAGACCCGCCGCTCGCGATCCAAGCCAGACCGCGGCCTGGTGCGCACCAGGGCCGAGCTGATCAACGAGAACGACGAAACCGTGCTCACGCTCACCGCGATGAACCTGATCCGCGCCCGCAACCCCGCCTAAGAGCCATCCCAATGTGGTGGTGGGTCCCGCGCTGCTGCTCCAGGAACAGCGGGGGACCCACCACCCCGTTGCAGCCTGGGGAGCGCGGGTCAGCGGGCGCCTGCGCGGCGGGCCCGCTCCACCGCCTCGCCGATGACCGCGCCGAGGGCGTCCACGTCCTCCTGGGTGCTCGAGTGCCCGAGCGAGAACCGCAGCGACCCGCGGGCCCGGGCCTCGTCGGCACCCATCGCGAGCAGCACGTGGCTGGGCTCCGCCACGCCCGCCGTGCACGCGGAGCCGGTTGAGCAGGCGATGCCCTTGGCGTCCAGCAGCATCAGCAGCGCGTCGCCCTCGCAGCCGGGGAACGAGAAGTGGGCGTTGCCCGGGAGCCGGCCGGGACCGGGCGGCGCCCCGTTCAGGATCGCGGCCGGCACCGCGGACAGGACCTGCGCGATCAGGTCGTCGCGCAGCTCGGTGAGCCGCTTCGTCTCGTCGGCCCGGCGCGCGGTGGCGATCTCGACCGCGACCGCGAAGGCCCGAATCGCCGGGGCGTCCAGGGTCCCGGACCGCACGTCGCGTTCCTGCCCCCCTCCGTGCATCACCGGTACCAGGTCGGTGCCCCGCGCCAGCAGCAGCGCCCCGGCGCCGACCGGTCCGCCGATCTTGTGCGCGGTGATCGTGAGCGCGGTGGCGCCGCTGTCGGCCAGGCTGACCGGCAGGGGCCCGGCGGCCTGCACCGCGTCGCTGTGGAAGGGGATCCCGTACTCGCGGGCGACGGCGGCCAGCTCCGCGACCGGCTGCACGGTGCCGACCTCGTTGTTGGCCCACATGATGCTGACCAGCGCGACGGCGCCGGGATCGGCCTCGATGACCTCGCGCAGCGCCTCCGGGCCGATCCGGCCGGCGTCGTCGAGCGCGGGGCGGGCCACCTCGGCCCCTTCGTGGCCGTGCAGCCATCCGACGCAGTCGAGCACGGCGTGATGCTCGATCGCCGCCGTGAGCACCCGCCGCCGCGCGGGATCCGCTGCCTGCCGAGCCCAGAACAGCCCCTTAACGGCGAGGTTGTCCGCCTCCGTCCCGCCGCTTGTGAAGATCACCTCGCTGGGGCGGGCGCCGTACGCGGCCGCGATCTGCTCCCGCGATTCCTCGACGACCCGGCGCGCCCGGCGGCCCGCATTGTGCAGCGACGAGGGATTGCCGAGCTCGGCGAGCTCCTCGGTCATCGCCTCGATGGCCTCGGGCAGCATCGGGGTGGTCGCCGCGTGGTCCAGGTAAACGGGTGAGGCCGGCGCCCGGCGGCACCCGCCGGCATCGAGGTATCCCATGATGAATCAGCCTAGCTGGGGCAGGCCAGCGGCAGGTGGCCCGAATGCGCGTCTTCAGCCCTGGGAACGCTTCTGGATCTGCTCCGTCAGCTGCGGAACGACCTGGAACAGATCCCCAACGACGCCGAAGTCGGCGAGCTCGAAGATCGGGGCTTCGGCGTCCTTGTTGATCACCATGATGGTCTTGGAGGTCTGCATGCCGGCCCGGTGCTGGATCGCACCGGAAATGCCCACCGCCAGGTACAGCTGGGGCGACACGGTCTTGCCGGTCTGGCCGACCTGGAACTGGTGCGGGTACCAGCCCGCGTCGGTGGCCGCCCGGGACGCGCCGACCGCGGCCCCCAGCGAGTCGGCGAGCTTCTCGATCAGCGCGAAGTTCTCGCCGCTGCCAACGCCGCGCCCGCCGGACACCACGATCGAGGCCTCGGTGAGCTCGGGGCGCTCCCCGCGCTCCTGCACCACGCGGTCGGTGACGTGCGCGCTCTTCGCCGCCTCGCTGGCCGCGAACGCGACGCTCTCGACCTCGGCGGCCGCAGCCGCGGGCTCCGGCGCGACCGCGTTGGGGCGCACGGCCACGATCGGCGTCCCGGCGCGGACCTTGGACTGCACGATGATGGCGCCGCCGAAGATGGACTGCTCGGCGACCAGCCCGTCGCCGAGGTCGACCGCGTCGGTGATCAGGCCAGAACCGGTCTTGACCGCCACCCTGGCCGCGACCTCCCGGCCCTCCGCGGTGCTGGCGACCAGCACCGCCAGCGGCGACTTCGCGGCCACCAGGCTGGCCAGCAGCTCCGCCTTGGGCGCGACAACGTACTGGTCCAGCTCGTCGCCGCCGGCGACGTACACCTTGGCCGCGCCGAACTCGGCCAGCCGCTCCCGGCCGCCGTCGGCGCCCGGGCCGGCCCAGACGACCGAGGGCTCGCCGAACCGGCGGGCCAGGGTCAGCAGCTCGCCGGTGACCTTCTTGACCGTCTCGCCGTCGTGCTCGGCGAGGACCAGGATCTCAGCCATGTACGGGGCCCCTCCAGCCTCGGATTGAACGCAGCCTGCGTGAACCCAGGCTCAGATGAACTTCTGCGCGGCGAGGAACTCGGCCGCCTTCACGCCGCCGTCGCCTTCGTCCTTGACGATCGTCCCGGCCTGGCGGGGCGGCCGCTTGGCGAAGCTGACCACCTCGGTCGCCGCGGCGGCCAGGCCGACCTGCCCGGGCTCCAGGCCGATGTCCGCCAGGCCCAGCGTCTCGACCGGCTTCTTCTTCGCCGCCATGATCCCCTTGAACGAGGGGTAGCGCGGCTCGTTGATCTTCTCAACCACGCTCACGACCGCCGGCAGGCTGGCCTCGACCCGGTCGTAGCCGTAGTCCGCCTGGCGGTTGATCGCGATCGCGGTCCCGTCGACGTCCACCTTGCTGGCGAACGACAGCTGCGGCACGCCGAGCCGCTCGGACAGCATCGCGGCCATCACGCCCATCCGCGCGTCGGTGGACTCCGAGCCGAGGATCACCAGGTCGAACCCGATCCGGCCGAGCACGGCGGCGAGCACCGCCGAGGTCTCCAGCGCGTCCGACCCGTGCAGCGCGTCGTCGAGAACATGCACCGCCTTGTCGGCGCCCATCGACAGCGCCTTGCGGATCGACTCGCTCGCCTTTTCCGGCCCCATGGAAAGGATCGTCACCTCGCCGCCGTTCGCCTCGACCAGGCGCAGGCCCTCCTCGATCGCGTACTCGTCAAGCTCGTTGATCACCGCGTCGGCCGCGTCGCGGTCCAGCGTCGAGTCGGACGGCCTGAGCGTGCGCTCCGACCAGGTATCGGGAACCTGCTTCATGCAGACGACGATGTTCATATCCGGCGGCCGACCTCCCTCTGCAAACTTGCGGCCCGGCACGGTACCACGCAACCTGGCGCCACCGCGCGCAAGGTTAAGCCTGCCAAATCAGGCCGGCGGGCCCAGCCCCGGGTACCCGGCAGGAACCTCCGCCACAGGTTACTCGTGAGTAGCTCCCCGGGCCAAACCGGGCGCCGGCGTCAGCCGCTCAGCTCCGCGGCCGCCACCACCTTGGCCAGCAGCATCGCCCGCGTCATCGGGCCGACCCCGCCGGGCACCGGTGCCAGCCAGCCCGCCACCTCGGCCACCTCCGGGGCCACGTCACCGACGAGACCGGCATCGGTGCGCGTGATCCCGACGTCGACGACCGCGGCTCCGGGTTTGATCATGTCAGCGGTCACCAGCCCGGGCCGCCCGGCCGCGGCCACCACAATGTCGGCGCCCCTGGTATGCGCGGGCAGGTCCTTGGTGCCGGTGTGGCAGAGGGTCACGGTGGCGTTCTCGCTGCGCCGGGTCAGCAGCAGGCCGAGCGCGCGGCCGACGGTTATGCCACGGCCGATCACGGTCACGTCCGCCCCGGCCAGCGGGATGTCGTAGCGCCGCAGCAGCGCGATGATCCCTTCCGGCGTTCCCGGCACCGGCCCGGGTTCGTTGAGCACCAGCCGCCCGAGGTTGACCGGGTGCAGGCCGTCCGCGTCCTTGGCCGGGTCCATCCGCTCCAGCAGCGCCTGCGCGTCGAGCCCGGGGGGCAACGGCAGCTGGATGATGTAGCCGGTGCACGCGGGATCGGCGTTCAGCTCGTCCACGACGTCCTCGACCTCGGCCTGCGTGGCGCTGGCGGGCAGTTCCCTGCGGATGCTGGCGATGCCGACCTGAGCGCAGTCCCGGTGCTTGCCGTTCACGTAGGAAACGCTGCCGGGATCCTCACCGACCAGGACCGTGCCCAGGCCGGGCACGATGCCGCGGCTGGCGAGCACGGCCACCCTGCGGGCCAGGTCCTCCCTGATCGCGGCGGCGGTTGCCTTTCCGTCGAGGATTTGTGCAGTCATTCCCAGCCCCAGTCCGTCGGTTCAGCGGCGCACCGATTCTCGCAGGGCCGGCAGGCACGGCCACAGCAGCCCCCGACCTTGACACATAAATAAAAACTAATTAATGTGCCGGGCATGGCCGAGCGCCCCGGACGACCGAGCAAGCACCGCGGCCCGGCGCCCGGCACGTTCGCGCCGGCCGACAGGTTCGCCGCGCTGGCCGACGGCACCAGGCGGCACCTGCTGGAGCAGCTGGCCACCGCGGACCGGCCGGTCTCCGACCTGATGAGCGGCCTGGACATGAGTCAGGCCGCGGTATCACAGCATCTGCGGGTGCTGCGCGAGGCCGGCCTGGTCACGGCGCGGAAGCAGGGGCGGCACCGGTACTACCAGCTGCGGCCGGCGGCCCTCACCGAGCTGCGCGACTGGCTGGACGAGCTCGAGCGGTTCTGGCAGGAGCGCCTCGCCGCGCTCGGCGACTACCTGAGGGAGGCACCCGGATGAAGGCCGACATCGACGTCACGATGAGCTACCCGTATCCGGCCGAGCGCGTGTGGGCGGCGCTGACCTCGAGCGAGGCGCTGTCCGCCTGGTTCATGCCCACGGACTTCAAGCCGGCCGTCGGCCACCGCTTCACGTTCCGGGCCCGGCCGTTCCGCGCGATGGGATTCGACGGCACCGTACGCTGCGAGGTGCTCGAGCTCGACCCGCCGAAGCGGATGGTGTGGTCGTGGGCGGGCGGGAACATCGACACCACGGTGACCTTCACGCTCGAGCAGACCGCCGGGGGGACCCGGCTGCGGATGCAGCAGACCGGCTTCGACGGCCTCGGCGGCCAGCTGACCCGCAGGATCCTGGCGGGCGGTTACCCGCGGATCCTCGGCCAGCGGCTGCCGGACTACCTCGGCCACAGCAGCGGGCCCGGACGCCACGTTCCGGCCACCCGCTCCATGCGACGAGGGCCGGCGCTGGAACCTGGGCGCGTTCCGGCGCCGCAACCGGCAGATCCAGTCACGATGAGAGGGAACTCATGGCACTGACCAACGTCGAGGTCGTCTCGGTCCCGGTCACCGACCAGGACGCGGCGAAGAGCTTCTACGCCGGCACGCTCGGATTCTCCGTCGAGATGGACAATTCGTTCGCCGGCGGCAGCATGCGCTGGGTGATGCTGCGCCCGCCCGGCGGCGGTACCGCGATCACGCTGGTGACCTGGTTCGAGACCATGCCCGCTGGCTCGTTGCGCGGCGCCGTGCTCGGCTGCGACGACCTGGAGAAGACCCTGGCGCACCTGACGGCCCGCGGCGTCACCTTCAACGAGGATGAGATCCAGCAAGCCCCCTGGGGCCGCTGGAAGACCTTCAACGACCCCGACGGCAACGCCTGGGTCCTGCAGCAAAACAACCCCGCCTCCCCCTAGCCCACCACTCCCACCCGCACCGCTGATCATCGGCCACTCCTCACGCCTTCGGTGACCGCAGAACGGTACAAACTGGGGCAGCCGAGTGACCGAACCCGTGAGAAGTCGCGATGATCAAGGAATTTGTGGCGCCGCTGACCAGCAGGCCGGCCAGCGGCGCGGGTTAGTGGTAGAAGTGGCGGACGCTGGTGAAGTAGAGGGAGATGCCGGCGGTCTCGGCGGCGGCTATCACGTCTTTGTCGCGGATCGAGCCGCCGGGCTCGGCCACGGCCCGGATGCCAGCGGCCGCGAGCTCCTCCAGGTTGTCGGCGAACGGGAAGAACGCGTCGCTGGCCGCGACCGATCCTTGCGCCCGGTCGCCCGCCCGCCGGACCGCGAGCCGGACCGAGTCCACGCGGTTGACCTGGCCCATGCCGATGCCGACCGAGGCCTCGCCGGACGCCAGCAGGATCGCGTTGGACTTGACCGAACGGCACGCCCGCCAGCCAAACGCCAGGTCCCGCAGCGCGGCCTCGCCGGCGGCGGGGCCGGCGACCAGCTTCCATCCCGCCGGCTCGTCGCCCGGCTCGGACACCGTGTCGGCGGTCTGGACCAGCATGCCCCCGCTGATCCGGCGCCATTCCGTGCCCGCCCTGGCCCGCGGCAACCCGGGGCAGCGCAGCACCCGCAGGTTCTTGCGCTTGGTCAGGATCTCCAGCGCGTCGGGGTCGAACCCCGGCGCGACCAGCACGTCGGTGAGGATCTCGGCGACCTGCGCGGCGAACGCGGCGTCCACCACGCCGTTGGCGGCGATCACCCCGCCGTACGCCGACACCGGGTCGCAGGCGTGCGCCTTCCGGTGCGCCTCGGCCAGGTCGGCGCCGAGCGCGATCCCGCACGGGTTGGAATGCTTGGTGATCGCCACGCACGGCCTGGTGAAGTCGTAGGCCGCCCGCAGCGCGGCGTCCGCGTCGACGTAGTTGTTGTACGACATCTCCTTGCCGTGCAGCTGCTCGGCGCCCGCAATCCCGGCCGGCTCGCCGCGGTCGTCGCCCGGCGCACCCGGCAGGTAGAGGGCCGCGCGCTGGTGCGGGTTCTCCCCGTACCTGAGCAGCTCACGGCGGGTCCAGAACCCGCCGATCACGTCCGGCAGGCCGGTGTCCCGCGCGGTCTCGTCCGGTGCGTAGTCCGACGCGAACCAGGAGGCGACCGCGGCGTCGTAGGCGGCGGTGTGCGCGTAGGCCCGGGCCGCCATCCGCCGCCGCTGCTGCAGCGTGAAGCCGCCGTTCGCCACCGCCTCGGCCACGTCCTGGTACATGGACGGGTCGGTGACGACGGCGACCTCGGCGTGGTTCTTCGCGGCGGCCCGGACCATCGCGGGTCCCCCGATGTCGATCTGCTCGATGCAGTCCTCCGGTCCCGCGCCGGTGGCCACGGTCTTCTGGAACGGGTACAGGTTCGAGATCAGGAGCTGGAACGCTGCGATTCCCAGCTCGTCGAGCTGCGCCCGGTGCTCTGGCCGCGTGGTGTCCGCGAGCAGCCCGGCGTGCACCCGGGGATGCAGCGTCTTGACCCGGCCATCCAGGCACTCCGGGAAGCCGGTGAGGTCCTCGACCTTCGTCACCGGCACGCCAGCGGCCGAGATCGCCGCCGCGGTGCTTCCGGTGGAGACGATCTCGACACCGGCCCGGTGCAGCACGCGGGCCACGCCATCCAGGCCGGTCTTGTCGTAGACGCTGATCAGTGCCCTGGTGATAGCTACCTTGGTCACGATCCGATGCTCACCTTCCGGCCCTGGACGGACCATCCGTCGCGGACAAGCCGACCCACCGTGTCCACCAGCAGCGCACGCTCGGCGACCTTGATGCGCTCGTGCAGGGCTGCCTCGTCGTCGCCATCGTGCACGGGCACGGCTGCCTGCGCGATGACCGGGCCGCTGTCGGTCCCGGCGTCGACCAGGAAGACGGTGCACCCGGAGACCTTCGCGCCGTACTCGAGCGCGTCCCGCACACCATGCATGCCGGGGAACGACGGTAGCAAGGCGGGATGGGTGTTGATGACCCGCCCGCCGAAGCTGGCCAGGAAGTCCGCGCCCACGAGCTTCATGAACCCGGCGAGCACGATCAGGTCGGGCGCGAAACCGGCACAGGCCGAGGCGAGCGTCCGGTCCCAGTCTTCGCGGGACGGAAAGTCGCGCACCCGGAGCGTGAACGTCGGGATGCCCGCGGCGTCCGCCCGAGCCAGCGCCGCGATGTCGTCGCGGTCGGCACCGACCGCGACCACCTGGGCGCCGTAGCCGTCGCTGGCACACGCCTCCAGCAACGCCTGCAGGTTGGTCCCCGCGCCCGACACCAGAACAACCAGCCGTGAACTGCCGCTTACTGTCAAGTTCCCTCAATGACTGTGTTCCCGGCGGGCCTCTGGACGCTCAGCGTACCGTGCGGTCGGCCGGGCCCGGCCGGCCTGGCCATCCGCGCGCCTGAGAGCGTGGGCGGTCGCCGAAAGTGATGAAATAGGGGAGGGGTTGCACCCAGAACCCGACGCGAGCACAAGAGAGGACCCGGCCCTGTCAGCTGACCAGAGCCCGCGGCCGCCGCTGAGCTTCCCGGAGCAGCCCGACGGGAAGCAGTCTGAGCTGCCTCCGCTGCACTTCCCTAAGCAGCCGGACGGCCAGGGCCTTGCCCCGGCGCCCGGCGGCTACCCGCCGCCCGCGCCGACCCCGTGGGAAGGGCAGGCCCCGCCGCCCGGCAATGGGCCGCAGGCCCCGCCGGGCCCCCCGCCCGACTGGGCTCACCGCTGGGGGTCTCAGCGGCCTCAGCCGGGGGGACCCGGGCCGGGACCCCGCAGACCGCCGAGGCCAGCGCAGCCGCTGCGCCCGCCCGAGTCGGCCGTGCGCCAGCGTGCCATTGCCGCCCTGATCCTCGGCGTACTGAGCCTGCTCGCCCTGCTTGGCGTGGGAACCAACTTCCACCGCGGCATCTACCTGGTGATCTTCGGCCTTCTGGTGGGCGTTTCCGCTTGCTGGTTCGGGATCACCGCGATGCGCAGGGCGCGGCTCTCGGTCACCATGCGCCCGCGCGGCGCGGTCGCCGGGATCGTGCTCGGCATGATCGGAGCGCTGCTCAGCGTCATCCTGCTGATCGCATTCGCGGCGTTCTGGCACCAGCTGACTTCGTTCTCTCAGTGCCTGAACCAGGCGAACACCCCCAGCGCGCAGCAGGCGTGCGTGAATCAGCTGCACCGGTCGGTGGGGCTGAGCGACCTGTCCGGGTGACGCGCCGCACGGTCACGGCAGCGACGAGGGTCCGCGCGACGCCTTAGCCGACGAATCGGCGCCGCCCTGATTCGCGGTCCCCGCCCACGGATCAACGTAGATGGTGTGCCCGTCCTCGGCCCCGCCCCGGCCACGGCCGGGCGGTGCCGCGGCCGCCGGCGGCGAGGGTGCC
>JASHOI010000730.1 GCA_030041195.1 Streptosporangiaceae bacterium | reverse complement strand
TCATCGCGGTGGCCGGCCGCGCCGGGCAGCTGTCGCTGGTTCCGGCCGCCGCAGCGCTCGCCCTTGGCTACCTGGCCGCTGCCTGGCTCTGCGAGGGCGCGAGGCTGGACGCGGAGGACACCCGCCGCTCGGCGGCCCTGCCGTTCCGGTTCGAGTCGCTGGCCTGGTGGCACGCGGTCGTGCCGTGCCTGGTCCTGTTCGTGGTCGCCGGCGCGCCGGTCGTGGCGCTCGCCGCCGCGGCCGGTGACCCGCGGCTGCTCGCGCTGCTGGCCGTGACCGTGCCGGTGCTGGTCGCCGGCGCACTGGTCAACGTGTTTCGGCAGCGGTTCATGCCGGACCTGTTCGGCGGGTTTGAGACCCCGGTCGGCAACACGGCGGCGATCACCGTCGTGTTCTGGCTCGCGTTGGGCCCGCTGGTCGCGATCGTGCCGATGGCCGTGCTGCTGCCCAGCGCGCTCACCGCGTCACATCCCGGGGCGGTGGCCCGCGCCGTGGTGGCCGGCGCGGTGCTCGCCGGCGTGCTCGGTGCCTACGCGGCGCGGCGCGCGGCCAGGCTGGCGTCCGCGTGATCGGCGTCGGCCGCAAGAGCGGCTAGATCCCGAGCAGCCTGGCGACCTGCTTGATCTGCTGCGCGGCATCGTCGTCGCCGTTGCGCAGATGCAGCGCGGCGTGCAGCGACAGGCACTCACCGACCAGCTCGACCACGCTGGTGTCGAGATCGCCGGGGGGCGGCCTGCCGGTCTTCAGGTACCGCTGCGCGGTCATCACGAACGGCTGCAGCTGCACGATCACCCCGAAGTTCCACGACGCCAGGTCGAGCGCGAGCGGCGGTGCCCATTCCTCCGTCATGCCGTCCAGCGCCCGGCAGCAGGCCAGCAGCAGCCGGGCCCACGGAATGCCCGACGAATCGAACTGGTGCCGCAGCACCGGCGGATCGTGGCGGGTGCCGACGGCGAACAGGTAGTGCGCCTCGAGCCCGATGCGCAGCCCGGCGACGGCCGACCCGGGCAGCAGGTCAACGGCGATCCCGGCCAGCTCATCCGCGTACCCGCGCGCGGCGTCCTCGGCGCAGCGGCCGGACGGGCTCAGAATGCCGCCCGCGACGGCGGGCACGGCGACGGCGTCAGCCAGTTCCGGCCGGACCCGCAACGGGCCCAGGATTTGCGCGGCGCTTTCCAGCGCCTTCGCGAGCGTGAGCGGCGGGCCCTCGTTCACCGCCTGCTCCCATTCCGACGTGGCCAGCAGCGCGGCGGAGGCGTCCAGGGCGCCGCCCTCGGCCAGGCAGGCGCCGGCCTCGTCCCGCCGTTCCGGCCGCCCGGCGGCGCTGAGGTGCAGCCCCTTGCGGGTGAGCCGGACGGCCAGGGCCGTGGTCTCGCTCGCCGAGCCGCCGGCCTTCGACAGCGCGCGTGCCGCGTGGATGGCCAGGTCGTCCGCCTCGAGCGCCCGGTCAAGCCGGCCGGATGCCGAGTGAATCCGCGCCGCGACGTCGGCGACGGCCAGCAGGTACTCGAACTGAAAGTCCAGGTCGGGCGTTGAGTTGATGGCGTCGGCCAGCGACCTGTACAGCCGGATCGCCTGGTCGGCCGAGGCCACGGCGAGGGCCGGATCGCCGAACTTATCGAGGACCGCGGCATTGGCCGTGAGGATGCGCGCCATGTCCAGCGAGCCGCGCGCGGTCTGCTGGCCCGCGGGCAGCCCGCGGTGGTACGCGACCGCCTCGTCGACCTCGAGGACGGCGGAAGCGCCCCGCCCGCCGAGCATCCGCGCCGTGGCCCGCCGGGCCTTGACGTCCGCGATCAGCGGCTCGATGCCGCCCGCCCCGCGCCCGGCCAGCTCGCGGTAGGCCTTCTCGGACTCCTCGAGCACGGTCACGGCCATGTCCCACCGGTCCGCCTCGATGTGCAGAGCCCCTAACGCGTAGCGGATGCTGGCCCGCTGCCGGATCGGCCAGTCGGCTTCGGGGTCGGCGCGGACCTGCTTCTCCGCGATATCGAGCGCTTCGGTGTAGAACGTGAGCGCCTGCTCAAGGCGCCCCCGCCGCTGCATTCCGGCGGCCATCTCGGTCAGCTCGGCGCAGCGCTGCCCGGGGTCCCGGTTCACCATCGGTCAGTCGCGCCGCGGCGCGGCGGTGGTCGTGGCGCCGAAGCCAGCGCCGATGCGAGCGGTCACGAGCGCCTCCGCTGCCTGATGTTATGGCCCGTTTCTTACCTTCTTGCAAACGAAGCGAACAACCAGAAGGCTCAACCCGCGGGCGGATCGTTGTCAACGATGACCGATCCGCCGTGCCCCCAGCTCAGGTAGCGGTATGAGAGATTGATCAGCGCGGTGAGCCGGTTCCGGTTGCCGAGCAGGGTCACCAGGTGCAGGCCAAGCCAGGCGAACCAGGCCAGCGTGCCGCGGATGCGCACGTGGTAGGGCAGCTGCACGACCGCCGAGCGGCGCCCGATCGTGGCCATGATCCCCTTGTCGTGGTATTCAAACCTTGCCGTCGGCCGGCCCGCTTCCAGCCGGGTGATCTGCTCGGCGGCGAACCGGCCCATCTGCAACGCTGGCTGGGCGAGCTGCGGCAGCGGCTGGTCCTCGGTCAGAGCGATGTCGCCGGCCGCGAAGATGCGATCGTGACCCTGCACCCGCAGGTCCGGCCCGACCGGGATGCGGCCGCCGCGTCCCTGCGGCACGCCCCAGTCCTTGACCTCCTCGGGCCCGGTGATGCCCGCGGCCCACACGGTCACATCGCTGTGCACCCGCTCGCCACCGGACAGCACTACCTCGTCCTCGGTGATCTCGCTGATCGTGGTGTTGAGCCGGACCTCGACCCCCCGGGCGACCAGCTGCCGGTGAGCGTACTCCCGAAGCGACGGAACGTACGGCGTCAGCAGCGCCGGGGCCTGCTCGACCAGCCTGATGTGCAGCCGCGAGCGGTCGATGTCGGGGTACGCGGTCGCCAGCGCGATGTTGCGCAGCTCGGCCATTGTCCCGGCCAGCTCGACGCCGGTCGCGCCACCGCCCACCACCGTGATCGAGGCCCCCCTCCCCCGGTCCTCGCCGCTGAGCCGCTCCAGGCCGGCCAGGATGTCATCCCGCAGCGCGACCGCGTCGTGACGGGTGTACAGCGCGTAGCTGTGCTTGTCCGCCCCGGTGACCCCGTAGTACGCCGCCGCCACGCCGGTGGCCAGGATCAGGTAGTCGTAGCCGAGTTTCTCGCCGCTGGCCAGCGTGACCTGCTGGGCCGCGGCGTCGATGCCGGCGAGCTCGCCGTGAATGAACCGGGCGCCGTACCTGTGCGCGAACCCCCGCAGCGGGTAGGCAACGTCGCTGGCGTTCAGGCCACCGGTCGCCACCTGGTACAGCAGCGGCTGGAACGTGCTGTAGATGTTGCGGTCCACCAGCGTGACCCGCATCCGCGCCTGGCTCAGCCTGCGCACCGTCGCCAGCCCGGCGAATCCCATGCCTGCCACGATGACGCGCGCGCCAGCGGCCGGCCGGCGCCGCACCTTCCGCCACAATCTGGCCATATCGTCTGCCTACCCGATGCGGCCGCCGTGATGCGCCCGCCCCGCCGGATTCGCCGGCTGCCGCGAGGAATCAGCTCCGGATGAGGATGCCGGTCGCGACGTTGCCGGGATCGCCGGTGTCCTGCCAGAACATCCTGGCCGTCGCCACGCCGGTGCGGTCCAGGCTGATCACCCCGGATGCGGCGCAGTTGCCGGACGGGTTCGAGTCGACGGTCTCGCTCAGCAGGATCCTGGCCCTGGTGACCTGCGTGACCGTCACCGTCGCCCGGCAGGGGATGCTGGCGATCGTGAATGTGCCCGTGGTCGCGCCCTGCGGCAGCACCAGCGTCGCCGCCCACTGCGTGACCACGCCATTGGCCTGCCGGGCCTCGCCGGCCCAGGTCCCAGCGAACCTGGCCGGGATCGCGTTCGCCGGCCCCGCTGGCGAGCGGCCGCGCCTCAACGCACCGGCCGGGCCCGACGGATGTCCACCGTGCGCACCGGCCGGTGGCCCGCCAGCGATCAGCCGCGGCACAAGCAGACCGCCCATAACGCACAGCGCCGCCAACCCGGCGATCGCCGTGGTCCATCCGGCGACCGCGCGCCCCCGCCGGCCCTGCCGCGGCGGGCCGATCACCTCGGCGGCCGGGTCCTGCTCGTACTCGCCGGTTACCGGTGCGTACTGGCCGGGCATGGGAGCGTGCTGCACAGGCGTCTGCGGGTACTGGCCCGGCATGGGAACGGTCTGCGGCGCCGGCTGCCAGAACCCGGCCGGCTCCGTCGCCAGGCCATCTCGCCGCGAGTGGTGCAGCAGCCGCATGAGCAGGTCGACGGCGGTGGGCCGGGCGGCAGGATCCTTCACCACGCACTCGGCCACGATCTGGCGCAGATAGCCGGAAAGGATGCCGAGGTCCGGCTCCCCCTGGGTGAGCTGGTGGATGACCGCGGCCATGTTCGGTGCGTGGAACGGCGGGTTCCCGGTCGCGGCGAAGGTGATCGTCGCGGCCCAGGCGAACACGTCGGCCGGCGGGCCGGCCGACGCACCGCGGACCACCTCGGGCGCCATGTAACCGGGCGTGCCGAACAACTGGCCGGTCAGCGTCGCCGACGCGTCGGCCGAGCGGGCGATGCCGAAGTCGATGATCCGCACCCCGTCCGGGCCGAGCAGCACGTTGCCCGGCTTGAGGTCGCGGTGGATCACTCCCGCCTGGTGAATCGCTGACAGCGCGGTCGCCGTGGCGACCGCGAGCCGGTCAAGCGCCGACCCGGCCAGCGGCCCTTCCCTGGCCACCACCGCCTGCAGGGACGGGCCGTCGATGAACTCGCTGACCACGAACGGCTGGTCATCGTCGAGACGAGCGTCGAGGACGCGGGCGGTGCAGAACGGGGCGACCCTTCCCACGGCGGCGACCTCGCGGGCGAAGCGCGCCCGGGCAACCGGATCCCTGGTCCACTCGGCGCGCAGCAGCTTGACCGCGACCGGCTGGCCGGAAGGCGTCTGGCCGAGATACACCGTCCCCTGGCCGCCCTGGCCGAGCCGCCCGGCCAGCCGGTAGCCGCCCAGCCACTGAGGGTCTGCGGACAGCAGCGGAACGACGGCAATGTTCGCCATGGGACCATCGTGACATGCACCAGGGCGGCCAGCCGGACACTCGCAATTCCGGCGCACGGTCTCGAGTCGCACCAGGCAGGAGGCTTGGGTGCAAACAACCGTAAAGCGCACAAACTGGGCGGGCAACGTCACGTTCGGGGCCGGGCGCTTCCACCGGCCGTCGTCAATACCGGAGCTGCAGCACCTCGTGGCGCACGCCCGGCAGGTCCGGGCGCTCGGCACCGGCCATTCCTTCAACACGCTCGCCGATTCCCCCGGCGATCTCGTTTCGCTGGCCGGCCTGCCCCGCGTGATCGAGGTCGACACCGCGAACGCGGCAGTCAGCGTCGGGGCCGGCCTGACCTACGGCGAGCTGGCCGTGCAGCTGAACGCGGCAGGCCGGGCGCTGCACAACCTGGCGTCGCTGCCGCACATATCGGTGGCTGGCGCCTGCGCTACCGGCACCCACGGCTCCGGCGACCGCAACGGCAACCTGGCGACGGCGGTGTCCGCGGTCGAGATGGTTACCGCCGACGGCGACCTGCTGACCGCGAGCCGCGACGGCGACCCGGACCGGTTCCCCGGCACCGTGCTGAGCCTGGGCGCGCTGGGCATCGTCACCCGGATGACGCTGGACACGCTTCCCTCGTTCGATGTCCGGCAGTACGTGTACGAGGACCTGCCGTTCGAGCAGGTGACCGGGCACTTTGACGAGATCGTGGGCAGCGCGTACAGCGTGAGCCTGTTCACCGACTGGCGCAGCCCGCGGATCCGCCAGGCATGGCTGAAGCACCGGGCGGACGCCATGGGCTCGTGGACACCCGAGCCGCGGTGGATGGGCGGCCGGCTGGCCGACGGCCCCCGGCACCCGGTGCCCGGGATACCGGCGGCCTACTGCACCGAGCAGATGGGCGTGCCGGGGCCCTGGCACGAACGGCTGCCCCACTTCCGGCTGGAATTCACCCCAAGCTCCGGTGACGAGCTGCAGTCGGAGTACCTGGTTGCGCGCGGATCCGCGGTCGAGGGGCTGCGGGCGCTGCTGCGGATCGCCGACCGGATCGCCCCTGTGCTGCGGATCTGCGAGATCCGCACGATCGCCGCCGACGAGGCGTGGCTGAGCCCGAGCTACCAGCGGGACACGGTCGGGTTCCACTTCACCTGGGTCAAGGACGTGGCCGCGGTCGGGCCGGTGCTCGGCGAGATCGAGGAGTGCCTGGCGCCGATGCATGCCAGGCCGCACTGGGGGAAGCTGTTTCGCACCGGCCCGGAGGCCGTGGCCCGTCTGTACCCGAAGACCGGCGAGTTCCGGCAGCTCACGGGCTGCTATGACCCGGCCGGCAAGTTCCGCAACGATCTGCTCGACCGGTACCTCCCGCCGGACCGGTAACCCGAGAGGAACTCCCGTGACCGAGACCGCGCTCCAGGTTGGGGTGCTCGACGACTACCAGAACGCGGCCCGCGAGTACGGGCCGTGGAGCGAGCTTGACGACGCCGCCGACATCACGATCTTCACCGACCACGTGGCCGATCCCGATCGGCTCGTCGAGCGCCTCGCGCCGTTCGATGTCGTGGTGGCGATGCGCGAGCGGACCCGTTTCCCGCGCCAGGTCCTGGAGCGGCTGCCGCGGCTGCGGCTGCTGGTCAGCACCGGCATGGGCACCGCGCACATCGACGTCGCCGCGGCCAGCCAGCTCGGCATCACCGTGTCCGGAACCGGCGGCAGGCCGCAGCCCGCCGCGGAGCTGACCTGGGCGCTGATCCTCGGCCTGGCCCGGCACGTCGCCGCCGAGGACGCGGGGATCCGCACCGGGCTGTGGGGCCGGACCGTCGGCACCGACCTGGCCGGCGCGACGCTCGGCGTGATCGGCCTGGGAAACCTCGGCAAGCGGGTGGCCACGGTCGGGCAGGCATTCGGCATGCGCGTGATCGCATGGAGCCAGAACCTCGAGCCCGCGGCGGCCGCCGCGGCCGGTGTCGAGGCCGTGGACAAGCAGACCCTGCTGCGCAGCGCGGACGTGGTGACGATCCACCTCAGGCTCAGCGAGCGGACCAGGGGGCTGATCGGCGCCGCCGACCTCGCGCTGCTCAAGCCGACCGCCTACCTGGTCAACACCTCGCGCGGCCCGATCGTCGACGAGGCCGCCCTGATCGACGCGCTGCACGCGGGGAGCATCGCCGGGGCCGGCCTTGACGTGTTCGACGTCGAGCCGCTGCCGCCCGGCCACCCGCTGCGGACCGCGCCGAGAACTCTGCTGACCCCGCACATTGGCTACGTCACCGCAGGCAGCTACCAGGCCTTCTACTCCGGCGCTGTCGAGGCCATCCTCGCCTTCCTCGACGGGCACCCGATCCGGCTGCTGACCGGCTGAGCCGCGCCATCGCCGCCGCCCCGGCCATTCTCAGGATCCGTTCAGGAAATATACAGAACCACTGGACGCGGGCTGAGCATCTTCTAATACCTGACCAGCACAATCACGGACGTGCACAATCGTTTCCAGGAGCGAGTGGGACACCCGGGACGCGATGGACAAGGTGGACAGATGCGACGAACAGCCGGGCAACGGCTGCTGCGTGCGGCGTGGATCGCCGGCCCGCTCTCGGTCATCCTCGGGCTCGCCCTGGCCTGCTGGTCGGTGGCACCCGCCCCGGCGGCCACGACGCTGTCGGCGATGGTGAGCGCCAGCCCATTCGGCGGGACCCCGGCGATCGGCGCGCTGTTCACGATCAGCGGCGGCCGCCTCGGCAGCCATTTCTGCACCGCGAGCGTGGTGCACAGCCCGGAAGGGGACCTCATCCTGACCGCGGCGCACTGCCTGGCGGGCTATTCCGAAACCAGTCCCGGCATCGCGTTCGTGCCCGGGTACGTCGATGGCGCCGCGCCGGAGGGGGTGTGGCTGGTCACCCGCATCTTCGTGGACCAGGCATGGGCGGCCACGTCCGACCCCGACGACGATTTCGCGTTTCTCACCGTGGAGCAGCCCGGCAGCAACACCCCGATCGAGTACGTCACCGGCGCCGAGCACCTCGGAATCGACCAGACCGCCGCCACCGTCACCCGCGTGATCGGCTACCCGGACACCCAGGCCCAGCCGATCATCTGCCAGAACCGCACCAGCATGTTCAGCGCCACCCAGGCGCAGTTCGACTGCGGCGGCTTCACCGAGGGAACCAGCGGCAGCCCGTTCCTGATCGATCCCGGCGGGCCCAGCGGCTCTGTCATCGTGACCGGGGTCATCGGCGGCTATGAGCAGGGCGGGGACTCGCCCGACGTCTCCTACGCCGCGACGTTCGGCCCGAACGCGCAGGCGCTGTACGACGTCGCGATCTCGCAGGGCTGAGGCTCAGCCGAAGACCACCGTGCGCGCGCCGACCAGCAGCACCCGGTCTTCCGCGTGCAGGCGAACGGCGCGGGCCAGCACCAGCCGCTCCACGTCGCGGCCGATGGCCACGAGCTGCTCCGGGGTGTGCGCGTGCCCCACCCTGGCCACGTCCTGCTCGATGATCGGCCCCTCGTCCAGGTCCGGGGTGACGAAGTGGGCCGTGGCCCCGATGAGCTTCACGCCACGCTCGTAGGCCTGGTGGTAGGGCCTGGCGCCCTTGAACCCCGGCAGGAACGAATGGTGGATGTTGATCGCCCGTCCTTCCAGGCTCCGGCATGCCTCGTCGGAGAGCACCTGCATGTACCTGGCCAGCACGACCACGTCGATCTGGTTCTCGTCGACCAGGGCGAGCAGTTGCCGCTCGGCCTCGGGCTTGGTCGCCGCGGTGACCGGGATGTGGTGGTAGGGAAGGCCGTAGCGCTCCGCCAGCGGCCGGCAGGTGTCGTGGTTGGACACCACGAGCCGCAGGTCCGCCGGCAGCTCCCCGATGTCCCACCGGTACAGCAGGTCACGCAGGCAGTGGTCGAACCTGGAGACCATCACCAGCACCCTGCGGCGGCTCGACTCCCGGCGCAGGGTGAGCACCGGCTGGAACCGGCGCACCGCCCCGGCGACGTGCTCGCGGATGGCCCCGATATCTTCGTCCGGGCTCTCGAACGCCGTCCGCATGCAGAACAGGCCGGTCGGCGGGTCGGAGAACTGGGCGCTCTCGGTGATGTTGCCCTTGGCCTGGACAATCCCCTCGGCGAGGGAGCGGACGATCCCCGGCTGGTCCGCGCAGCGCAGGGTCAGGATGTAGTGCTCCATGGGTCACCAGCGTCACATGCTCGCGATCGTCGTGTATGCGGCAGAATCCACGAAGGATTCAACCAGGAGATGGGGCACATGGACATCCGGCGCTGGCTGAGCAGCGGTGTTGACGCGGTCGAGGACTGGGAGGCCACGTTCGGGCCGTTCCAGCCGGACGCCTCGATGCAGATCAGCGACGAGCAGTTCGCCGGGGTGTTCGCCGCCTTCGCCGAGCGGCTCAGGGAGAACTACCCGTTCTTCCACCCGTCCTACGCCGGGCAGATGCTCAAGCCCCCGCATCCGGCCGCGGTCGTCGGCTACCTCACCGCGATGCTGGTCAACCCCAACAACCACGCGCTGGACGGCGGGCCGGCCACCGCCCGGATGGAGAAGGAGACCGTGGCGCAGCTGGCCCAGATGTTCGGCCTTCCCGCGCACCTCGGTCACCTGACGACCAGCGGCACGATCGCCAACCTGGAGGCGCTCTACGTCGCCCGCGAACTGCATCCCGGCCGCGGCGTGGCCTACAGCGCCGAGGCGCACTACACCCACTCACGGATGTGCGGCGTGCTCGGCGTGCCCGCAGCCGCCGTGGCCGTGGACGCCGCCGGGCGGATGGACCTCGGCGCGCTGGACGCGCTGCTGGCCGGGGGCGGCATCGGGACCGTGGTCGCCACCGCCGGCACGACCGGCCTCGGCGCCATCGACCCGGTGCACGAGGTGCTCGCGGTCGCCAGGGCCCACGGCGTCCGGGTCCACGTCGACGCCGCCTACGGCGGCTTCTTCACCCTGCTGGCCGGCCACGGTGACCTCGGCATCGACCCGGCGCCGTGGCGGGCCATCGCCGAGTGCGATTCCGTGGTGGTCGACCCGCACAAGCACGGGCTGCAGCCCTACGGATGCGGCGCCGTGCTGTTCGCCGATCCCGACGTGGGCCGCTTCTACCTGCACGACTCGCCCTACACCTACTTCACCTCGGACGAGCTGCATCTGGGCGAGATCAGCCTGGAGTGCTCACGGGCCGGGGCCGCGGCGGCGGCGCTTTGGCTGACGTTCCAGCTGCTGCCGCCGACGTACGAAGGGCTCGGCCGGGTGCTGGCCGCCGGCCGCAGGGCCGCCCTCGACATGGCCCGGCTGCTGACGTATTCCGCGCGGCTGGAGCTCTACCAGCCCCCCGAGCTGGACATTGTCGGCTACTTCCCCGCCTCGCCGACGCTGTCCGCGGTCGACGAGGCGAGCGCGCGGATGCTGGCCGAGGGCATGGCCGACGCGGCGCACCCGGTGTTCCTCAGCACGCTGCGCGTGAGCGCCGGCGCGTTCGCCCGCCGCCACCCTGGTGTGGCCGCGGACCGGGACGGGACGAGGATCCTGCGCAGCGTGCTGATGAAACCGGAGAGCGAGGGCTTCGTCCCCGAACTGCACGCCCGCCTCGAGCGGCTCGCCAGCGGATGACGCCGACGGGCGCGCCCGGCTGGCTCGACGGCCAGGTAGCGGTGATCACCGGGGCCGGAACCGGGATCGGCGCCGCCGTGGCGACCCGGTTCGTCGCCGAGGGCGGCGCGGTCGTCCTGGTCGGCAGGCGGCCCGGGCCGCTGCGCGAGGTCGCGGCG
>JASHOI010000729.1 GCA_030041195.1 Streptosporangiaceae bacterium | reverse complement strand
GCGCTGGCCGCCGAGTTGCGCGATGCCAAGGGGCGGCTGGATGCGCTGTCGACCGGTGAGGACGCCACCGACGTGCGCGCGGTGCTGTCGTGGTCCTACCAGAGCCTGCAGCCTCCCGCGGCCCGGATGTTCCGGCTGCTGGGCCTGCACCCGGGCCCGGAGATCACCGCGGCCGCCGCGGCCAGCCTGGCCGCGGTCGCGCTGCCCGGGGCCCGCCGGGTGCTGCGCGAGCTGACCCGCTGTCACCTGCTCGCCGAGCCGGCCGCCGGCCGGTATGCCTTCCACGACCTGCTGCGCGCCTACGCCGCCGAGCAGGCCGCCGCGCTCGACAGCGACGCCGACCGCCAGGCAGCCACGGACCGGATGCTCGACCACTACCTGCACACCGCGCACGCGGCGGCGGTGCTGATCAACAGCGTCCGCGGCTCGCTCGACCTGAGCCCGGCCAGCCCGGGCACGGTGCCGGAGCACCTCGACGGGCACGAGCAGGCGATGGCCTGGTTCACGGCCGAGCACCGGGTGCTGCTCTCGGTGATCGGGCTGGCCGCCGAGGCCGGGTTCGACGGGCCCGCCTGGCAGCTGCCCTGGACGCTGGCCGACTACCTGGAGTGGCAGGGCCAGTGGGACGAACTGGTCGCGATCCAGCACACCGCGCTGGCCGTCGCCGAGCGGCTCGGCGACCCGGCCGCGCAGGCCAACGCGAACCGATCGCTCGGCCGGACCTGCTTCCGCCTGCGCTCCTGGGATGACGCCCGCAGGCACCTGTCCCAGGCCCTCGAGCTGTATGTCGGCCTCGGCGACCAGGTTGGCCAGGCCCGCTCTCACATCAGCCTCGGCAGCGTCATGGAACGCCTCGGCCGCCACCGCGAGGCGCTCAGCCACGCGCGCCAGGCGCTGGCCCTGTTCGACGAGGCGGACCACCGATCCGGGCAGGCCCGTGCGCTCAACAACGTGGGCTGGTACCAGGCTCTGCTCGGCGACCACCACGAGGCGCTGAAGTGGAGCAGGCAGGCCCTCGGCCTGCAGCGGGAACTCGGTGACCGCTGCGGCGAGGCCAACACCTGGGACACGCTCGGTTACTCCTACCACCACCTCGGCCAGCACGGCAAGGCCACGAGCTGCTACCAGCGGGCCTCCCGCCTGTTCGCGGAGATCGGTGACCGCACCGGCGAGGCCGAGACGCTCGTCCATCTCGCCGACCGGCACAGCGCGGCCGGCAGCCGCCGCGCCGCGATCGCGGTCTGGCGCCAGGCGCTGCGCCTGCTGGACGAGCTGCATCATCCCGACGCGGCCCAGGTCCGCGACAAGCTGGGCCGGGCAACCGCGGTCAGCTCGCTCAGCTACGCCCCGGCCAGCCGGGCGAAATCCCGCGGCGAGTCCGCATAATCGAGGAATGGCCAACGGGGGGAATCGGCGGCTGCTGCTGCTGTGCATGACGCTGGCCAACGCCATGGTGCTGGTCGACCAGACCGCGGTCCCGCTGGCGCTGCCGGACATCCTGCACCAGTTCGCGGTGAGCAGCCAGCAGGTGCAGTGGGTGCTCAACGGCAGCTTGCTGCCGCTTGCGTCGTTGCTGGTGCTTGGCGGCCGTCTGGGCGACTTGGTCGGCCGCCGCCGCATCTTCCTGATCGGCACGACCGTGTTCGCCGGGGCTTCGGCGCTCGGCGGGCTGGCCCCGACCTTCGCGATCCTGCTGGCGTTCCGGATCCTGGAGGGGGCTGGCGGCGCGCTGATGCTGCCGAACACGGTGGCGATCGTGAGCTCGGCCTATGGCCGTGCGGAGGAGGGCCGGGCGCTGGGCCTCATGGGTGGCGCCGCCGCCGTGGCCGCCGCGCTCGGTCCCACGATCGGCGGCGTCCTGACAGCGGCGCTGAGCTGGCGCGCCGTGCTGCTGGTGAATGTCCCCCTGGCCGTGATCACGGTCGCCGTGACGCTGCGCGTCGTGCCCGGCGACCCGCGACGCCAGCAGGGGGCTCACGTCGACCTGGCCGGGGCGGCAACGCTGGGACTCGCCCTCTTCGGCCTGGTCCTGGGGCTGGCGCAGTCGCAGGCCTGGGGCTGGGGGTCGCCGCTGGTCCTCGGGGCGCTGCTGATCAGCGTCGCGGCGGCCGCCGCGTTCGCCTGGATCGAGCGCAGGTCAGCCAGCCCGCTGATGAGCTTCGCCCTGCTGCGCCGTCATCCGAACTACCTTGCGGCCACGGTCAGCCAGGTGATCGCCGGCATCGGCGAGATGGGGCTGGCCCTGCTCTTCCCGCTGCTGCTGATCCTCAACCTGCAGATGTCGCCCGCCGTGGCCGGCCTGGCGCTGCTGCCAACCACGCTCCCCATGATCATCATCGCGCCGCTGGCCGGCCGGTGGTACGACAAGGTCGGCGGCCGCTGGCCGCTGGTCACCGGGTACGCGGTGCTGATCTTGTCCGGCGTGCTGCTGGCCGTGGGCGCCCGCTCCAACACGTACCTGGCGATCCTGCCCGGCCTGCTCGCGTTCGGGATCGGCCTGGCGCTGGTGCTGACCGTGAACGACCCGGTGTCGCTGGACACCGTCCCGTCCGCCGACCAGGGGCAGGCCTCGGGCGTGTCGGCCACCGCCGAGCAGTTCGGCGGCGCGATCGGGATCGCGATCCTCTACCTGCTGTTTCACGCGGTATACATCACGGACCTCGAGGGCAGCATCGCCCACAGCGCGGCGCCCCATGCGACGGCCGGGCAGCTGATCAGGCTCAGGGACGCGTTCCAGGCGGCCGAGCAGACCGGGCTGCACCCAAACAGCTTCCCGGCAGACCTCGTGAAGTACCTCATACCCGCGCGTACCGCGTCGGATCACGGCTACGCCGTCGCGTTCCTGGCGGTGAGCGCGGTCTCCGTGGTCGCGCTCGTCGTCGTGGCGATCATGGTCCGGCGTGCGGAGATCGATTCGGACAGATCGTGATTAGGTACTGATTATGCGGGCGGCGTGCAGCCCACCGCTGCCTCGCTGGTCAGCATCAGGAACGTCAGCGACTCCTGCAGGTACAGCCTGACCTCGGCGTCGGTGTGCGACAGGTAGCCGATAGACAGATCCTGGCCGAGGTGCAGGCTGAAGTCGCCGCCCCTGGTCGTCAGCACGATCGCGCCGGAGATCGCCGGGGCCCAGATGATCTCGCCGGTGAGCAGGCGCTTGATGTGCTCGATGACCGGGTACCCGTGGTCGCTGGTCTCGCTGACCTCGGTGTAGGCGTCGGCGCTGAGCAGCACCGAGTACGGACCGTCCACGCCGGCCACCCGCAGCTGGCTGAGCGCCTGCGCGATCGCCGCCGGGTAGTCCTTGGCGTCGGCGGGCAGGATCACCGGCGGGTTGCTCGCCCCCTTGCGGATGCCCTCGATGTCAGCGGCCGGGTAGCCCTCGACGATCGCGCCGTCCTCGGCGAACGCGATCTGCTTGGCGGCGTCCTTGACCGGCTGCCAGTCGGCGTCCTGCGCCCCGCGCGCCACGTCGTCGATCTCCTCGCGGCTCAGGGTGAACGGCGCGCGCAGCTCCACCAGCGGCGCCACCCGCCGCAACCGGGCCTCTACGCCGTCCCCGGGCGGGTCAATGCCGCGCACCCGGCCCCTGCCGACGGCGGAGAAGCCCACGCCAGCCGGGCCCTCGACGTCGACCACGCGCCGGCCGGCCAGGTGGCGCTTGAACGTGCGGGCCGCCTCCTGCTCGATCTGCGCCCAGGCCTCGTCCGAGATCGGCGCGAGCTCGCGGTGCAGGTTATTCATCGTGGGATTCTCCCCTCAAGCTGCCGATGTTCAGTGAGCCGCTGTCCGCCGGCGGGCCAGGCTGCTCCGTGTCCGTCTCGCCGGTGTCATCGCCGCTGTCCTCGTCGTCACCCAGGCTCTCCAGCATCGCCGCCGGCGGCACGAAGAACAGGCCGCCGGTCACCGCCCGGCTGACGTCGAGTATCCGGTCGTAGTTGCCCTCCGGAAGGCCGATGAACATGTTCCGCAGCATGAGCTCGGTGACGGCGGGCGAGCGCGCGTACCCGATGAAGTAGGTCCCGTACTCTCCCGCACCGACCGAGCCGAACGGCATGTTGTCACGGACGATCTTCACCTCGGTGCCGTTCTCGGTGATCGTGGTCAGCGCGTTGTGCGCGTACGAGGGCTTCACGTCGTCGGCGAGCTCGATGTCGGCCAGCTTGGTCCGCCCGATCACGCGTTCCTGCTGCTCGGTCGGCAGCGCGTTCCAGGCGTCCAGGTCGTGCACGTACTTCTGCACGATCACGTAGCTGCCGCCGGCGTACGCCGGGTCCTCGGAACCGATGATCACCGAGTCGTATGCCAGCTGGCCCTCGGGGTTCTCGGTGCCGTCAACAAAGCCGAGCAGGTCGCGATGATCGAAGTAGCGGAAGCCGTGCACCTCGTCGGCCACGGTCACCGCTCCCCACAACCGCGCCATGATCTGGGCGGCCAGCTCGAAGCACAGGTCCATGCGCGCGGCGCGGATGTGGAACAGCAGGTCACCCGGTGTGGCCGGGGCGAACCTGGGGCCCGACCGCAGCTCGATGAACGGGTGCAGCCCGGCCGGCCTCGGCAGCCCGGTCAGCCGGTCCCACGCCTGCGCGCTGAGGCCGGCCACGCACGTCAGGTAGTCCTCGGTGCCGCGGAACCCGACGGCGCGGATCAGGCCGGCCAGGTCACCGCACAGCGCGCGCGCCGTGTCCGCGTTGTCCTGGCCCGGGTTGACGACCACGACCAGGAAGATCGCGGCGCCGGTGAGGGGGGACAGCACGGCCTGCGGCTCGGCGCCAGCGGCTCCGGCCGCATCGGTGCTCACCCGTCTATCCAACACCACCCGTGCGGCGCGGCACCGCCGAACCCTGGTCAGCCCGGCCCACCGCGGCCCCGAGCAGATCGAGCGCCAGGTCGACGGCGCCGGTGAGCGCGGCGGGATCGAGGCCGGCCAGGAGTTCGTCCACGTCGCGCAGGCCGGCCCGGTCGAGCAGGGTCTTCTCGTTGGTCACCCACTGCGCCCCCGCGGCCAGCACGGAGTGCGCGGCCTGGCACGCCGCCACCGCGATCGTGCCGGCGGTTTCGGTGACCCGGCCGCGCTCGGCGTAGGCGCTCCGGCCGTACTCGAGCGTCGCGCGCGCGTCCTGCCACCAGCGGCGCGACGCCGAGACCCGCAGCGCGTCCGGGTACGCTGGCGGGCTCAGCTCGGCGGGCAGCTCGCCGGCCAGCACCTTGTTGCCCGCGAGTTCGGCCAGGACGACGTAGGTGGGGATCCCGGCCAGGTAAAACAGCAGCCGCTCGATGCCGAACCGGCCGGCCCGCGCCTCGGCGAGCCGGAACTCGGCGTCGTCCAGGTCGCGGTAGTGCACGTCGACCTTGCGCCCGTCGACCTGCAGCCACGCGCCCCCGTTGAACACGCCGCCGCCCCAGCCGCCGATCTCGAACACCGTTCCCGGCCAGCCGACCGCGCGCAGGTCGTCCGGGGAGAACCCGCCGCGGTAATACACGGCGAGGTCCCAGTCGCTGTCCGGGCGGTTGGTGCCGGCGGCCCGGGAACCGCCCAGGGCGACGGCCCTGACGCCGGGCAGGCCGGCGAGCCGGCCGACGACGTAGCCACAAAATGCCTCGTCGCTGCGCACGGTGGCGACGATAGCGTGGGCGGCAAGGAGGTTGCGCGGTGGATGAGCACGCGGTGGTGTCCGCGGAAGACTGGGTCAGCGCGCGCAAGGCGCTGCTGGAACGGGAGAAGGAGTTCGCCCGGCTGCGCGAGGAACTCGCCCAGCAGCGGCGTGACCTGCCCTGGGAGGCGGTCACCAAGGAGTACTTCTTCGAGGGCCCGGACGGGACGAGAAGCCTTACCCAGCTATTCGACGGGCGCAGCCAGCTGATCGTTTACCACTTCATGTTCCCTCCGGACGCCGGCGAGGGCTGCCCGCACTGCTCGTTTTGGGCGGACAGCTTCAACGGCACCACGGAGCACCTGAACGCCCGGGACGTGACCCTGGTCGCGATCTCCCGGGCTCCGCAGCCAAAGCTCGCGGCGTACGCCAAACGGATGGGCTGGTCGTTCCCCTGGTTCTCGTCCGGCGGTACGGACTTCAATTACGACTTCGGCGTAGCGTTCAGGCCCGAAACCCTGGCCGACGGCACGGCGGTGTACAACTACGGTCCCGGCGGGCCCGGCGCCCCGGACCGCGAGGGCATCAGCGTCTTCTACGCGGGGGACGGCGGGCGGGTGTTCCACACCTACTCGACGTACGCACGGGGCATCGACATGATGAATGGCGCCTACCAGTACCTGGACCTGGTCCCCAAGGGCCGCGGCGAGGCGGGCCACGACGACCCCCAGTTCTGGGTGCGCCGGCACGACGAGTACCGGAGCTAGGAGTTCACCGTCGCTGG
The DNA here is from genome assembly GCA_030041195.1 of Streptosporangiaceae bacterium. Next base: position 4,969 of record JASHOI010000729.1, on the reverse strand, counting down.
CGTTCCTGATCGTCACGTGGTCACGTGACGTTCACGGTGTTTTGTCAGGCTTTCGAAATGAACCACGATGGCTCCTCCTTTACCCGTCGGCAGATTCTGGTTGGCGCGGGCGGCACCGGGCTGCTCGCCGCTGCGGGCCCGCTCACGGTCCTTGGCGCTGCCCGTCCAGCCTCGCCGGCCTCGGGTGGAGCCGCCGATGGCACTCCGGAGCAGATTCATCTCACCTGGGGCGCGGACCCGACGTCGAGCGTGACCGTGTCCTGGGCCTCGCCCGGCCAGGCCACCGGCGCGCGGGTGCTGCTGAGCCGTGACGGCGGATTCGGCCGCACCGTCCGCGCGATCCAGCGGACCTACACCGACGGCATCAACGGCGAGACCGTCTGGACCTATCACGCCCAGATCACCGGGCTGGCGCCGGACACCGAGTACTCCTACACGGCCACGGCCGACAACGACGGCAGTTCGCCGCCGTTCTCCGCCGCGCTGCGCACCGCGCCCGCTGGGCGCGCGCCGTTCCGGTTCACCAGCTTCGGCGACCTGGCCACGCCGAACACGCAGTGGGTGCTCTCCTACGGCCAGAGCGCCTACGCCGTGGCGGCCGTCGAATCGTTCCGGCCCCTGTTCCACCTGCTCAACGGCGACCTGTGCTACGCGGACCTGAACCCGGCCACGCAGCCAGAGGTGTGGCAGGACTTCGGCAACAACAACCAGTCGTCGGCCGCGAACCGGATCTGGATGCCGTGCCCCGGCAACCACGAGGTGGAGTTCGACAACGGGCCGCAGGGGTTCACCTCGTACCTGACCCGCTACCTGCTGCCGGACAACGGCGTCCCCTGGTTTCGCGGGCGCTGGTACTCGTTCCGGGTGGGCGCGGTGCTGTTCATCTCGCTGGACGCCGACGACGTCGTGTTCCAGGACGCCGGGGCGTTCGTGGCCGGGCCCACCGCGCTGACGCCGGTGGCGAGCACCGGCAACCCGCCGATCGAGCCGGGCACCTCGTTCTACATCCACGGCTACTCGGGCGGCGCGCAGACCGCCTGGCTGGAGCGGACGCTCGCGGCCGCGCGCTCGGATTCTTCGGTCGACTGGATCATCGCGCAGATGCATCAGATCGCCTGCTCATCCTCGGTCACCGGCAACGGGTCCGACCTCGGGATCCGTGAGCAGTGGCTGCCGCTGTTCGACCGGTACCAGGTCGACCTCGTGCTCAACGGCCACGACCACGACTACGAGCGGTCGTTCCCGTGCCGCGGCTTCGACAGCATCGTAGGCACCGAGGTGGCCACCGGCGCGCCGGTGCAGACGCTGCGGCCGCACCCGGTGACGACCGACGACACGGGCGTGTTCGACACCAGCCAGGGCACCGTGCACCTGGTTCTTGGCTGCGGCGGGACCGACGCCAACCTCGACGACTACGGCGTGGACAAGGCGGACGGCCTGCCCCAGGCCAAGGTGTTCACGCACGCGAACCGGCCGGTGGCGACGTCGACGCCGGACGTGTACGAGCGCGCGGCCGCCGACGCCGTGGAGGACGCCACGTGGTCGGCCCGGCGGGACACCTCCACCGGCTACGGCATCGCGGTGTTTGACGTGGACCCGGGGGTGCCGGGCGGGATCACCAGCATCACGGTCACCCAGTACCACGCGGTCGGCGCCGACCCGGTCAACCCCACCACCGGCGAGCCCGGCGCGCCCACGCCCAACTACACCGAGTTCGAGACGTTCACCCTGGTCAGGCCGCGCTCGGACGGCCCGTCGGGCCTCCGGGCTTCGGAGGAGTCCGCGGCGACCGCCTGACCCGCACCCGCCCAGGTCGCGTGGGCGGCCCGCGCCCCGCGCCCGGCGCCAGCCCGTGCCCGCCCGTTGCCGTACCACCAGCCCCGCTGGCCCCAGCAGTCCCCCCAGTCGGGATCGGCGGCCAACTAACGGGGAATCCTGTCAGATTGGGGAATCCTGTCAGTCGTATTGACTGACAGGATTCCCCAATAACCCGATCATGAGATTTTACGCCCGGATTGCCCCGTTTCTGGGACCGGCCAGGGACGGCGGAAGGGGCACGTTTCGGGTCGTTGCTGCCATCTCTCGCTGCGAGAGCTGCGCTTGGGACCCTGCACCAGAGTTCGTTCCCGTCCGGTCCCAACCCGGTTCTGCTCCGAGCGACCCGCCCGCTCTGCTCTTGCCGGCCTCCCGTCCTCGCGGCGGGCGGCGGCGTTGAACCGGATCCGTCACTGTGTCGTGAAATGGAGTATGAGCACGTCGCACCGCCCTCAGCACCAGCAGCACGTGCAGCACGTGCTGCGCGCGCCGCATGCGCAACGTCCGAATCACCCAAATCATCTAAATCGCCCACAGCGGACATGGCAACCGTTGGCTCTGCGGGTGGCCGGGGCCGGCCTGCTCGTCGTCACCGGCGCTATCCACCTTGACCTGTACCTGACCGGGTACCGGACGATCCCGACGATCGGCGTGCTGTTCCTTCTGCAGGTCATCGCCGCGTTCGTCCTGGCCGCTGTCGTCGGGGTGCTCGGCAGTCGGCTCGGTGCCCTGGCCGGAGCCCTGTTCGCGCTGGCCACGCTGGGCGGCTACCTGCTGTCGATCTGGTTCGGCCTGTTCGGCTTCCGCGAGGTCCGCACGACATCTGGGATCGTGGCCGGCCTGGTTGAGATCGCCGCGTTCGCGGTGCTGGCCGTGCTGGCCCTGACTCCTGGGCCGCAGCACGCCGCCCATGGCTCAACGATTACGCGGGCGCTGGACGGTCTCCCCGGTGCGCTCGCTGGGATCGGCGGGATTTCGGTGCTGGCAGTTGTCCTGCTCGGAGTCGCCGTGGCCGGGGCCGCCACCCCGCCAAGCGCCCCGGCCTCGTCGTCATCCGCCTCCGCGGCTTCCGGCCAGGTGCTGAAGACGACCCAGATCAAGGGCGTTACCGTGCTCACCAACTCTAAGGGCATGACGCTGTACTGGTTCGCCCCGGACACCCCGACGAAATCGGCGTGCTACGGGGCCTGTGCGGCCTACTGGCCGCCGGTGTATGGCGCGCAGAAGGCCGGTCCCGGTGTCACCGGCACGCTCGGCACGATCAAGCGCACAGACGGAACGATCCAGGCCACCTACGACGGGCACCCCCTGTACACCTACATCGGCGACAGCCACCCCGGTCAGGCCACCGGCAACAACCTCGACCTGAACGGCGGTTACTGGTACGAGGTCCGCGTCTCGGGCGGCTGAGCTTGCCGCTGCCTCGCCGTCCATCCCGTCTCGGCGGCCCACAGCTCGGCGGCCCGCATCAGCACCTCGGTCGCCGGAGCCTTGATCTGGCCGTAGTCGGCCAAATCGGGCACGGTTGCGGCCAGTCGCCTTTTGAACGCGCCCCACGCCCGCCGCGCGCTTTCATCGGCCCGCAGGTAGTCGCGGAACAGCAGCGCGAACCTGGCGCCCTGTCCGCCCTGCTCCCGGAAGTGGACGTTGCACAATCGCTGGCCGGGCGGCGGGGCAAAGACCAGCTTCGGGCACGCCACACCACCGCTCACCTCGACGCGGTTCCACGGCTCTGGCCGGCGCCGGAACCCGATTGAGCCCATCCGCGCAACAGCCCACGCCTCATCGAGGGCCGCCACGGTGACCTGAACATCGATGCAGTCCTTGGCCTCGAGCCCCGGCACCGATGTCGACCCCACATGGTCGATGGCGAGCGCGCCCGGGCCCAGTGTCGCGCGCAGTTCGCCCGCGATGCGATCAAACTCCTCGGGCCAGCCCGGCTGGTAGTCCACGATCGTGACTTGGCCCGGCTCGTCGGGAAACGCCACAAGCGCGACGATACTAGGCACCGCCACCCGGCGAATGAGGCCGGGAATTCTCGTCGCGGTACGCCCAGAATTGTCAGACCCCTGCGCTAGATTCGAACTGAACATCGAGCCACCGGGAACCGGCGGGAGGTCTTCGACTCAATGTGCCAGCCAGGCCAGCCGCGCGTGCCGGCCACCGTCGCCGAGGCGGTGGCGATGGCCGAGGCTGGGCTGGCTCATCTGGCCACGGCGGATGTGGCATCGCTGCCGACGGCACAGCAGGCCGACTGCCTGCGCGCGCTGGAGCGGATGGAGTCACGGCTGACGGCCGCCCAGGCTGGCACGCTGTCGGCGTTCGACGCCCAGTGCGGGTTCAACGACGACGGGCACGGCTCGGCCCGGGTATGGCTGAAGTGGCAGACCCAGGTCAGCGGCGGCGCGGCCGCCGCCGCGCTGCGCTGGGTGGGCCGGCTGGCCGCCCACCCCGCCGTCGGCGACGCGCTGGCCGACGCGACGATCTCCGAGTCGTGGGCGCAGCAGATCTGCAAGTGGACCGACCCGCTGCCCGACGAGGTCCGGGGCGACGCCGACGCGATTCTGCTGGGCGCCGCCGCCACCGGTGCCGAGCTGGATGACCTGGGCAGGCTGGCTGAGGAGATCCGCAAGCACTGCGCCCGGCCGGACGGCGACGGCGATGACGGGTTCACCCGCCGGTCGGTGCACCTGGACACCACGTTTGAGGGTGCGGGGAAGCTGGACGGGAACCTGACGCCGGGGTGTGCCGCGGCGGTGGGCGCGGTGCTGGATGCGCTGGGCAAGCGCCGCGGCCCGGAGGATGAGCGGACCAAGGGCCAGCGTCAGCACGACGCGCTGGAAGATGCGTGCCGGCGGCTGATCGCGTCTGGCTGCCTGCCCGACCGCGCCGGGCAGCCCACCCAAATCGTGGTGCACATGGACTTGGACCGGCTGCGCGGCCTGCCCGGCGCGCCGGGCGCGGAAGCGGCCTGGGCCGGGCAGGCCACTGCGGGGCCGGGCGATGACTGCGACGCCCAGATCGTCCCGGTGGTCACCGGCCGCGTCGACCACGATGTGCTGGACCGGCTCGCCGCCGCCCTGCTGCACGGCACACCCGGCCAGCCGGCCGACGCCCAGCCCGCCGCCACCGCGGAGCCCGCCACCGGCTCTCA
>JASHOI010000728.1 GCA_030041195.1 Streptosporangiaceae bacterium | reverse complement strand
CGAGGGCGGGAGCGCGCCGGGCGGCGGGGTTCCGCGGTGGCAGCGGCTATCCCTACCCTGGGAACTGGGTCGGCCGCCTTACCGGCGACTGGCCGCTCTCTCCACTCATGACCTATTTGCGGAGTAAGGCGGGTTAAGCGGACAATGACTGCTCTGGGGGCTATCCCCGGGGATCCCGACTGGAGATGAAAGATGCTCGGCTACCGTGTTCCAGCGCCCGATGAGGCGATGCTCGTTTCCGGCGGCAGGTTCGGGCGCAACGGCGCTCCCTTCAAGGTCGTCACCGGCCACGGCGCATTCGTGCCTCCGTTCTTCCGCAAGACAAGTTTCCTCACGCTGTCCATGTGCGAGGCCGAGGTCGCCGAGCAGTGCGTGACCAGGCAGGGCATCTCGCTGAATGTGCGGGCGGTCATCGCGTTCAAGGTCGGCAACGACGAGGAGAGCATCGTCAACGCCGGGCAGCGGTTCCTGTCCGACCAGGATCAGATGTCGACGCTGACCGGGCGGATCTTCGCCGGGCACCTTCGCTCGATCATCGGCTCGATGACCGTCGAGGAGATCGTGACCGAGCGGCAGAAGCTGGCCACCGAGGTGCTGGACGGGTCCAAGGCCGAGATGGCCAAGATCGGCCTGACCGTCGACTCGCTGCAGATTCAGTCCATCGACGACATGAACAGCGGCTACATCGACGCGATGGCCGCGCCGCACAACGCGGCGATCCAGCGGCAGGCGCAGATCGCACAGGCGCAGGCCAACCAGGCCGCGGCCGAGGCGCAGCAGGAGTCGCAGCGCAAGCAGGCCGAGTACGCCAGGCAGACCTCGATCGTGCAGGCGCAGTACAAGGCCGAGGTGGACAAGGCGCAGGCCGAGGCGTCCCAGGCCGGGCCGCTGGCCCAGGCCCAGGCGCAGATGAACGTCATCGCCGCCCAGGCCGACCTGGCACAGCGCCAGGCCGAGCTGCGCCAGCGCCAGCTCGTCGCCGAGGTGATCAAGCCGGCCGAGGCCGAGGCGGAGAAGGTCAGGATCATGGCGCAGGCGGACGCGCAGCGCGTCAAGGCCCAGGCGGAGGCGGCTGCTTCACACAACCGCATCGCGCTGGACCGGATGCTGATCGACCAGCTGCCGCAGATCGTGAGGGAGGCGGCCGGCGGCCTGGCCAACGCCAACATCAACGTGCTGAACGGGGCCGACGGTCTGGGCGAGATCGCGGCCGGCCTGGTCGGCCAGGGGCTGGCCATCCTCGATTCGGTGAAGCACAACCTGGCCGGTCCAGCCGAGCAGGAGGTAACGTCCTTCGAGCCGATCACGGCCGGCCAGGACGGCGCTCCTGACAGCAAGCCCGCCGACGCGAACCAGAGCCCGACTGCCTGACGTAGCCAGCAGCCCCGGTCCGGGAAACCCCCCGGACCGGGGCTGTCGCGTGCTGCGGCCAATCCGCACGAATGGCCAGCGTCCGGGCTTATTGCGAGCAAGACGCCTGCGACTGAATTATTCCCTCAGGTCATATATCAATCTGCTCCTTAAGTAATCGACGGGATATTAAGAAACGTCCGTATGGGTGGTGACAACCATGGGCGGCAGTGGCGCGTCTCGCTTATGAGAATGCAATCGCGCCAATAAAAGTTGGCTATGCATTATCACTTAGGTACCGATTTAGTTTGCCGGGATCCCCGGCCTGCGCTGCGGAGATCGGAGCGAGATCGCCCGTCTCCGCGCGGTGCGGGCCACCGGGCTCCCGGTCGGCCGTCCGCGCGCCGAGCGCGCGGAGAAGGGGGGAATGGTGTCGGCTCCGGTGCGTGCGGAGCGGGCAGGGCGCGGCAGGAATGGCCGGCTCCCTGGCCGTCCCGGGCGCATCGGGGGTTAGCGCCTTACAGGCCGCGAGTGGCCGGCGATCCCGTGACCCCAAGTCAATCACGTCGCGTAATCAAATGACTACTCGTGGTAGCGTATCCATTACTACTGGCAGGGCGGGATCAATACAGCAATAACAGCCAGGATCACAGCAATACGGCGACCGGCCGACGCCTGACCGCCCAGGCCGCCGCCTCAGGGGCAGCCGGTACGGCAACAAACAGGAAGGAATGATCATGCGCATCCGCTTTACCCGGGCGGGCTACGCTCTGGCGGCCGGAGTAGCCGTCACCGCGATGCTCGCCATGTCGGCCGCAGCCGCCGGCGCCGCGACTGACCGCGCCAAGCCAGCCGCCACGGCCGCGTGTGGCAAGAAGTGCAACGACATCTTCAACCAGGGGCTCGGGGAGAAGAAGATCCCGACCACCAGTGGGCACTACGCCAGCCCGGTCCACCTGGCGACCGCCCACAACTACCTGAAGTCGCAGGACTTCATCGCCACGCAGGTCGGGACCCTGGCGGACTTCTGCACGCTCGACGGCGGCAGCGGCCTGATCCCGGACAACGCCTACGTCTGCATCAACTACCCGAGTACCTTCCCGGTTTACCAGGAGGAGTACGCGCCGGGCAGCTTCACCTCGGACCTCTGCGTCGCGGTGGGCAGGTTCTCGGTGGTAGAGGGCGGCCTGGTCACGCTGAGGGACTGCGGCGACAGCGCGCGGGCCCTGTGGGTGGGTGACACGAACAACAAGGTCAAGGACAGCCGCTCGCTCCTGGGGTACGACGCGCCTCTGGTTAACGGGGCCGACGGGGCAGTCTCGGACCCGCTCGTCCTCACGACCAGCAACAGCGGCATTCTGACGCTGCAGCCGCTGTCGATGAACGGCGGCAAGGTCTACGACAGCCAGGAGTGGGGACTCAGGCTGGGTCCGGCCTTCTGATCGGCGGACCTTTCCGCAACCGCTAGGCCCGGGCCGCGCAGGGCAGGACCCGGCGGCCCGGCCTGGTGACAACCGGTGGTGCCCCCTCCGCGGCGACGCGGAGGGGGCACCGTCATCTTCGGCGTCAGCAGTCACGGCACGGCGTCTGGCGGCGCCGCGGCGACCGCCAGAGCCCGGCAAGCAGCAGCGGCGGCGCGACCGCCAGGCCCGCCAGGGCCCAGGCGAGGCCGAACCGCTGGGCGAGCAACCCGATGGCGAGCGGCACGGCGCCGCCAAGCAGGCCGGCGGCACTCGACAGCGACACCGCCACCCCGCTCTGATCGGGCAGGCTGCCGTACAACTGGGCCTGCAACACGGGATACCACGGGGCCGTCGCCAGGCTCAGGCAGCCGAGCACCAGCAGCTTGGGCACCAGACCTCCGGCGAGCAGGAACGCAGGGAACGCCACGGCGGCCACGGCGGCGCTGGCCCGCAGCAGGGCCAGTCCCGAAGCGTGACGCAGCGCCCAGATGAGCACGGCATCACCGGCCAGCCCGGCCCCCAGCCTGACCGCCACCCCCAGCGCAGCCTGGACGGGCGAGGCATGGGCCACCGCAACCAGGTACAGCGCGAGGAACCCGGTGAAAACGTCCAGCAGCAGGTCGCTGACCTGCAGCAGGATGAGCCACCGGGCCACCCCGGGCTGTCGCAGCGCAGTTAAGGGGGAGTGACGAGGGAGTGGAGAGGGGCGGGGAGCTGGGAGGTGGGTGGGGGGTGGGGGTCGATCGGCGGGCACCGGGGGGTTCCTGGCCACGCCCAGCCACGCGGCTGCCGCGGCCGCCGCGACTGCCAGGTACGCCGACCGCCACCCGCCACCGGCTGCGAGCACGGCAATCACCAGCACCGGTCCGGCCACCGAGCCCGCCGACCCGGCCAGTTCCCAGCGCGCCATGTGCTGCTCCCGCCGGCCGGGATCCGCATCCATCAGGCCCGACTGGGTCAGGCTGACGAACGCCCCCGAGGCCGGGAAGAACAACACAAAGGCGATGAGCAGATCGGCGAACGAGCGGGCAGCGGCCGCACCGATGAGCGTGAGGATAAACAGCACCCCGCCGAGCAGGACGGCAAGGCGGCGCCTGCGGCCATGCCCGGCCAGGATCCCGAGCGGCAGTTCCATGATGCTGCCAAGCAGCAGCGGCGCCGATTCCAGCAGGCCGATCTGACCGTAGTCCAGGCCCAGATCCCGGCGGATCAGCGGCAGCGCGGCGCTCTTGGCGCTGCCGGCCAGTTCATCGACCAATTCCACTGCGAGCGCGGCGGCGAGCACCGCCGCGCCGGCCAGGACCGGCCTGGCCCTCCCCATTTTGGGCTGCACGAATCCTCCTCCGTCCTCGTCTCACCGGCGTGGTCAGGCGGAACGGAGGGCCGCGGGCCCGTTCAGCTCACAGTCAAGGGAAGCTGCTGCTCATGAACGTGATCGTAGCCGGGCGGCGGTTCGTGTCCAACATCTGGTCAGGACCGCGCCCGGGGAGGACAATTCCGAATCGGGGAGGTCGCCAGCCGCGGAAGGACTGGGGCATGACGCTGATCTTCCTGGTGCAGCACGGGGAGGCTGAGCCCGGCCCGGGCGATCCGGGGCTGACCGACGAGGGACGGAAGCAGGCCGGCCGGACCGCCCAGTGGCTGTACGGCTGCGGCCTGAACGCCGTGTACAGCAGCCCGCTGCGGCGGGCCATCGAGACCGCCGAGCACATCGCGGGCGCGGCCGGGGTCCGTATCCAGCCGGATGTGCGGCTGCGCGAGCGCATGAACTGGGATGGCAGCCAGACGTCGGAGGAGTTCCTGGCCGAGTGGCACCGGACCAGCCTGGACCGGGACTTCGTGCCCTGTTGCGGCGACTCGTCCCGCCAGGCGGGCCAGCGGCTGCGCAGCTTCCTCCTCGACCTAGCCGCAGAACCAGGCCCGGTCGCTGCCACCAGTCACGGCGGCGTCACCGCGGATCTGCTCCGCACGCTGCTCGGTGAGGGCGGGCTGCCGTCCTGGCTGGTTGATAAGGGTGTCCCGCCGGGCGCGATCACCACGTTCCGCAACCTGGACGTGGTCGAGATCGCCTCGGTGGCTCACCTGGCGTAGCTGGCGGCCCGGTCATGCCCGACATCCTCGGCCAGGGAGGCGAGCACCGGCCCGGCCCGTGGCCGCGCCGCTTGGCGGTGATCGCCGCGCTGCTGCTCGTGGCCGGCCTTGTCGTTCTGCACCTGCCCCGGCACGCACACGAGACGCGGGCGGCCGCCCCGCGCAAGCCGGCCACGACCCTGCCCGTGACCGGCCTGGCCGCGGTGCCCGACGGGGTGGCCGGGCAGACTCTTCCCTGGGATAGCAGCGTCCGGCTGCCGGTCGCCGGGCCCCGGCCGGCCTGGTTCTGGCCCGCCACCGGCCGCACCGAGGCGATCGGCGGCCTGCCGCCGGACGGCTCCGGCTACCAGTTCACCAGCGTCGCCGGCGGCTGGGCGATCCAGCCCGGTACCGGGGCCCAGCCTGGCTGCTCCGGCTGCGCCGGGCCGCCGCGGCCGGTGTACTTTCTCGGCGACCAGGCGGGGTCGGTGACCCGGGTCGGCCTCGCCGACGCGGTCGCCGCTGGCGCGGTCCCCGGAGCCGTCTGGCTGACCAGTTACCCTCCGAACACGGACACGGGCACCGCCGCGGGAACCGCGCGTGAGGTCAGCGTCACCGGGACGCCGCTCGGGCCGCAGACCACGCTGCCGCCCGGGTATGTGATCGCCCAGGCGACCGACCGTGGCCTGCTGCTCGTTCCGGCGGTCCAGCGGGCCGGACCGCCGACCTACACGCTGTGGGACCCGGGTGGCTCGCGGCCGAGCCGCACCTTCGCGGGGGTGATAGCGGCCAGCGCGACCGCGGTTGCCTGGGCGCCGGCCTGCGACCCGCTCTGCCGGGTGAAGGTGCTGGACCTGGCGACCGGCCGGGCCACGATCGTCGCGCTGCCCGGAGCCAGCTCCGCGGCCAACGCCGCGTTCAGCCCGGACGGGGACCTGCTCGCGATCGAGGTGAGCTTCTACAACGGCGGCGATGACGGTGCGCTGGCCACGCAGCTCGACGTGGCGTCGGTTGCGAGCGGCCGCCTGACCGTCGTGCCGGGCACCTTTGCCAGCAGCGACGCCCTGGTCGGCTTCGGCTGGCTAGCTGGCGGCGACAGCCTGATCGCGGAGCTGACGTTCACGACCAAGGTCCAGGTGACGTCGTGGAGCCCCGGCGCCGCCCGGCTAGCCGTGGCGGCCGTCAGGCCGGGCCAGGACTCGGACTCGCTGGTCGTTGGCTGACGCGGGCGCGGACGCCCGGAACACGATCAGCGAGAACAGCAGGAACGTGATGACGTGGACGCTGGTGCAGTACGGGCAGATCTGGCCGACCTCGACCAGCTCGGCGTAGATGAGGTAGAGCACGAAGCCCATGCCGATGACGGCGGCTGCCAGGCGGGCGCGGTGCACCGCGGGGAGCTGCGACCGCCACGCCCGCGGTGAGCAGATCGCGACCATGAACACGTAGAAGACGACCCCGAACACGGCCACCGGAATCCCGAAAATGTACGCCTCGGCACTGTGCTGCACCACCACGCACGCGTCGGCCTTGGCCGAGCAGCCGGCCAGCCCGGTGCCGGTGAGGTCCGCATAGCACTGGTACGACGAGTCCACCAGCCCAAGAACGCTCAGCACCAGAGCGGCGAACGGCAGCCAGCCCATGGACCGCGGCAGTGCCCCGAGGTGCGGCGGCACCGGCGAGGCATCCATGCCAAAAGGATAGCGATCCGGGTCCTGTTTATTCTTCGCCGCGCACGGGTAGGACAGTCCGATGCCCCCGATCGCTGATGCCCTGTCCCACGCTGCTGCGGCGCCGGCGCTCAATGGAGAGGGCTGGCGGCAGGCGGCCGAGCTGGCCCTGGCCCTGCTGCTCTCCGCGCTCATCGGCCTTGAGCGTGAGATACGCCAGAAGAGCGCCGGACTGCGGACCCACACCCTGGTCGGGGTCGGGGCGGCGCTGTTCATGCTGATCAGCAAGTACGGGTTCACCGACGTCCTGGAACCAGGCCGGGTAGTACTCGATCCCTCGCGGGTGGCCGCGCAGATCGTGACCGGCGTCGGATTCCTCGGCGCGGGCCTGATCTTCGTGCGGCGGGATGCGGTGCGCGGTCTCACCACTGCCGCCGCTATCTGGCTCACCGCCGCCATCGGGTCGGCGTCGGGCGCCGGCCTGCCGGTCCTCGCCGTGCTGGCGACCGGGATTTACTTCCTGGTGGCGCTGGTCTTCCCGGTTGTCACCCGGCGGCTGCCCCGGTCGGCGACCGCGATCTCGGCGCTGCGGGTTCGTTACCCCGACGGCCGCGGCAGGCTGCGTGACGTGCTCAGGCAGGCGACCGATCTCGGTTTCGCCATCGATGATTGCTCGACCGAGCCGGTCGGCGACCGGCCGTCCTCAGGGAATGCAGCGGCGTCCCGGCGGCGGACGGTGGAGGTCACGCTGCACGTCCACGGAAGGAACTCGATCAACGATCTGGCCGCTTCGCTGTCCGAGCTCGACGGCGTCGAAGCGGTTCTGGCCAGCGACGTCAACGCGGTCGACGAGTAGCTGCCGGGCTATTCGCGCACCGCGGTCAGATAGGCGATGGCCGTGCGCTCGCGTCCCTTGCCCGCCTCCACCAGCGGCCTGAGCCAGTCGGTGAACTCGGTGAATTCCTCTGGGGTCAGCACCTGGCCCATGGCCTCGGCCAGCGGCGGCATCAGCGGGTTGCCCGACATGCGCAGGAACCGTTCCCAGGGGATCGGCTTCTTTGCCGACTTGACGCGCACCCGCAGTTCCAGGTCGACCGACGGGAACCCAGCATCGACGGCGTGGGTAACAAGGTCGCGGTCGTCGAAGTCGAGCATGGGATCCACGCCCATCGGCTGGATGGAGTCATAGAGGGCTTCCACCTTGGCCGCCAGCGCCTTGACCGGCGTGACGTCATAGCCCGAGAACAGGTCGGGATCGCCGGGGGACATCAGCACGTTGATCGGCTCGGCCAGGCTGACCCGGCCGCCGGGCCTGAGCACCCGGTGGAACTCGCGCAGCGCCGCCGCCTTGTCCTTCACGTAGATCAGCACAGACCTGGTGGTCACCGCGTCGACCGAGGCATCGTTCACGTCGTCGAGTGAGTCAGCGGGGGCGAGGACGAAACGGCACCGGTCGACCAGCCCTTCCGCTGTGGCCGCCGTGCGGCAGTGTTCGAGCAGGTCCGCGGAGATATCGGAGATGACCACCTTCCCGGACGGGCCGAGCCGCTCCAGCGCGCCGAAGGCGATGAGACCATCACCGGCTCCCACGTCAAGCAGCGTGTCGCCGGGCTGCAGCCGCGCGCGGTCGAGCACGGTATCGCGGACCGGATAGAGATAGGTGGTGAGATCCTGCTGGCGGGCAGCCGCGTCGCCGCCGAACCGCACGTCGAGCAGCCACCTGTGCCAGCGATCCGGGCGATCGCTCACAACGGTCCATTCTGCCCGCAATCGGTTGCCGCCGCACGCTCGGGCCGGAGCCTGATGACGACCGGGGACCAGGCGAAGGCGGGCTACTATCACCACACGTGGCCAGCGAGGGAGGCTCGCGTGATCGGTTCCAGGCGGTACGCCGCGGCGGCGTTCGCGATCGGCTTGGCGGTCTGCGCGCTTGACGTGGTCTCCAAGATCGTTGCCGTCGCCGAACTGTCCGGCCGCCCGCCGGTGACGCTGCTCGGTGGGTTGATCACCCTGCAGCTTTACCGCAACGCAGGAGCTGCATTTGGCTTCGGCCCCTCGTTCACGGCGGTATACGCGCTGGTCGCGGCAGGGGTACTGGCCGCGATCATGGGTGCATCGGGGCGGCTGCGGAGCTGGCTGTGGGCGATCGCCCTCGGCCTGGTGCTGGGCGGTGCGTCCGGCAACCTGGCGGACCGTCTTTTCCGGTCACCCGGCCCGATGCGCGGCTTCGTGATCGACTGGATCAAGCTGCCGTACTTTCCCGAGACGTTCAACATCGCGGACTCAGCGGTAACCGTGGGCGTGGCGCTGCTCATCCTGGCGAGCATCCGGGGGCATCTGGGCCGCGAAACGGTCGCGGCGGCCACGGAGCAGTAGCTCACCGATGCCCGGCCTGCTGGTCCCGTCGCGCTCGCCGGTGTCGTAGACACGCAGAGCGCGGCTCAGCACAGCTTGCGCTGGCGCTGCCGCGGTCTGATGATGCAGGACATGGTCATGGGCAGCGGCGGCAGTTCCAGTTTCGGCGGCGAGATGGGGCTCGAGTTCGTCGAGGCCATGGCGAAGGAGGCCGTGGGGTCAGCTGCCCCGGCGTCCGGGCCTGACCAGGGCCACTACCCCTACGCGCGGCAGGTCCGCACCGGCTGGCATCACGACGCCGCGGGGGCGTGGGCTTATGACGGTGTCGACGCTCAGCTGTGGGAAGTGTTTTGCCAGCAGTGCGGAGACACCGATGGCCCAGCGGAGAACCAGGAGCCGGCGGTCCGGCAGCTTCGCGGTCCCTACCGTCACAAGCACAGCGCGGAGCATGCGGCGAACAAGCACTTCAAGGCGTTCCAGGCCTAACGGCCCGCACCTGTCCTCGGCCGCGTGACACGTGTCGTGGCACGATACTGCCCCGCGCAATTGCCCGCGTGCTCGGCAAATGCGACCGGCGCGGGCTTGACAGTAGGGTCGTTACGTACCTGTGGGCACCAGGAAAGGACTCCCTTGGGTTCTGACTCCAATGCCGAGCTGCCCCCGTCCGCCTACCTCAGCGTGGAAACCTCCTCGTTCAGCGAATTCCTGATGTCCGCTGCCCCCGAACTGCTGCCGGGTGTGGCGGCCGCGAACTTGCCGAGCGGCATAGCCAGGGAACTGCCGCACGGCACCACGATCGTCGCTGCCGCGTTCAGCGGCGGCGTGGTGATGGCCGGGGACCGGCGCGCTACCTCGGGGAACATGATTTCCCGGCGCGACTTCGAGAAGGTGTTCCGCAGCGACGAGTTCACCTGCATCGGCATTGCCGGAACGGTGGGCCTGGCGCTCGACCTGGTGAGGCTGTTCCAGGTCGAGCTGGAGCACTACGAGAAGATCGAGGGCCGGGAGCTCTCGCTGGAGGGCAAGGCCAACCGGCTGGCCGGCATGGTCAGGGCCAACCTCGGCGCCGCCATGCAGGGACTGGCCGTGGTGCCGCTGTTCGCCGGATACGACACCGACGAGGGCGTCGGGCGCATCTTCAGCTACACCGTGGACGGCGGCCGGTACGAGGAGCACCGGTTCCATTCGATCGGCTCTGGCTCAGTGTTCGCCAGGGGAGCGCTGAAGAAGCTCTACTCGGACGGCATGGAGTCCTCCGGCGCCGTCATGGCGTGCATGGAGGCGCTCTACGACGCCGCCGACGACGACTCGGCCACCGGGGGTCCCGACCCGTCCAGGCGGATCTGGCCGATCGTCGTGACCGTCACCGCTGACGGGTACCAGCGCCTGTCGGACGAGGAGTCAGGCGGCTACGCGGAGGCCGTCATCAACCAGCGGATGAGCGAGCCGGACGGACCCGCGGCGCCCGTGCGCTCGCCCGCCAGGTAGTAGCTCGGCACGCGTTCGCCGGGACTACCTGGCATCGCGGCCCGGCACGGGCCAGCCCGTCAAGATCATCGCCGAGACCTGATCGAACGGTACCGATTCCTTTCGCCGGGTGGCCGGGTCTACCTGATTGACGGCCTTTGCAGGCGACAGAATCAGGAGCGAGCACATGACCGAACTGGACAGAGCCCTGAGCAGCACCCTGGCAGTCCTTCAGAAAGTGCAGCCCGGCGACCTGGATGCACCCACGCCGTGCGCATCCTGGGACGTTCGCGCGCTGATCAACCACTTCACCGACACGGCCCGCTGGTGGGCCGGTGTCGTCAGCGGCACTAGCGAGCCCACCGACGCGGACTACACGGCCGGTGATTTCGTCGCCGCCTACGAGCAGAGCGCCCGGACAGCGGCGGCGGCGTTCGAGGCCGATGGCGTGCTCGGCCGGATGATCCGGCTGCCGTTCGGCGAGTTCCCGGGCGCTGCCGTGCGGAGCATGGCGGCCCTCGATCAGTTCGCTCACGGCTGGGACCTGGCCCGCGCTATCGGCTACCCGGCCGACCTGGACCCCGAGCTGGCGACCGAGCTGCTCGCCTCGGCGCGGCTGGCGATCACCGACGCTTTCCGCGGGCCGGACGGGCAGGCCCCGTTCGGGCCCGTCGCGCCCGCGCCGGCCGGGGCCGGGCCCGCGGACCAGCTCGCCGCCTACCTCGGCCGGCCGGTGTGATTGATGCCGGATAGCGCGGCGTTCGGCCGGGACACGGAGCCGTTCCGGCGCGAGCTGTTCGCGCACTGCTATCGGATGCTCGGCTCGGTCGCGGACGCCGAGGACCTAGTCCAGGAGACCTACCTGCGCGCCTGGCGCTCGTACGACAGCTTCGAGGGCCGGTCCTCGGTGCGCACGTGGCTGTACCAGATCGCTACCAATGCGTGCCTCACGGCGCTGTCCCGTCGCGATCGCCGGGTGCTGCCGTCGGGACTATACGACGCGGAGCCGGATCCGGCGGTATGGCCCGAGGACGCCGGACCGGACGTCGCGTGGCTCGACCCGGTCCCGGACACGCTGGCGATCCCGGACGCGGCCGACCCGGCGGTCATCGTCACCGCCCGCGAGAGCCTGCGGCTGGCACTCATCGCGAGCCTGCAGTATCTGCCGCCCCGGCAGCGCGCCGTGCTCGTCCTGCGCGAAGTGCTCGAGTTTCCCGCCGCGCAGGTCGCGGTCATGCTCGACACGACGACGGCGTCAGTGAAGAGCGCGCTGCAGCGGGCCCGGGCCCGGCTCGAGGAAGTAGCCCCCGCAGCTGATCAGATCACCGAGCCGGACCTACCGCAGGCGCGGGCTCTGCTCGATGAGTACATCACCGCGTTCGAGAACGCCGATACCGCTGCCCTCGAGCGGCTGCTGGTCGAGGACGTCATCCTGGAGGCGACGCCGCTGCGGTCCTGGTTCTCGGGCCGCCGTGCCTGCATCCCGTTCCTGCGCGACCGCGTCCTCGGCGCCGCCGGCGACTGGCGGATGCTGGCCACCGGCGCCAACGGCCAGCCCGCCGCGGCGGTGTACGCGCGGGACGCTGACGGGCAGCTGCAGCCCTATGGCGTCTGCGTGCTGACCGTGACCGACCGCGGGATCAGCCGGGTTACCTCGTTCGGAAATCCCGGCCTGCTCGCGGTGTTCGGATTTCCTCCCGAGCCGGTATGACCGGACCATGGACACCCACCTCGAGGTAGTCGTCATCCCGGTCCCCGGCGTGGACCGAGCCAAGGCCTTCTATTCCGTGCCAACTCGGTTGTCTCGGCCATCCGTTGTTTACGCCGTCCCGGCGATGCAGGCAGGGCTCGACACGCAACGGGTACGCCGAGGCCATAAGGCTTCCTGATCTTGAACGATCCCTGGGCGGATAGTATCGCTGACCTGGGGATTCTCGCGAGAGCGGGCGAAGGGAATCGAACCCTCATGACCAGCTTGGAAGGCTGGGGCTCTGCCATTGAGCTACGCCCGCACAGCGACCGTGCCAACCACATCGGGCAAGACCGCTACGCGGGTAGCGTACCGTCTCGCAAGCCGAGCCCAGAACCACCGTGGCCAGCGCATCGGGCCAGGCCGCTCGGCCAGGGCTGCATGATCGACTCTCCTCGCGTTCTGGCAGGAGCGTGACCCCGAGAAGGTAGGCTACGGCTGGCCATCCGGGATGTAGCGCAGCTTGGTTAGCGCGCCTGCTTTGGGAGCAGGAGGCCGCGGGTTCGAATCCCGCCATCCCGACCAAAC
>JASHOI010000727.1 GCA_030041195.1 Streptosporangiaceae bacterium | reverse complement strand
GACCTGGTCGGCCGCGCTGCGGCGCTGGACCTTGCGATGACCGGCCGGTGGATGGACGCTGCCGAGGCGCTGGCGCTCGGCCTCGTGCACCGGGTCGAGGACGACCCGGTGCCGGTGGCGGCCGGCCTCGCGGAGACCCTGGCCGCGGCCGGCCCGGCGGGGCCGGGCCGGATCAAGGCCATCACGTCGGCCGGGGGCCTGATCGACCGGCTGCGCGCGGAGCGGAACGCGAACCGCGCGGCGTTCGACCGCGAGCTTGAAGGCGGCGCCAGCTGAGCCGCTAGTCCCGTCGGCTGAGCCGCTGGTAGCGTCGGCTGGGCCGCTGGTGGCGTGGGGTGAGCCGCTGGTGGCGCCGGCTGAGCCGGTGGTGGCGCGGGGTGAGCCGGTGGTGGCGTGGGGTGAGCCGGTGGTGGCGTGGGGTGAGCCGCTGGTGGCGCCCGGTGAGCCGTTGCCCGCCCCCCGCTCGGCAATCAGGTGCCCGATCGGGTGCTCTAGCCGGGCCACGGTCTTGCTGACAGCCTCAACAGGGTACATGATATACCAAATGTCTCCGTAGACGGCTGCCGGGAGGCCTCCCGATGGCAATTGAGCAAAGCGAACCGCTCGGGCCAGTTCGCGAGAACCAGATCAGCATTGAGCAGCGAGGCCTCGCTCCCGTGCCGGACTCCGAGCGCTACGGCCGGACGTTCCGGATCTTCACCATGTGGCTGTCCCCACAATTCACGCCTTCAGCATTGTTCATCGGCGTCATCGCCGCCAGCCTGGGCCTTGGCTTCTGGCAGGGGCTGCCGGCGATCGTCATCGGGAACATCATCGGCGGACTTGTGGTCGCCTATCTGTGCACCTGGGGCCCGCGTACCGGCATGGGCCAGATGCCGCTGTCCAGAGCCGCGTTCGGCAAGTCCAACGTGCTGCCGGGCGTCGTCAACTGGGCCGCGACCATTGGCTGGGTGGCGTTCAACAACGTGTTCGGCGCCACGGCCCTGAAACTGCTGCTGCACGTGCCTTACTGGCTGGGGCTGCTGCTGATCTTCGTCGGCGAGGCCGTCATTTCCGTTCTCGGGCACGAGGCCATCCACGTGTTCGAGAAGTGGATGAGCTGGGTGCTCGGCGTCATATTTATCGTGATCACAATTCGCGTGATCACCTCGGGCGGGACCGTGTCGCTGCACGCCACGGTCCACGGGGCCGACGCGGTGGGGCTGTTCTTCCTCATGCTGGTCATCGCCGGCAGCGACGGCTATGCGTGGGCGCCGTACGCCGCCGATTACTCACGCTACTTCCCGGCCCGCACGTCCAGGCGCAAGATCTTCTGGTACACCTTTGCGGGCGTGGCCGGGGGACTGACGTGGATGATGCTCCTCGGTCTGTCGGTGGCGCAGCGCGTGGTCAGCGCGGGCACGCTCGGCACCGCTAGCGCGATTCGCGACCTGGTCGGCGGTGGCTTCCTTGGCGTGATCGCGATGATTGCGATCTACCTGGCCACGGTGGCCGCCGATATCGTCAATGACTACACCGGCTCACTGTCGCTGCAAGCCGCGGGGATCACGCTGCGCAGGCCCGTCATCGCCGCGATCAACGGCGTGGCTGCGTTCGCCTTCTCGGCGTGGTTCCTGTACGGCAGGGGCGCGCTCTACGACAAGGTCGAGAACCTGCTGCTGTTCTTCACCTACTGGATCTCGGCGTGGCTGGGTGTCGTCATCGTGGACTGGATCCGGCGCAAGGGCCGGGTGAACGCGGCCGAGTTGCAGAACTTCGCCGCCCTGCGGTGGAGCGCCCCCGCGCTCATCGCCTTCGTGGTCGGATTCGCCTGCTCGATACCGTTCTCCAACACCACGGCCGGTTACGACTTCGTCACCAGCCATCCGGCCTTCAAGGACTTCGTCGGGTACTTCTCCTTCGGGCCGCTGCACCAGGCAGACCTCGGCTTCGTTGTCGCGTTCGTGGTGTCCGCGGCGCTCTATGCCGTGCTGCAGCGCAAGCCCGCCACCTCAATCCCGGCGGATCCCGAGCGCGAGGCTGCGGGCCAGGCCGCGCGGTGACCTCACGGATCGGCCGCTGTTGCCAAACAGGCTGGCACGGCCAGCCGGCGCGCCGCGTCCGCCCAGCGGCGTGTGGCAGGATCTAGGGCTCGACGGTCGAACCGGCACAAAGGAAGGAGCAGCGGTGGACCTGCAGCTGGGCGGGAAGGTGGCCTTTGTCACCGGCGCGAGCAAGGGGATCGGCCGCCAGGTGGCCGAGGACCTCGCCCGCGAGGGCGTGGACGTCGTGATCACCGCCCGCACCGCCGAGCCGCTGGAGAAGGCCGCCGCACAGATCGCCGCGCTGACCGGCCGGAACATCGTGCCGATGGCCGGTGACATGAGCGCGACGGCAGACG
The DNA here is from genome assembly GCA_030041195.1 of Streptosporangiaceae bacterium. The sequence continues at coordinate 993 of JASHOI010000727.1, read as the reverse complement.
TGGAGCGCTGCGTGACCGCGACGCTCGACCGGTTCGGCCACATCGACATCCTGGTCACCTGCGCCGGGAGTTCACCCGGCGGCCTGCTCGAGAACCTGACCGAGGAGCAGTGGCAGGCGAGCCTCAACCTCAAGTTCATGGGGTACGTCCGCTCGGTCCGCGCGGTCATCGGCCACATGCGCGAGCGCGGCGAGGGCGCGATCGTGCTCGTCGTCGGCAACGACGGGCTGAAGCCCAGCTACTGGGAGATGACCGCCGGGGTCGCGAACGCCGCCGACATCAACTTCGCATCCTCGGTGGCCGAGCAGTACGGGCGTTACGGCGTGCGGATCAACACGGTCAACCCCGGCCCGGTGTCCACCGACCGGTGGGACACGCTGGAGAAGGCCTTCGCCCGCGACAAGGGCGTCTCCCAGGACCGGGCGCACGAACTGGCCACCGAGTCCATCCCGTTCGGCCGCATCTGCCGGCCGGACGAGGTTTCGGCTCTGGTGACGTTCCTCGCCTCGCCCCGGGCCAGCTTCATCAACGGCGCGCACATCCCGGTCGACGGCGCCCAGCGCAAAGCCATCATGGACCGCTAGCGCCGGCGCACGCCCGGCGCACGCGCCGGGCCCCTCTTCCCCGGCCGCCGTGCCCCCGCCCTGCCGGGCGAAGCTATCTTTTACTCCGAATTGTGGTCATAAAACGGACATAATAGTCACGATAATGACTGAACCGGAGTAAGAGTGGCGATGATCAAGGAATTTCCCCGCGAGCCGGGCTGCGGGGGGCCGGGCGCGCCTGCCCGTCTGGCTGATCACCACCACTTATCACGTGTTCCTGTCGATGTCCGGGGTGATATGCCCGGTTTGTGGTCACGGAACGCGTGAAGAGTCGAAATGATCACGGTTGGAGGCAGGCGCGGCGGCATCGGGTCTGGCGCGGCAGGCGCAGGCGCGGGCGGCGGGCCGACGGAAGCGGCGGGCGGGCGGAAGCGGGCGGCGGGCCGGC
>JASHOI010000090.1 GCA_030041195.1 Streptosporangiaceae bacterium | reverse complement strand
CGAATCCGGATTCCAGCCCGGCGATCGCGGCCTCGCAGGCCTGGCTCAGCTGCTCCTCCCCCGGCGCGCCGCCGCCGGGCTCGACGCCCGACATCTGCTCGTTCAGGGCGGCGGCGATCCGCTGCGCCTGCCCGATGACGCGGCCCCGCTCCTGACGCCAGGCATCGGTCACCCCCAGGACCAAGCGCTGGAACTGGCTGCGCGGGAAGTAGGTGCCGCAGTAAAAGGGCTCCCGGTCTGGCGTCATGAAGACCGTCATCGGCCAGCCGCCCTGCCCGGTCATGGCCTGCGTCGCGGTCATGTAGACCGCGTCGACGTCCGGCCGCTCCTCGCGGTCCACCTTGATCGATACCAGGTGCTCGTTCATCAGCGCCGCGGTCTGCTGATCCTCGAACGACTCGTGCGCCATCACGTGGCACCAGTGGCAGGCCGAGTATCCGACCGACAGCAGCACCGGAACGCCGCGGCTGCGTGCCTCCGCGAACGCCTCGTCGGACCATGGCCACCAGTCGACGGGGTTCCCCGCGTGCTGGAGCAGGTATGGGCTTGTCGCCGTGCGCAGCCGGTCAGCCATGTCCTCCATCTTGCCCCGCCGCAGCCGGTGTGCCCCGGGGGGGCCGTGCGGCTGGTAGTCAGAAAACCCGCCGAAGGCTGCTACCGTGCGTGTGTGACCACTTCCCGGCCTGCCACCCGACCGGCCGGCCGCGGTACCCGGATTCGGGGCACCCGCCAGGCCGAGGCGCTGTACGCGGTGCTGGACGGGCTGCCCGGGTTCTTCAGTGCGCAGCAGATTCACGCCGAGCTGCGCAACCGGGGCGAGCATGTCGGGCTCACGACGGTCTACCGGCACCTGCAGGTGCTCACCGAGGACGGCCGGGTCGACGCCATCCGCGATTCGAACGGCGAGACGCTGTACCGCAAATGCCGCAGCGACTCCCACCACCATCATCTGACCTGCCGCAACTGCGGCCGGAGCGTGGAGGTGGAGGGCCGCGCCGTCGAGCGCTGGGCCGAGCAAGTCGCCGCGGAAGCGGGCTTCACCGATGTGGGACACACGGTGGAGCTGTTCGGGCTCTGCCCGGACTGCGGCGCGTCCTGACCGTCACCGCCGGGCCAGCTCGGCCGTGGACGCGCCGACGTTCGCCTCCAGCCAGACGCAGAGCGGCTGGCTCGCGGCCAGGAACCCGGCCACGTGGCGCTTCGCCGCCGGGGTTCCGAGCCAGGGCTCGACCGGCCACTCCTTCCAGGTCACCACGCCCTTGTAGCGCAGCAGCGCGATCCGGGCGTGGTCGGCGGGGTAGCCCCTGGGCGCGGTCTTGAGCACCTCGTGCCCGTGCACCCCGACGCCCTCGCGCTCAATGCCGGCGATGACGCGCTCGAGGCCGGTGCCGGTCTCGTCGGCGGCCACCGCTCGCCGGTACCTGTCCAGCTGGTCCGGGGCCATCATGTGCATCCCGCTGCCAGCGGCAAGGCCCTGCGCCGAGAGCTGGATATAGCCGTCGCCGATGACCGCGCCGATGCTGGTTTTGTACGGCGACTTGTCCTTGCTGAACCTGACGTCGCGGTACGGCCGGAAGATCTTCGGCTCGCCGAACTCCGGGGCGAGTTCCTCCAGCAGCTCGCTCATCGGGCCGAGGACCTGCTCGTCATAGATCGCCCGGTGCGCGGTCCAGTATGCCTTGGAATTGTCCGCCTCCAGGCCCTCGTAAAAGTCCAGCGCCTCGGCCGGCCAGCCGCTGAAGGACATCTCGCGATCCCTCCTGCCCTCGCTCGCATCAGTGATTCTGCCAGGTGGACGTGGGAGGAGGGGCCAGGGCGCCGCGGAGGCAGGGGCCAGGGCGCCGAGGAGGGGGCCAGGGGCGGCGCGCGGAAGCAGAGGCCAGGGGCGGCGCGCGGAAGCAGAGGCCAGGGGCGGCGCGCGGAAGCAGAGGCCACGATGGCGCGTCGCTAGAATGCGCGGGTGCTGCGGTTTCCCCTCATTCATCCCCCGCTGCTCGCGGCGCTCGGCGCGGCCGGCCACGGGGGCAAAGTCCTGCTCGCCGACGCCAACTACTCGCACAGCACGAACGTCAGCCCGGCGGCGGCCGTGATCCACCTGAACCTGCGGCCCGGGCTGGTGACCGTGGACCAGGTGCTCGAGCCGGTGCTGGCAGCGGTTCCGGTGGAGGCTGTCACGGTCATGCGGCCCGACGACGGCAGCACTCCGGCCGTGTTCTCCCGTTACCGTGAGCTGCTCGGCGACGACCTGCCGTTGCAGCCGTTGGGGCGTCTCGACTTCTACGCCGAGTGCCGGAAGCCCGACCTCGCGGTGTGCGTGGCGACCGGCGACGACCGGCTGTACTCCAATGTGCTGCTCACGATCGGGTACATCAGGCCGCCCACCCCATGAACGATCGGAGGCACGCCACATGACCATGCCGAACAGCGGCGAGTTCACCGGGCTGGCAGCCCTGATCACCGGCGGCGCGTCGGGGATCGGCCTGGCCACGGCGCGGCTGCTGGCGTCGCGGGGTGCGCGGGTGGCGATCCTGGACCGCGAGATACCGAGCGGGGCCGGGGGCGGCGGCCCCTCCGGGTACAGCCGCTTCGGCGGCGGCGCTCTGGACGCCGACCTGCGGCCGGTCATCGCCGATGTCACCGATGACGACGCGGTCCGGTCGGCGGTCGCCGAGGCGGCCGACGCGCTCGGCGGCCTGGACATCCTGGTCAACAACGCGGGCATCGGGGCGGCGGGCACGGTTGCGGACAACGACGACGCCGAGTGGCATCACGTCCTCGACGTGAACGTGCTCGGCATGGTCCGCAGCACGCGCGCCGCGCTGCCCGCGCTGCGCGAATCCGCGGCCAGGCGCGGCGAGGCCGCCATCGTCAACACCTGCTCGATCGCGGGCATCGCGGGCCTGCCGCAGCGCGTGCTTTATTCGGCGAGCAAGGGCGCGGTCTACGCGCTGACCCTGGCCATGGCCGCCGACCACGTCGCCGAGCACATCAGGGTGAACTGTGTCACCCCGGGCACCGCCGACACACCGTGGATAGCCCGGCTGCTGCAGGCGGCGCCCGATCCGGCGGCCGAGCGTGCGGCGCTGACCGCGCGCCAGCCGATGGGCCGGCTGGTTTCGGCCGACGAGGTTGCCGCGGGGATCGCGTATCTGGCCAGCCCGCTCGCGGGCGCGGTCACCGGCACGGCGCTCGCCGTCGACGGCGGGATGTCGGGCCTGCGTATCCGGCCTCGCACGTCCTAGCCCGAGACAGATCGGATGACTTCAACGCCCGCGGTAACCCGGCCGGCCAGCGTCGCGGCCAGAAAACCTCAGGTAAATCGGAATATATCATTTCGATGACGGTACGGCCGAGGGTCGAGACCGGCCGTTGACATCCCGGATACATCGGATCTATTTTCCAGGCACGTGCCACGCGGAAGGCCAGCGGGGCCCTGCCGGCGGCCGCGTACGCACGTGCCAAGCGGATGACCTGCGAGCAGCGGGCCGGCCGTGCGCTCACCCACACGGATGGCTCGCCAGCGGGGGTTGCGGGTAGCCGTGTGCCCGAGGAAGTGGACACAGGAGGACCGATGGTACTTCGCAGACGCTTCGGCGTTACTGCCGTGGCCGGCCTCGCGGCCGCGGCCCTCATCGCGGGAATCGCTGGGTGCGGCTCGAGCTCTAGCTCCAGCCCAACCACTACTACGAAATCCTCGTCGCCCATCCCGATCGGTGTCGACCTCACGTACAACAACACGGCGTTCTGGGCCGCGTACATCAACTACGAGACCCAGTACGCCTCGCAGCTGCACGTCAAGCTCATCGGGCCGCTGCTCGCCGCGGCCAACGCCAGCCTGCAGAACCAGCAGATCGAAGAGCTGGTCAACGAGGGCGCCAAGGCCGTGATCGTAAACCCGGAGACGGCCACCAGCCTCGGCCCGGCTATCTCGTACGCGACCTCGCACCACGTGAAGCTGATCTCGGTCGACACCATCGTCGGCGTGGGCAAGGTGTACATGGTGGTCCGCGCGTCCAACCTGCTCTACGGCCTGGACGCCTGCGCCTACATCAGCTCCCGGGTCAAGTCCGGCTACGTGCTCGACCTCGAGGGTGACCTCACCTCCTCCAACGGCGCGGACCGGACCAACGCGTTCAACGCGTGCATGGCCGCCAACGACCCCGGCGTCACGATCCTGAAGGACCCGACGGTCTGGGTCGACGCCACCGCCGTGACCGACGCGGAGAACGCGGTCAACGCCTACGGCAGCAAGCTCAAGGCGATCTACTCGCAGTGGAGCAGCCCGGACACCGGGATCCTGCCGCTGCTCAAGCAGAAGGGCCTGACCGGCAAGGTTCTCGTGGTCAGCGACGACGGCGTGCCGTTCGAGATGTGCGACATCACCCACGGGACCACCAACGCGTCTCAGTCCCAGCCGGCGAACCTGTACGCCGAATGGGCGCTGAAGTACGCGATCGACGCGGCCAAGGGCGTCGTGCTCAAGGCCGGCGACCCCGGCGGCGGGGCACCGGCGCTGCAGATGCTGACCTACCAGGGCGACGTCAATTTGGGCGACCCGATCGTCGCGCCGTTCGTCACCAAGACGGCGCAGACGCTCACGGTCAAGCCCGTTGACGGGCTGTCCGGCACGGTCACCACGACACCGGTCACCGACGGCCAGCTGTGGGGCAACGTGTACGGGTCCGAGCACGGCGGCGTATGCAGCGCCGCCGCCGCGGCTGGATGACCCACGGCCCCACGCCTGCTGCCTCGACGGCCGAGGAAAGACCGGCCGTCGAGGCGGCAGGCATCTATAAGCAGTTCGGCAGCACGCAGGCGCTGCGCGGCGTGGATCTCACCCTGCAGCCGGGGCGCTGCCTCGGCCTGGTGGGACGCAACGGCGCCGGAAAGTCGACGCTGGTCTCCATCCTGTCCGGCATCTATCCCGCCGATGCCGGGCAGGTGCGCTTCGATGGCGAGCCCGCACCGCCGCTCGGCGCGCTCGACGCGTGGCGCAACCGGATCGCGACCGTGTTCCAGCACTCGATGGTGGTGCCCCAGCTCACGGTCGCCGAGAACGTCTTCCTCGGCCACCAGCCCGGGTCGGCCGGGGTCGTCGACTGGCGGCAGATGCGGAGGCAGGCCCAGCAGATCATGGCCGACTGGGGGTTCCGCCTTGACGTGAGCCGGCCATGCGCGAGCCTGACCGTCGAGCAGCGGCAGATCGTCGAGATCGCCAGGGCACTCGCCGCCGGCACCCGCTGCCTGCTGCTCGACGAGCCGACCGCGGCGCTGGAGCGCGCCGCCATACAGCGTCTGTTCGCCCGGGTGCGGCAGCTCGTCAGCAGCGGCGTGGCCGTCCTCTACATCTCGCATCACCTCGAGGAAGTCTTCGAGATCTGCCAGGACGCCGCGGTGATCCGGGACGGCGAGATGGTGCTGACCGCGCCGATCAGGAAGCTGTCCAAGGAGCAGCTGATCGCCGCGATGGTGGGGCGCACGGCGCCCGGAGGCGCGGCGGCGGACGCCGCGGCCGACGTACCGGAAGCCGATCAGCCCGCGGCCACCGCGGACGCGCGGCAGGTACCTCAGCCCGCAGCCCCAACGGGCTCGCCGGAGGCACCGGCCCTGGCCGGGGCGGCGGCCGGCGGCCAGACCCCCGCGGCAGCCGGGACCCCGTGCCTGGCGGTCGAGCACCTGTCGGCGACCGCTCCGCAGGGCTCGCTGCGTGACGTCTCGCTCGAGGTGCACCCCGGCGAGCGGGTCGGCGTGACCGGGCTGCTCAGCGCCGGCGTGACCACGCTCGCGCGGGCGGTGGCCGGCGTCGCGCCGTACGATTCCGGCACCGTGCTCATCGACGGCAAGCCCCTCGCCCCCGGGCGCCGGGACCTCGCCATGCGCGCCGGTGTCGGCTACATCCCCGAGGATCGCCAGGCCGAGGGCTTCGTCGCGCAGCTCGGGGTGGCCGAGAACGGGACCATGTCGATCATCGACTGGCTGGCGCGCCGCCTCGGCTGGCTAAGGCCGCGGGCCAGAACCGCCGCGATGGCGCCGCTGGCCCGCACCCTGTCGATCGTGTCGGCCGGCCTGAACCAGCCGGTGGGCGAGCTGTCCGGGGGCAACCAGCAGAAGGTCACCGTCGCCCGCTCGATCGCGCGCAAGCCGCGGCTGATCGTCGCGATCGCGCCGACCCGCGGGGTCGACGTGGCGTCGAAGGCGCTGCTGCTCGCCGAGCTCGCGTCGGTGACCGAGCAGAGCGGCGCGGGCCTGCTGCTCGCCAGCGACGAGCTCTCCGACCTGGACATCTGCCACCGCGTCGTGGTCCTGGTCCGGGGCGAGCGGTTCACCGAGTTCGGTGCTCCGCCGTTCGACCGGGAGGCGCTGATCGCCGCGACCGAGGGGCTGGCGGCGGGCAATGGCAGCACGCAGCAACAGCAGACCGAATCCGACGGGCAGGGGCCTTCAGCATGAGACAGATCTGGCGCGGCGACGCCGCCCGCGCCGACTCGCCACCGGCGGTCACCGAGCACAGCCGGGCAGAGGTCGAGGAGGTGCTGCAGGGCCGCAGCCGCCAGGCAGCGGCGATCTCGCTGCTCCGCGAGGCGGCGCTGATCCCGGTCCTCGTCCTGCTGGTGATCGTCGGCGCGCTGGTCAATCCCGCGTTCCTCACCGCCTCCAACTTCTCCGGCATCGGGCAGCAGGTCTCGGCCCTCGGGGTCACGGTCGTCGGCGAAAGCCTGATCCTGCTCATCGGCGGGATGGACCTCTCGCTCGAGGGCACCTACGGCCTGGCGCCCACGGTCGCCGCGTGGCTGATGGTTCCGGCCCTCGAGTACGGCTCCGGCGCCATGCTCAACCCGTACCTGGCGATCGGTGTCCTGCTCGTCGTCGGCGCGTTCATCGGCCTGATCAACGGGGTGCTCATCGTTAAGGGCCGTCTGAACGGGTTCATCGTCACGCTCGGCATGACGATCGTGCTGGCCGGCCTGCAGCAGGGCATCGTGAAGGGCAACACGCTGTTCAACCTGCCGTCCGCGTTCAACTACCTGGGCGCCAAGGAGTACGGGCAGGTACCGGTCTCGCTGATCGTCACCGCGATCATCTTCATCGGCACCGGCCTGTTCCTGCGCTACCACCGGGCCGGGCGGGCGATCTACGCGGTCGGCGGCAACCGCGAGGCGGCCCGCGCCGCCGGCATCAAGGTCGACCGGATCCGGATCGGCGTGTACATCGCCGGCAGTCTGCTCGCCGCGGTCGGCGGGCTGATGGAGGCGGGCCGGGTCAGCGCGGTCACCGGCACCCAGGGCTACGAGGAGGGCATCATCTTCGCGGTGTTCGCGGCCGCGGTGATCGGCGGGGTGAGCCTCAAGGGCGGCCGCGGCAACATGGTCGGCGCCGCATCCGGCGTGATCCTGCTGGGCCTGGTGCAGAACATCCTCGACCTGTCCAACGTCTCGAACTACTGGATCGAGGCGGTGGACGGCGGGGTCATCCTGCTCGCGCTGCTGCTGGCCAGGATCATCGGCGGAGAGGCCACGGCCGAATGACCGGCCGCGACGCCAGCCCCGTGGGGCTCGGATGACGACGATCCTCGGCTTCGACACCTACGACGTGCGCTTCCCCACGTCCCGGCAGCTCGACGGCTCGGACGCGATGAACCCGAACCCGGACTACTCGGCCGCCTACCTGGTGCTGCGGACCGACGCTGGCGACGGGCTGGCCGGGCACGCGCACGTGTTCACGATCGGCCGCGGGAACGACATCCAGCTCGCCGCCTTGCGGGCGCTGGAACCGTTCGTGGCCGGCCGGGACCTCGACGAGACCCTGGCCGACCTCGGCGGCCTGTCCCGCGAGCTGGTCGGCGACAGCCCGCTGCGCTGGCTGGGCCCGGAGCGCGGCGTGGTGCACATGGCCATCGGCGCGGTGCTGAACGCGTGCTGGGATCTGGCCGCGCGCCGCGCTGGCAAGCCGCTCTGGCGGCTGCTCGCCGACCTCTCCCCCGCCGAGATCGTCCGGCTCGTCGACTTCAGGTACCTCACCGACGCGCTTACCCCGGATGAGGCCCTTGCGCTGCTTGAGCGCGGCGCGGCCGGGAAGGCCGAACGTGCCGGGATCCTGGAACGCGACGGTTACCCCGCGTACTCGACGACCCCCGGCTGGCTTGGCTACTCCGATGAGCTGCTGGCCGAGCTCTGCGCGCAGGCCGTAGCCGACGGTTTCAGCAAGGTCAAGCTCAAGGTCGGGGCCCGGCTCGAGGACGACATCCGGCGCTGCGCCATCGCCCGCGAGGCGACCGGCGAGAAGATCGGCATCGCGCTGGACGCGAACCAGGTCTGGGACGTGCCCACCGCGATCTCCTGGGTCCGGGAGCTGGCCGGTGTTCGCCCGGAGTGGATCGAGGAGCCGACCAGCCCGGACGACATCCTCGGCATGGCCAAGATCCGGGCCGCCGTGCCGGTCCGCGTCGCAACCGGCGAGCACATCCCGAACCGGGTCGTGTTCAAGCAGCTGCTGCAGGCGGGCGCGATCGACATCATGCAGATCGACGCGTGCCGGGTGGCCGGCGTGAACGAGAACCTCGCGAACCTGCTGCTGGCAGCCAAGTTCGGCGTGCCGGTCTGCCCGCACGCGGGCGGGGTGGGCCTGTGCGAGATCGTTCAGCACCTGTCGATGTTCGATTATGTGGCAGTGTCCGGGACCATGGAAGGCCGCGTGATCGAGTGGATCGACCACCTGCACGAGCAGTTCGTCACGCCCGCGGTCGTGGTCGGTGGCCGCTACCTGACCCCGACCGCCCCCGGTGCGTCCACCGAGCTGCGCCCCGAGTCGATCGCCGAGTTCTCGTTCCCGGCCGGCCCCGCCTGGGCGAACACCGCGCTCCCGGCATGATCGAAAACCTCGCAATGGGGTGGTGGGTCCCTTGCTGTTCCAACAGTGACAGCGTGGGCCCCACCACCCCGTTGGGCGCCCCGCAGAGCGGGCGGAGGAGTGGCGTGTGAGAGCTGGTGGGGGTGGTGGGGCTGGCGGGTCGCTGGACCGTGTGCTGCCGATGGTGCCGGCCGGGCGTTCCGGCGTCCGGGTCACCCGGCTGGTGTTCGGCGGCGCGCCTATTGGCGGGCTGTTCGCCGCGGTGGGCGACGACGCCGCGCAGGCCACGCTCGGCGCCGCGTGGGAGGCCGGGATCCGGGCCTTCGACACCGCGCCGCACTACGGCGTGGGCCTGTCCGAGCGGCGGCTCGGCCGGTTCCTGGCCGGGCGGCCGCGCGGCGGCTATGTGCTGTCGACCAAGGTCGGCCGGCTGCTCGAGCCGGCCGGCGAGCACGAGATGGTCGAGGGGGCCGAGGGCTTTTACGGCACGCCGCAGCTCACCCGCGTGCGCGACTACTCGCGCGACGGCGTGCTGCGCTCCCTGGAAGCCAGCCTCGGGCGGCTCGGCGTCGACCGGGTCGACATCGTGCTGATCCACGACCCGGACGACCACGGGCCCGAGGCGCTCGACGGCGCGTACCCGGCCTTGGCCGGGCTCCGCGACCAGGGCGTCATCGGCGCGGTCGGCGTCGGCATGAACCAGGTGGAGATGCTGGAGTGGTTCCTGCCCCGGGCCGACCTTGACTGCGTGCTCGTGGCCGGCCGGTACACGCTGCTGGACACCAGCGCCGCGGTGTCGCTGTTTCCGGAGTGCCAGCGGCGCGGGGTGGCGGTGCTCGCCGGAGGGGTGTTCAACAGCGGCGTGCTCGCCGATCCCGGCCCCGCCGCGACCTACGACTACCGGCCCGCTTCCCCGGACGTCATGGACCGGGCGCGGCGGATCGGCGCGGTTTGCGCGCGGCACGGGCTGCCGATCGGCGCGGCCGCGCTGCGGTTCACGTTGCGCCACCCGGCGGTGAGCGCCGCCCTTGTCGGTGCGCGCAGCCCCGCCGAGATCACGGCTGACGCCGGGTACCTGGCCCGCGACGTCCCGGACGCGCTGTTCGACGAGCTGGCCAGCGACGGGCTCATCCCATGATCGTCGACGCGCACCAGCACATCTGGGATCCCGCGGCCAGACGGCAGGCCTGGCTGGACGGGCTCCCGGCGCTGAACCGGCCGTTCGGCCTGGCCGACTTCGAGCGGGCCAGCCGGCCGGAGGGCGTCACGGCCAGCGTCCTGGTGCAGGTGCTGGCCGACGTGACCGAAACCGAGGAATTCCTCGCGCTGGCGGCCGGGTCCGGGACCGTCGCCGGTGTGGTCGGCTGGACGGACCTGACCAGCCCGGCCGTGGCGGACGAGATCGCCAGGCTGCGGGAGCTGCCCGGCGGCACCCGGCTGGCCGGGATCCGGCACCTGGCACAGGACGAGCCCGACCCCGACTGGCTGCGGCGGCCCGACGTGCGCCGCGGCATCAGCGCCGTCGGCGCGGCCGGCCTCGCCTACGACCTGCTGGTCCGCCCGGTTCAGCTGCCGGCCGCGCTGGCCGTGACCGGCGAGCTCGGCGACGTCAGGTTCGTGCTCGACCACGGCGCCAAGCCTTCGATCGCTTCCGGAAGCCTGGAACCATGGGCGTCCCAGATCTGCGACCTCGCCGCCAGGCCGAACGTCTGCTGCAAGGTATCCGGCCTGGTCACCGAAGCTGGCCGGGGCTGGCGGCCCGCCCAGATCGCGCCGTACATCGATCATCTGGCCGAGAGGTTCGGGCCGGCGCGGCTGATGTTCGGGTCCGACTGGCCGGTGTGCACGCTCGCCGCGGGCTACGCCGAGGTGCTCGCGCTCGCCAGGAACACGCTGGACGGCCGGCTCGGGCCGGCCGAGCTCGACGCGGTGTTCGCCGCGAACGCGATCGACGTGTACCGGCTCGATGGGGGGCGGGCGTCGCGTAACGGCCCGTGAATCAGAGCACGGACCCGAGCCATTGTTCGACGCTGGCGATGTGCACCGTGGCCCACGACCTCGCGACATCCGGATCGCCCAACGCGAGCGCGTCCAGGATCGCGCGGTGCTCGTCGAGCGTGCGCTCCCTGGCGCCGGCCTGGGTCAGCCCGCGCCACACCCGGGCCCTGGTCGTCGGCGCGGACAGGGTCTCGAGCAGCGAGCAGAGCACCGCGTTCCCCGAGCAGGCCGCGATCCGCCGGTGAAACTCGAGGTCGTTGGCGACCAGGTCCTCGACCTCCGGGTGCTTGCCCAGGCTGTCCAGCAGCTTGCCGAGCCCGGTGATCTCGTCCTCGGTGATCCGCTTGGCGGCCATGGCCGTGGCCGCTGGCTCGAGGATCCGCCTGACCTGGAGGAACTCGAGCACCGTGGCGTCCTTGTGGAAGTCCACGATGAAGCTCAGCGCCTCGAGCAGCAGCGCGGGCTCCAGGCTGGTCACGTACGTGCCGTCGCCGCGCCTGACGTCCAGGATGTTGACCAGCGCGAGCGCGCGCACCGCCTCGCGCAGCGAACTGCGGGACAGCCCCAGCTCGGCGGCGAGGTCCGCCTCCTTGGGCAGCCGGTCGCCGGCGTGCAGTGTGCCGGAGACGATCATCGCTTTGATCTTCTCGATGGCCTCGTCCGTCACCGCCACGGCGGCGCCTCCAGCCCGCACAGATCCGATGTTTGTCCCGAGTATCGCACAAGCCGGGCAATGGGCAGGATCGTCGCGGCAGGTCAGCGGGTGCCGCGGGTTCTGGGTGGGTCAGCCGCTGCCCGGCGGGTGGTGGTGCCGGTGGTGCGGCGGCGAGGGCGTCGGTGACGGGGTGGGCGTCGGGGTCGGGCTGGGCGATGGCGACGGGGACGCCGACGGCGTTGGGGAGGGCGACGGCGACGCGGTCGGGGACGGCGTGGCGGTGGGCTTCTTCGCCGGCATCGTGGTGGCCACGGGGCGGACGGGCTCGGGCTGCGACGATGAGGACTCGGCCCCGGTCGACGGGCTTGGCGACGCGACCGCGGCGGCCCGATGCTGGGCCGGCGACTGCGGAGAGGCGTTCGCCGTCAGCGTCAGCGCGAGCCCGGTGACGCCGAACGCCGCCAGCAGCGCGACTCCTCCGGCGAGGGTCTGCTGCTGGCGGGTTGCGCCACGGAACCGGTGCGGCGCCTGGGCGATCTGGCGCTGAGCCTGGCGCAGCAAGCGCTGCCCGGCATCCGCCAGGCCCGAGGGCGCCGGCGGCACCTCGACCGCGGCCAGGTACGCGGCGGCCGCCGGTCCGAGGAAGATCGGTGCGACCGTGCGCCGCAGCGACCGGCTGCAGGCCGCGAGCTCGATGGCGGTGGTCCGGCACTCGCGGCAGCCGCGCAGATGACGCTGCACCATGGACTCGTCGGCACCGCGCGTGGCGTCGGCCAGGTGCAGGCCGAGCTTGCCGACCGCGGCCTTGCAGTCCTCGCGGGCGAGGCCGGTTGCGTACTGCGTCAGGTACGCCTGGTTGAGGCCGGCCCGGGCCTGATCGCCGAGGCTGGCCACGCCGTCGGCGGTAACGCCGAGTAAAGCGGCTGCCTCGGCGGGATCGCCCCGCTCGATCTCCGTGTGCCACAGCACGGCGCGCTGGCGTTCCGGGAGCCCGCGGAACGCGAGCGCCAGCGGCGTGCTCTCCAGCTCGGCCGCTTCCGGGTCGACGAACAGCGGCTCGCCGATGCCGAGGATCTCCTCGCCGGTCCCGGCGAGGGTGGTGCTGTGCCGCTCGTGTGCCACCCGCCGCACGGCGGTGAGCAGGAACGGCCGCAACGCCTCGGCGGGCCCGTCGCCGCGGCGCAGCACCTCGTGCAGCCTGACGAAGGTCTCCGAGAGCACTTCCTCGGCCTCGGCAGGGCTCGGCACCAGCTGTCTGGCCAGGATCCGCGCGGCGGGCATGTGGCGCTCGTGCAGCGTGGCGTAGGCGGCCGCGTTACCCGATGCGACGGCCTTGATCAGCTCGGCGTCGCTGTTCGGCAACGCCTGGGAGGCTGACTCGCCCGACTCACTCATCGTGCATCGTCCTGTTCTGCCCGGAGAGTCCTGCTTCCCAGCGGAATCATCTCGTGTTCCGGGCCGGGGCGTGGCAGCTTCGCCGCAGCCGGATCCGCCGCCCAGGTCAGCGGCAACCCGCCCACCCCGGCGCGCGCCCGCCCCCGGCGCGCGCCCACCCATGCGCCCGCGAAGACCATCCACGCCGTAGCGGTTCGCTTTTGTCCGGTCAGCGGCGGACAAAAGCGAACCGCTAAGTCCTTTGGGTGGCTGCGCGGTGCTGGGTCGATGGGCAGGAGGGCCAGGTGATGCGGGTGGGGGTTAGCACGTGCAGGGGAAGGACCGGGTGCGCGACTTTTTCGCTCGACGCGTCCGAGATCAGAACCGCCGAGCCGGACCCGGTCGCGTCGCCGTACTCCGGCGTCACCTGAACGTAGCCGCCGGTCGTGGTGCTGGCTACGTAGGTGGCCGCGGTCGTGGTCCAGGCCAGGGTGCCCGGGCTCATGGCCAGCGCGGAGAAATAATCGCCCGGCGGGAGCCTCAGCACCTCCCTGGCCCGCACGTCCTGCGCGGGCGAGTAGAACAGGCTGGTCATGTCCGGGTTCAGGTACGCGGTCCTGGTGCCGTCGGTGACCACGAACTCGGTCCCGTGCACCGGGCGCAGCACCCGCGGCAGCGCCGCGAGCCGCATGGTGGTCAGGCTGAACGCGTGCAGTGTGGTCTGCACGCCCGGCTGGTCGGACTCCGGCCACACAACCAGGTTCCCGTCGAAGAACGGCGGCTGAGTGTGGCCCTCGCGGATCACCCGGACCTGGCCGGTGGCCAGGTCGGCGAGCCGGATCTCGACCTCGCCGCCCGGCCCGTAGCCCTGGGCCCACGCCGCGTAGTCGCCGCTAACCGCTGGCGGGTGCCAGGGGCTCGGCCATGGCGTGTTGCCGGCGCCGTTCAACGAGTGGCCGAGCGTGAGCAGCCGGCCGGTCGCCGAGTTCCAGGCGTACACGGTGAAGTCATCGAGCGTGGCCAGCGAGTAGGTTTCCTCCCAGGCCAGCCACTGCCCGCCGGAGGCTCCATCGGCCTGGTCGTCCTGCGGGTTCCGGAACCGCTGAATGTGCCGGATGCGGCCGGTGGCCAGGTTCAGGGCGGCGACCCCGGAGAAGCCCGGCGTCCACGCCGACACGTAGGCGGTCTGGCCGTCCGCCGACATGCCCAGCGGGATCACTTCACCGTTGAGCGACGCGGGCACCGTCCGGCCCAGCGCCGCGGTGAGGCTGGCGGTCGGCTGCACCGGGCACAGCGCCGACCAGGCTGGCCACGCGGCCGCGGCGTGCCGCTGGCCGGACCGCGTGGCCGGCGGCGGGCT